>NZ_OUMZ01000007.1:0-320203 GCF_900327775.1 Roseovarius sp. EL26
GCGGGAAGCCCCCCTCAAAACAAGGTATCCCTGAGGGCCGAGGTAGACCACCTCGTCGATAGGCCAGAGATGTAAGCATGGTAACATGTTCAGTTGACTGGTACTAATTGCCCSATAGGCTTGATTTGATCCAGTAATAGCCAGACTATTACAAATCGAAATCAAAAGCATACACAACACAATGTACGTGACTTGGACATCAGAGGATTTTTCTTGGTTTGGTGGTCATAGCGAGAGCAAAACACCCGGTCCCATCCCGAACCCGGCAGTTAAGTGCCTTTGCGCCGATGGTACTGCGTCTTAAGACGTGGGAGAGTAGGTCACCGCCAAACCTAGTAAAATCCTCTATCTTTGTATCTCTCAATGCGATCAACAAAATCATCCAAAAAAAATACAATCAGAAAATTTTAATGCCTTGGGTATCCGTAACCGCATGCATTGCGCGCACGACATGTGACCAATCAAAGACAACTCAAAAAATCAACAAACCCGTGACTAGACTCCGATAGACATCTGTTCCATTTATTCTGCAAAGAAACGGGGAGACAGATATGTCAGATTTAGCATTCATTACAGACGGGACGTTTGGCGTCGTATTCCTGATCGCGGGCTTGATCGACGCTGGGATTAACCACTGCCCGAATGAAGGCTGTATCGCTAAAAACGATGTTCAGGCCTACAACACCCTGTCCGTTGGCGAGACTGTCTTCCAAGAAGATAGTGTCGGTGAAGAAGTTTACTATCGCCGCGATACAGGTTTTGCGACAGGCCCATTCCAATGGATCTATGGTGTTTCAGCCACCAGTGATGGTGAGCTTTGGGCTGGTGTTGGGCAGGCGGTAACCTATTCGATCGCAAATGATAGGCTCTATACACAGCTGCATGCCATGGCGGGTCTTTATGAAGACGGCGACGGTGCTGACCTAGGAGGGCCGATTGAGTTCCGCTCTGGCATTGAGATTGGCTATCAAAACAAAAAGGGTGTGCGGATGGGGCTCAGCATAGATCACCGTTCGAACGCTGGTCTTTATAGCGATAACCCCGGTCTCGAGACAGTACAATTTCGGGTTTCAATACCGACAAACTAATCCCTGTCGTTTACCCACAGTAGGCAATTCAATATCGCGGCCTTCAAATCTAGGATGAATTAAATGGGCACTGGGCTGGTACGAATACGCGACAGCTTCATGTTGGAGGTGATGCCAATTTAGCGGACAAAGACTTCTTCTAAGGCGCTCGTACCTTCTAGACGTTTGTCGATGTCAGCTAAAGCTTGGGCAAGTTCCACACTGTTTAGATTTGCCCAAGTATCACCGCCTGAAATGAACCCGTTTTGTTTCAGGTTTTTTTGTATGCACGGGAAGCTCATCAAACTATATAATTCGTTGTGCTGCGTTTTGCCGTTGATCCCCCAAAACCGGTGAACTTCGTTGATCAAAAGTGGGGTGACATCTGCAAATTTTTCAAGCTGCGTTTTGAAGTCACTAATCAAAGTGCCGGGCCGGCGGTTCAAGATGGCGATACAGCTGTTTTTATTCGCAAAAAAGGCAGCGAGATGTAAGGCGGAGCCATCTAAGGATATGATTTTCTGCGCAGCTTTGTATCGTGCGATTTGGACTTCAATGGGATGCTCCTGCGGATGAAATATCTCGTAGCCCTCAGCTGCCAAATGTTGCTCAAGCTGTGCTTCACCCAAAATAGAGCCACGTTTCACAAACAACCTGCTCCGAGAAATGTATAACATTTTGGAGCCTTCGGGAGAGATGTTTTTGCCCAGATTAGCATGGATGAAATCCCTGTACTCTGGGGCACCAGCGATCATCGCGTGCATGCCAAACCCTTGCGGAGGTATAACCAAGTGTTCGACACGCAAAGGTGCATTCGATAGCATAAAACTGAGATCTGACACACCTAAGGCGTCAAAAAAGCCTTCGTGGCCGTGGAGCAACCGCTTAGGCCAAGTCATTTTCTTTTTTGGAATATAAATGATGCCGTCCAAGGGAAGTGGACTGTGTGCGAGCCCCCAAAGACGGCTGGTGGATTCACATAGGAAATGCCCGAAATGGCCATACATCATGCCACCAAACATCCAGGTTCCTCGTAGTGTTTCTATTTCATCCTCATTTGGAAGGTGGGCGGGTAGCATAATTCGATGGTTTGGATTGCGCCAAAGGCTAGCAACGTCAGACCATTCTCCGCTTGCTGTATAGACCCCCCCGGGGCGTGATGCCCCGCGTGCTGAGCCCTCTGCCCAAGACATGACAACAGCATCCTTCAGGACTTGGATCTGCCCCTTCAAAGGTTGGTTAGAATCAAAGTCCAGAGAGGGGGGTAAAGCGGGTGCTGACATAGCGTGAAGTTCCAAAATCTTACTGATGTTCGTTAGCGAAAAGATCGGATTTAGGTATCTGATAAGACCCTGATAATGCGAATGTTAAACAGGGTCAGAATCGAAAGTAAGGGAAAATCCTAACAGCTTGGATGTTGCACTGTGTTTAATGCACAAACAACGCGGTTTCTCCGTACTTTCAGACAATGCCTGCAAGCTCGGGTGGAATGGTGGTGTAAAGCCCTTCAAACGACCCGCGCGGGTCTTTGCTGTTGCGGCAACGTTTTGCGGGGCTGCCGTCTTCTTCAAAGGGAAAGTCACGTAATCCGATACTTTTGGCCTCTTCGAATTCCAACAGTGGCCGTGTGGCGGCCTCGGATATCTGCGACAGCCTGCCTTGTTGATGCGATAAGTGCGATACATGCAAGCCGTCTGGTCCGCCACGTGTCAGGTGGCGCTCATACGCAAGCTTCTGATCACTCAGCGCTAGGTGAACGAGATAGAATTCAGGATCTATTTCCACAGGTCGATTTATCAACCGGTGGGCGCCGCCGGTCCAATTGTTCCAGCGCCAAATTGCAAAAGGTTTACTGTATTTATCCGAGACGTAAGCATAACGGCGTTGGCC
The DNA here is from genome assembly GCF_900327775.1 of Roseovarius sp. EL26. NCBI lineage: Bacteria > Pseudomonadati > Pseudomonadota > Alphaproteobacteria > Rhodobacterales > Roseobacteraceae > Roseovarius > Roseovarius sp. EL26. The sequence goes on from NZ_OUMZ01000007.1 coordinate 2,958, forward strand.
TAAGATAGGTTCGCTCCGTACAAGTTCAGGTTCAGTCGAACCTCGTTGCACCACATCAAGCCCCAAGGCATAAATATATCCCCGGTCACTGTGTTTTCGAAGAGCGGTTACAAAATCCTGTTCTGATTTTGGGCTGCGTATAACATATTCGTCCACATCGGTGCGCAGTACATATTGGTATTTTCTGCGAAGCGCGTTTGCTTTACCTGACATATAGCCTGCGATGAAACGATCATTTTTGATGCGACGATGCGGCGACCCTTCGATGTACTCGACTGTGATGCCACTAAGGTCGACATCAGTTTCCCAGTCATTGCCATCCAAATGAACAAAGAGATTTTCCCGCCCAACAATTGACGAATAATGATCAATCCATTTCTGCAAATAGAATGCGTCATGTTTGACGTGTGTTGTGGCGCAAATCGGTAATTTTGCCAAACCAATCTCCTTTTGAGAAGCGTTTATTGCGTTCGTGTGAAATGTTTTAACCAGTGTTCAACGGCCGCTTTTTCGCTCGCCGGTGTTTGAGATATTACTGATTGCAAGAGGTTTTGGCACGTGTCGTTTCCCCTAAAATGCGCAGGCATATGGTAATGCATTACCTTGATGTCGTCGGGCAGTTCCTTTTTTCGACGATACAATGAAAAGTTGTGAAATTCATCCAGGACATGAAGTGTCGCACCAGCGCGGGATATCGCGACAGGCAGGCTTATTTGATCCAGCCAAGGTCTTTTGTTTTCAATGTTAATGCTGTTGTCGACGGTTTTCGCGGTATCAAGCCAAACCTCAGGAAATCGAAGCCCATCCGGTCCTGCGGTTTCTGAGAACCCAACTAAACCGCCATTAAAATAGGGCATCATCGCGATGCGCCGGCCCCGTGTAAGGCGTATTTTCTCAGAGGGTAAGGGAAGATCAAAATAGCTGTACAGCGGTACCCAGTCTTCATCCGCACGCCCCCACGTCGGCACGCCTTCGGGCACTCCGGATACTGTTCTGTCCTGGCATATTTGGTCAAGGTTGCAAGGGCCAGATAAAATCATGTCAGTGTCAAGAAACACAGACCAAGGAGTGTCGCGGGGTTCACAGCAGGCCAAGATTTTATTGCCATGAGGGTAATCTGTGGCCCAGCCAGGTGCCGCATTGTCAAACAAGCTGCGCTTGACATCATACCGAGCCATCATTTGGATAAACATCTCGGACTGAGTGTCGATGTTGTTCGCCGGAGAGTAGGCGATAATATCAACGTTATTACCGTGATGTGCCCTAATAGACGCCACCAACAAAGTGGCCATCACTTCGTGTTTTTGCCCATCTACAACAAAAATGAATGACACTTTGACCATTGAGTGCATACCGATACTTATATGAATTAGATCACATTTGACTAGCGATACACGGCGACAATATCAAGGCTAGAGCCGTGTATGGTGCCCCTAATGAGGGTTTTGCAAATTCAGTTTATCTATTCACGTGTCGATGCATCTGATCAACTTGGTTTGAAAACGAAACTCTTGAGGCTTTGCGAGTGTTGGGTTCACAAATCATCGTTTTTCCCAAGGTGGATGATTGCATACTTGTCGAAATCGTTGGCGATATGGCCGCGCTGATCTCATGTTTTGATGAAAATGGGGGTGCTATGGTAGCGGAGGAGGGACTTGAACCCCCGACACGCGGATTATGATTCCGCTGCTCTAACCAACTGAGCTACTCCGCCAAACCGTGGCGCTAGGTAGTCCACCACTAATGCTGCGTCAAGTGCAAAGTACACTCAAGTATAACAGATTATTTGCGCCAGTCGAAAAACCCTGATCCAGCCTGCGTCAGTAACCGCGCGGCCATTTCACGGCCCAGTTCAGCGCCGTCTTCAATCGAGGCGGTTTGATCGTCTTTCAGGCATTCACTTCCATCCGGGCGCAGGATTTCACCGCGCAGGCGCAGGGTGCCACTGTCCAGTTCCGCAAGGCCCGCAATGGGCGTCTCGCACGAGCCGTCAAGTGCGGTTAAAAAGGCGCGTTCGGAATTCAAGCGTTGCGCTGTGTGCGTGTCGTGGATGGCGCTGAGCATTTCTGCCACGCGGCTGTCATTTGCGCGCCGTTCAATTCCGATCGCGCCCTGTGCAACGGCAGGCAGCATAACATCAGGTTCAATCGCAGAGCGGGCCACCTCAGCCCGCCCCAAACGCCGCAACCCGGCCATGGCGAGAAATGTGCAATCTGCTACGCCGTCATCAAGTTTTCTGAGACGCGTCTGTACGTTGCCGCGAAACTCAACGACCTGCAGATGCGGATACGCCACCAGCACCTGTGCTTTGCGCCGTAGCGATGAGGTGCCGACCTTTGCGCCCGCGGGCAGGTCAGCCAGTGCGCCCACATGCGGTGACACAAAGGCATCGCGCACATCTTCGCGTGGCAGGTAGCAATCCAGCAGCAACCCATCGGGTTGGGCCACAGGCATGTCTTTCATTGAATGGATAGCGATGTCGATGGAGCCGTTCAGCAGCGCCTCTTCGATCTCTTTGGTGAACAATCCCTTGCCGCCGATTTCCTTGAGCGGGCGATCCGCGTCAATCATCTGGCGATTGTCGCCAGTGGTTTTGATCACCACGATCTCAAATGCGGCATCGGGCAGGTCGAATTCCTGCATCAACCGTTCACGGGTTTCATGGGCCTGCGCCAAGGCAAGTGGCGAGCCGCGAGTGCCAAGTTTCAGAGGGGCGATCGGGGAAGGGAGTGTAATTGTCATACCAGCGGTCTAGACGCGGCAAAATGACATTACAAGAGACCTGCGCTTGACATCTTGTCGCCATAAGGTGACCACGCATGCAAACGGAGGGTGGCATGACTGCAGAAAAAACGATCCTGAAGGCGCTGGCGGGGGAAACTCAAGCTGTGCCACCGATCTGGATGATGCGCCAGGCTGGGCGTTATCTGCCCGAATATCGCGCCACACGGGCCGAGGCTGGAGATTTCCTCTCGTTGTGTTATAACAGCGATCTTGCAACCGAGGTGACCCTGCAGCCGATCCGACGCTACGGTTTTGATGCGTCAATTTTGTTTGCAGACATTTTGCTGTTGCCACAGGCATTGGGTGCAGATCTGTGGTTTGTCACCGGCGAAGGGCCGCGCTTGTCGACCATTACCAGTCAGCCCGAACTGGATCAGCTGAAGCCTACGGCGGATATTCACGAAACACTCGCCCCGATCTATCAGACTGTACGAAATCTGTCGCAGGCCTTGCCCAAGGAAACCACACTGATCGGCTTTGCTGGCGCGCCGTGGACCGTCGCCACCTATATGATTGCCGGACGTGGAACACCCGATCAGGGGCCCGCCCATGCGCTAAAGGCAGAAAATAAGCCAGTGTTTGAAGGCATCATCGACCGACTGACCGAATCGACCATCGAATACCTGTCCGCCCAGATCGAAGCTGGGGCCGAAGTCGTTAAACTGTTCGACAGCTGGGCAGGGTCCCTTAAAGGCGATGATTTTGAGGCCTACGCGGTTGAACCAACCCGCAAGATCATTGCAGCACTCAAGGCTCGTCACCCTGACACGCCGATCATAGCCTTCCCGCGCGAAGCGGGTGACGGCTACATCGGCTTCCATGAAAAAACCGGGGCAGACTGCGTGGCGTTGGATAATTCCGTCAGTCCCGAGTGGGCGGCCGAGTATGTGCAAACAGCGGGCTGTGTTCAGGGCAATCTGGCCTCACGACATATGGTCACGGGTGGAGATGAGCTGGTGCAGGACACGCGTCGCATCGTTGAGGCGTTCAAAGCTGGTCCACATATTTTCAATCTTGGCCACGGTATCACGCCAGACGCTGATCCCGACAATGTGCAGCGTATGATTGATGCGGTTCGCGGGTAAGGGCGCCCTTACTTTGCCGCCGCAATAAACTGGTCAATCTCCGCTTCTGAAATTGACCAATCACAAACCAGACGCATGAGAAGCGGTTCATTTGGATCACCATCATCCAGCGGCCCTTCGAATAAGCCATAGACAGCGCCGGCCGCGTGCAGCTTTTGGTGGGTCGCGCGGGGCAATGTGGCAAAGATCATGTTAACCTGTGGTTCATAGAGAATATTGGCACCCTCTACCTCGGCCAGACGGTTAGAGAGATAGGCACCACGGGCATTCGCCATCCGGGCCGTTGCTAGCCACAGATCATCAGTCAGGTACCCTTGCATCTGGGCCGACAGATACCGGTGCTTGGAAAACAGATGCGCCCCGCGTTTGCGGCGCAGTTCAAATTCCCATGCTTTGGAAGGGTCAAAGAAAATAACTGCCTCCACACCCATGCAGCCATTTTTACTCCCGCCAAGTGAAACGGCGTCAACCCCGGCCTTCCACGTCATCTCGGCAGGTGTGCAGCCCAGTGCAACTAGCGCATTGGTGAACCGCGCGCCGTCCATGTATGTGGGCAGGCTGTATTGCTTTGCGACCGTGGTCAGCGCCTCGATTTCGGCCACTGTGTAGATGCGACCGTTTTCTGTGGCTTGGGTCAAGGCCAGTGGGCCGCGCTGGGAGACATGGACGTCGCCCTTGACCCAGCTTGTGATCGCAGTTTTCAACCCTTCGGGGGTCAGCTTATCGCCTTCGCCAGCGAGCGTTAGTTTGGCCCCGCCCGTGTAAAATTCTGGGGCGTTGCATTCGTCGCGTTGGATATGTGCCATCTCTGAACAAAACACAGTATCCCAGGGCTGAGCCATACATGAAAGTGCCAATGAATTGGCGGCGGTGCCGGTGGCAACAAGGTAAACTGCCGCTTCAGGGGCTTCGAAAATCTCGCGGATTTGGGCGCGCACGCCATCCATGACCGTGTCTGCGCCATAGGAGGCCTGATAGCCACTGTTGGCTTTGATCACAGCGTCCAGAACTGCCGGGTGTGCTGGTCCACAGTTGTCTGATCCGAAATTCATCCCAATGGCTCCTCGATCACGTGGTCTTCCCAGTCGTCTTCGTCAATTTCGAACTCTGGTACAGTACGATCCTGCATTGAGACACCTGCTGTGTGCACCGCATTCGGATCACCGGAAATCAGCGGGTGCCAATTGTAAAGCGGCTCGCCCTTCCACAAAAGTTTGTACGCGCAGGTTTCCGGCATCCAATAGAGGTTTTCCTCCATGTTGTCGGGGCTAAGGGTGATACATTCTGGGATGAACTGATGCCGGATCGGATATTGCGCGCAATGGCAGCTGCTATCGTCAAACAGGCGGCAAGCGACGCGGGTCAGGGCCACTTCACCAGTGTCTTCGTCTTCCAGCTTGTTCATGCAACACTTGCCGCAGCCATCACACAAAGCCTCCCACTCTTTCGGGGTCATCTTGTTCAGCGGTGTTTTTTCCCAAAAACGCGCGCGCAGGTCAGTGCGGTCAATTGGATCGGTCATAGGGCATCCAGAATGCTGCGGGCGCGAGTACAATCGTTACCCATCTGGGTGACAAAGGCCTCGAGCCCATCAAAGGTTTCTTCAGGGCGCAGGTAATCGACCAAAGCAACCGACATGTGACTGCCGTAAAGATCACCTGAGAAATCAAACAGGAAGGTTTCCAGATTGGGCATCTCACCATTAAACATCGGGCGGGTGCCGATACTGGCGGCACCATGATACAGGCCCTTATGCGGGCCATCTAGTACATCCACCAGAACGGCGTAGACGCCAAATTTGGCCGGGTGGAGGCCCTCGATCGACATATTGGCGGTTGGGTAGCCCAAGGTGCGCCCACGTTGCTCACCGCCGATGATCGTGCCCTCAATGCGGTGCCAATGGCCCAGCATGCTGGCGGCATCCCGGGGACGACCCTCGCTTAGCGCGTTGCGGATTGCGGTCGATGATACCTCGCCTCGGTCGCCTTCGATCAGCTCTGCAATGGTGACACCAAAACCCAACTGTTTGCCAAAGTCGATAAGATCCTGCGCATTGCCAGCGCGACCCTTTCCGAAACAAAAATCAGCCCCCACAACAACATGGCGCAGGCCTAGCCCCTCGCAAATTACATCACGGGCGAATTCCTCAGGCGTAAGCGCTGACAGCGTGGCGCTGAAGTTCAACTCATAGAGCCGCTGAACGCCCAATTTTTCCAGACGACTGGCGCGAGCCTCAGCGCTCATCAGGCGAAAGGGCGGGCTTTCTGGGGCAAAGAACTGCCTTGGATGTGGCTCAAACGTCATGATGCCCAGTGGCGCGCCAATCTGTGATCCGGCGGCACGGGCAAGGTCGATCACGGACTGATGGCCCAAGTGCACGCCATCGAAATTTCCGATCGCCACACTGGCACCCCGGTCTTCAGGCTCGATATAGTTATAATCACGAATAATGCGCATGGCGCAGGGGTAGCGATATCACCTGTCAGGTGCAAGCGGGATGCTGGTGAACTGCGAGGCAATATTGTAGGCATGGCAAAACAATGTCGGAGACAGTGATGACCAGAGCACGCCCTACAGATATGGATGGTGTCCGACAGAACTTGAAGGGTTTCGCGACGGAGACTGGCGTGCAGCAAGGGTTGTCTTACCAGCCCGCAGCCTCTGATATATTCATCAGCCCCTTTGCCAAATGCGGCACCACATGGATGCAGCAGATCGTGCATGGGCTGCGCACCGGCGGCGCGATGGAATTTGATGAGATCACAGAGGTGGTGCCCTGGTTAGAGTTGGCGCATGATATGGGTATGGATGTGGATGCGCCACAGGTTGCCCATCCTCGTGCCTTCAAAAGCCATCTCAGCTGGGATGAGATCCCCAAAGGCGGGCGCTATATCGTGGTTCTGCGCGATCCGGTGGATGCGATGGTCTCATTGTACAAATTCTTTGATGGTTGGCAATTCGAGGCTGGGTCAATCACGCTGGAAGATTTTGCAGCATACTTTCTAGAACGGGACCCCTCCAACAGTTACTGGCACCATGCTCAAAGCTGGTGGGCGCAACGCGCGCACGCAGATGTTCTGTTACTGGCGTTTGAGGAGATGAAGCTTGATTTACCCGCCGCAGTACGGCAGGTGGCCGCTTTCATGGGCGTGTCTGACCCTAAGGTGATTGAGCTCGCAACACATCAGGCAGGCTTTGCATTCATGAAGGCGCATAGTGACCAGTTTGATGATCATCTGCTACGCCATGCACGGGACGCCGCGTGCAACCTGCCCACGGATGGCGTTTCAACCAAGGTTAATCAGGGGCAGGCGGGACAAGGTAAACATATGATCAGCGATCACATTCGCGCGGCCTTTGCGGATCGCTGGCACGGAACCATGGGTCAGAGTTTTGGCCTTGCGGACTATGCGGCGCTCCGACAGGTGTTGAAAACACCATAAGGGCAATCCGTTTTCACCTTTGTGAAAATACTCCGGGGTGAATTGGTCAAAGGCCAAGAGGGGCAGTGCCCCTCACGCCCGTTCAAAATTAGTCGAACTTGCCAGACGGTGCCAGAACGGTGGCTTCACCGATCAGAACCTTTTTGCCATTGACCTTGCAGCGGCAATCCAGCTGAACCCGGCGTTTAGCGTGGTCGATACCAATGACTTCGACCTCGGCCAGAACCATGTCGCCAGGGCGCACAGGGGCCAGAAACTTCAGGGATTGACCCATATAGACTGTGCCATGACCGGGCAGTTGCTCACCAATTACGGCCGAGATCAATCCAGCGGTTAGCATGCCGTGGGCGATGCGTCCCTCAAATATTGTATCGCGGGCATAATCATCATCCAGATGTACCGGATTGCGGTCGGTTGAGATCTGCGCAAACATTTCAATGTCTTCATCGGTAACCACTTTGCGCAGGCTGCGCACCATACCCATCTCGATCTCTTCAATGGTGATGGTTCCACGAGGCAAATTGTCCAACATCCGGCCCTCCGATGCAGTCGGGTGAGTAACTTTCAGATCATATTATGACTGATGTTGGAACTTTATTACTTTGCAGGTGCAGAAAATCAAGTGTTATTTTTACCTACCGCAACCGGCCAATTGTGTAGGTTGGGGCCATCATTTCCTTTTCCAGATAGGCACTTAGGGCCTCTGGATCGGGCTGGTAATCGGTCTTGGTTTCACCTGCAGCAAGCCCGCCAGAGATGAAAAGAGAATCGATATCCTCACCCACTGCGCCGCGAATGTCGGTGTGGATTCCGTCGCCGATGGCCAAAATGTCAGATGATTCGATATTTTCACCCATGGCCGCCAGACGACGGCGGGCCAAGTCATAGATCGGCGGATGGGGCTTGCCGAAATACAAACTTTCACCGCCCATCTCGGTATAAAGCTTGGCCAAGGCACCGGCACACCATTCGCGCCGCTCGCCGCGATCTACCACCATATCCGGATTGGCGCAGAGCAGTTTCATGCCTTTTTGCTTGGCATAGAGAAAATCAGGCCGGTTCACATCCGGGTCCGCCATGGTGTCAAACGGACCGCAACAGACGATGCCCTCGGCCTGATCTAGCGGCACGCGGCTGATGGTGATCGGTCTTTCGATCACTTCCAGTGGTTCAAAAAACCCCTCGTCGCGCGCCCACTCGCCCATGAAGAACACCTTTTCCCCAACCGCGCCAGTGTACATCGCTGACCGCGCTGAATCACCCGAGGTGGCGATGGTGTCATAGGCATCATCAGGCACGCCGAACTGCCCCAACTGCGCTGCCACACCCGCGCGGGGCTTGGGCGAATTGGTGACCAGCACCACAATGCCGCCTTTGGCGCGATAAGCCTGCATCGCGGCCACCGCCTCGGGAAAGGCATTTATGCCATTGTGCATGCAGCCCCACAGATCAACAAACAATGCGCGATAGCGATCAGAAATTTCAGCGAAGTGTTCGATGATCTGGGACATGTTGGACCTTGTCATGACGTATGAATGTTTGGGAATGATATGACAGGCACAAGCATCTTTGGCCAGTGCTGTCGGATATCTGGTTTGAGTGCAAAGAGATCGATACTGAAACGAGCAACGATGCTCGCGCTTGGCATACATCTAGGATCATTGCGATATGCTGTTATTTGCCCGCTAGTTTGACTGACATTGATTGTTGCAGCGAAACGCAAGATGACTGGGGTGTTTCGTTAAGAGTTTTAACTAATGTGTTCGGTGGGTTTCTTTAGTCGAGGAGAGAAAGGTTTGGTGCCAGTTCGCGCAGCAGTTTCCGTTTCATTGCGTGAGCATAATCGTCATAGCCGTGTGTGACTTCGACAAAGGCCAAGGGTCCGCGGATCACCTCCGAAAGATAGTAAACAACCGGATCAGGGCGGGCACCTGCGACCACCAAACCATTGATGGTGACGCCCCTCGCAGCGACAGCATTTGAGATCGGGTTGACCTCTGGCCCTGCATTCGAAATGCCATCGCCCGACACATCAATCACCTGACGACGACAGGGGGACCCGAGTTGGCGGAACATTAGATCAGCGTGTAGCAGGGCCTCTGAGACCGAGGTATCAGCATACCAGAAACCGCGATCGATCTCGATCAGATCTTCAACAAACTCTATGACGCTTTGCTTATTCGAGAGGCGGCGCCAAGCGATCGGCTGGCGCTGCTGACCTGCGCCGCCCCATTGGGTTACGGTTACTTTCACGCCGCCAGGCATCCAGGCAATCAAATTGGTGACTTCATCATCTAAGAGCGCGTGACCGATACCGTTTCGCATCAACACATACTCGGATTTGTCGACAGAGCGCGACACGTCGAGGGCAATAACCAGCGCAAGCTCACAAGCACGCGCATTCGCCGGGGCGAGCGCGAGGAGTAGCGATAGGATCATGGCTTTCACAGTTGGAAGAATAACGGTCCGCACAACAATCAGCAAATCACTTCAAGGTGCACCGGGATATCTTTATTAATTCGACGCCAACCACGAAAACGCGGCCTCGCTTGCCTTGCGCCAGCTTAGAACACTGCGCTGGGTGAAAGTGGTGCTGCCTTTGACGGCAAAAAACCGACCCGCCGCCAGATCCTCACGCACCATTCGTTCGGGCAGGTAGGCCGATCCACCATGCTTTAATAGATATTCATGTGCCCAGCTTGGGTTGCTGAAAGAAAGCGAGGCCGTTTCCCCACTGGGCCAGGCGGCTGCGTGTTGGGCGCGAAAGGCTGGTCCGTAATCGACAAAGATATAGGCCGGATCCCACCGCACCGCTTCACGCTCTACTGTCGATACCTGTATCAATGTTTCGGTGGAAAATATCCTGTGGTCATAGTCGGGCCCGGTGATTGGCTCAGGCAACAGAGCAGCGTCGCTCACCCCGCTTTGCAACCAGCGCTGGGCGTCGTCCTTTAACCCTGTCCATATCTCAATGGCCGTGTCGGGATGATCCCGACGCAAGCCTTCGATCCAACTCTCGCTAAGCTTGGGCCAGAGCGATGGCGCGCAAACAAAGCTAAATAGCTGCGTTACCCCACGCGGCAGGTTGGCCTGCGCTTTGGCGTTGGACCATGTGCTGGCGATTAACTCCGCCTGTTCCAGAAAGGCATAGCCGGCCTTGGTCAATGTTGCGCCCTTGCGCGAGCGATTGAGCAGTTTGGCACCCAATGCCTGCTCTAATGCATCCAGCCGGGCCGTGACAGCGGATTGGGTCACGTTCATCTCATCCGCCGCGCGGTTAAGGTTGCCAACACGGGTGACCGCCAGAAAAGTTTCTATTGCTGCCAAGTTCATACACTACATAATGCAATATTTTTGAATTAATGAATAGAATAAATCCGTTTTCCAGATTTTAAAAACTCTGTCACTCTGAGCAAACGATCAGGGAGTGTGAGACATGGAATTCAGCCTACAGTTATCAGCCGATTACCCGGATAAATCCTATGGCGGGGACCGTGTGTATCGCGACATGTTGGATCAGGCGCAACTGGCCGACCGGTTGGGTTATGATGCGGTGTCTTTGACAGAGCACCATCTTATCAATGTTCTGATGATGCCGGCGCCGCTAACCTTTGCTACAAAAATTGCGTCGATGACCGAACGGGTGAAAATCATGACTTCGGTTGTCGTGCTGCCGCTGCACGATATGCGGATCTATGCGGGTGAGGTGGTGGTCGCTGACATCTTCACCGAAGGTCGCCTGATGCTGGGCGTGGGGCGTGGGGCGTTTGCCTATGAAATGGGGCGGTTGGGTGTCCAGATGGATGAAACCCGCGAGCGATTTGATGAATCCCTCGATATTCTGCAGGCATTGCTGAGCAAGGAAGAAGTCAGTTGGGATGGTAAATACTACCAATTTGATCCTCTTACCGTCATGCCGCGCCCGGTCCGCCCTATTGCGATGATGATGGCGGTGATGAATCCCGAAGGGATCTATCACTGCACCAAACGCGGCTTTCACATCCAGACGACACCCCTGTCGGGTAACCATCAATTGCTGATGGATCAGGTTGGGGGCTTTACCCGCGCCAAGGATGAAATGGGACAGGAGGGCGCGCATCTGACCCTCTCGCTTAGCCGGGTGGCCCACGTTGCCCATAGCGCGGCCGAGCGCCAGCGCAAGATCGAAGCCGCTTATAGTTATTACAGCCGCTTCGATAATGTCTTTACCGGCCCCGGAATTGTTGACAATGGTATGATCAGAGAACTGCTACGCGACCAGACGGTCGAAGAACTGGGGGAAAGTCTTTTGATCTGCACACCACAGGAAATGATCGACAAGCTTGGGCCATACGCCGAGCTGGGGATCGATCGCGTCATCCTGAACATGAATTTCGGACTGGAGCTCAGCCAGACAATGGACTCGATCCAGTGTTTCGCTGAAGAGGTTATGCCACACTTCACAGGCCGTATAGCCAGGGTCGCTGCCCAATGAATGCTGCCCGCGACGCGTTTATCACCGCCATGCGCCATGTGGCGTCCACCGTCACCGTTGTCACCACCGATGGCCCTGCGGGCAAGATGGGGGCGACGGTTAGTGCCTTTTCCTCGCTTTCCGCCGATCCGCCATCGGTTTTGGTTTGCCTCAAGGCCGACAGCCGGATTGCCCAGACTGTTTCTGAAAACGGTGCGTTTTGCGTAAATATCCTGCCCGAAGATGCCGCAGGATTGGCCACGCGGTTTGCCGGGGCCTTGGATGTCTCGAACCCCAATCGGTTTGAGGGGGTTGAGATCACCGAGACCGAGTTCGGTCCCATGCTGCCGCGCGCTACCGCCTTTACCTGTTCGTTGAACCATCGGCACATCCACGGCAGCCACGCGATTTGCATCGGCAATGTCACCGGTATCTCGAACGCCGGAGAGAAGCCCTTGACCTATATGAGCGGTGCATTTCATATCGTGCGCCCACACGAGACCGAGTAAGGAGAGCCGAATGCCGATCATCCGAGTGGAAATGTTCAAAGGCCGTAGCGTCGATCAAAAACGCGCTTTGGTGCAGGAACTGACTGAGGCGTTTGTAAATGCCACAGGCGGCACACCCGAAAGCGTGCATGTGGTGATCACCGATGTCGATAAGGGCGATTGGGGATCCGGTGGCGCGCTGTGCTCGGACAAATTTCCAGACTGAGGTGATGTGATGAGCGATATCATAGACTGCGAATATACGGTTCAGGGCGATGGCCCGCCGCTGTTTCTGATCCACGGCATTGGGGCCGCGCGCAACACATGGGCCAAGGCACTACCTGAGCTGACGCCGCATTACACGGTCATCACCTATGATCTGCGTGGGCACGGGGCGTCACCTTTGCCCAAGGGCGAATTTGGCCTTGATGAGCTGGTCAATGATTTGGAGCGGCTACGCGAACGCACCGGGTTTGAAGATGCGCATTTCGCGGGTCATTCTTTGGGTGGAATGATCGGCCCGGCCTATGCGTTGCGCTATCCTGATCGGGTGCTGTCGCTGGGCCTCTTATCTACTGCGGCCTTTCGCACCGAAGATGACAGTGCCAAGGTCTGGGGAGTGGTCAAGGCAATGGAAGATAAGGGTATCCCCCAAATTCTGCCCACGCTTACGGATCGCTGGTTTACCGATGATTTTATCGCCAACCATGGCGATGTGGTCGAACGTCGCCTGCAACAGGTGATTGGAACTGACCCAGATATTTTCATGAACGTCTTCCGCATCTACGCGGGCACCGAAATGGCCCCTTGGTTGCACGAGGTGATGGCGCCATCTTTGGTTTTAACTGGTGAAAATGATGGCGGCTGCAATCCGCGCCTAAACCGCCAGATTGAGGCCGCCCTGCCAGATTCCGACTTGGTGATCATGGACGGTTATAAACATTCGCTGTTGCTGGAGGCCGGGGATCAGGTTGCCCGGCATCTGCATGCCTTTATCAATGAGATATCCTGATCGGGGATTATTCCGGCAGGTAATTTTCTGACCAGTTTTCCCCGGCAGCACCGGTTTCGATCATTTCGTTGATCTGGTCGGATGAATACCCCAGCCGTATTAGAATATCGTGCGTGTGCTGGCCGTATTTTGGCATCGGGCCAGGGATGGTGATGTGTCCGGATTGTGATCGCACCGCGTTGGGCGCAACTAGATCACACCAACGTCCCATCGGGTGTTGATCGTGTCGAATGACCCGGAATGTGGACTGCGTGAGATCGATGTTGCCGCCACTTTCCAATTGCAAAGACGCGTCGCGCGTTTGATGCAGTGAGGCCAATGGCACAACTGTGCTGGACCCTTGTGCAAAGGCCGCACGCCAATGGATCAATGGCTTGGTTTTGAAACGTGCTGCCAAGGCAGGTTGCAGTTCATCCTCGGGCACATTTACCAGATCTGCGGTGTCAGGGCATTGCGCTAAAGCTGCAAATCGCTCCGTTGGGGCGGCAAAAAACATCCATTGATCCGCGGCCTCATAGCAGTGGTAGAATGGCCCCCAGCCCAGAGCCTCGCGCCCTGATGGCTCATCAAATGGGGCGCGGGTTTCATAGTCATACATAAATTGTGTCTGTATCAGGTTGCCCGCCCCCGCAAGCGAAGCGCGCGCAATGCTGCCTTTGCCGGTTTCGCGCAGCCGTAATAGCGCGCCGCCCAAGGCAATACAGGCGCAAAACCCGGTTAACACATCAATCGTGCCAAAGTGGGCGTGCTCTTCGGGTGTTTTCATGCTGCCACCAAAGCGGGTCATGACACCCGTCGCAGCCTGCGCCAGATCATCATAACCCAGGTGGTCAGATTTAGGCCCGCGCAATGGCCCGCCAAAGGCATCAAGCTGCACCAGAATAAGGCGCGGATTGAGGACCTCTAGCCGCTCAGGCGATAGCCCCAATTTATCACGTTGCTCATCCGTGCCGTTCATGGTGATGACGTCGGTCTCGGCAATTAGCTTGCTCAGAGCCTCTTGACCTTCGTCAGTGCGCAGATTGAGCAGAATGCTTTCCTTGCCGCGCTGCGCATGAATGCCGAACACAACTGTATTCCATGGATCAACCGAAGGCTCAACTGGCTGCACCAGTGTAACATCGGCGCCGTAACGCGCCAGAGTTGAGCCAATCGTTGGGCCGGCGATCACATTGGTCAAGTCCAATACATTGAGGCCATCGAGCCAGCCTTTGCCGGTCTGTGTGGAGCCAGAGGGCCGCTCTGGTTCGGAAAGGAGCGCCGCAAGATTTGCAGGTCTGATATCCGCTTTTTGAGCTGCGGCACCATCTTCCGAAATCCAAGCCACATTGCCCATTTGGCGCATGATGCCGTGACGGGTGGTTTCAACTTCCAAGATCAGGCCAGAGGCGAGAGCGTGTGGATCATTGAGCCATTCCTTGGTGAAGCGCTGGGCGGTCGCTGGGGCCTTGGCTGTGCCGAACAGCTCCTCCCATACGTGGGCCGGTTTGGTCAGAAACGCGGCTTTCATTGCCGACGACACACGCGCGCGATCAGATGCGCCGACGGGATAATTACGCATAGACCATTCTGCAGGCCAATCTGCGGTGTCCAGGTAGGCCGAAAAATCGGGCAGCTCATCGGCTAGATCCTTAAGCCCCAAAGTTTCCAGAACACGGTGTGGGTGCGTCGCGACTGAGCCGCTAACTACATAGAATCCGCGTCCATCGGCACAGGTATAGGTGCGATAGAAAGGATCAAGGAATTCAGAGAGTTCCTCGAACTTCAGGTTCATCGGCAACCCTTCGGCCGCGCGGCGATCCAGCTCCACCTCGCGTGGAGATTTGTAACGTTCTGGATAGTCTTCGATCTGCTCGCAATTGTATATCAATCCTTCCAGCAAAGCAGCTGCCAGCGGTACCTCTATGTGGTCGCCGCCATTTGTCTCGCGCGCATTCAGCGCGAACAACACCGCCATTGCGCCGAAACTGGACCCGTATGCCGAAGCGAGCGTCAGCGGCGTGAACGACGGGTTGATGCCCATCAGGCGGCGATTCAATCCCATGTCGGTGAATTGCCCGGTATAAGCGGCAATCACCGCCTCCCATGCGGGAATGTCGGCCAACTCAGTATCAGTTGAGGCAAAACCGGGCATGGAGAGATAGATCAGTTGGTTGTTGAGGGCGCGCAGAGCTTCAGGCCCCAGGCCTAATCGATCCATTACGCCAGGACGGAAGTTTTCAAGCACGACATCTGCGCGTTTGACCAGTTCGATTGCGGTTGAGTGGCCTTCTTCTGATTTTAAATTCAGGGTCAGAGGCTTTTTGCCGCGCGATAGCATATCAAAGGCCGGATCGTCGAAGGCGGGCCCGTTGGGCGGATCTATCCTGATGACCTCAGCTCCCATATCGGCAAGCATCATGCCAACCAGCGGTGCGGCCAGATACTGGCCAAAGTCCAGAACGCGTATATGAGAGAGGGGGCGGTTCATGTCGGAGCTTCCAATCATTGTTCGAATTTTGGTAATTGCATCGCTCAGTTTAGCCATCGGGACGTAAGCAATAAACTGGACATAATTCTATGCATTGGATTACATTTTGTTATGGAAACGCATACCCGCACATTGACCGGATCACTTAATGCCTTGTTGGTGATGGAGGCCGCTGTACGGCATCAGGGGTTTTCACTGGCAGCTAAAGAGCTGAACCTCAGCCAGCCTGCTGTGTCACGCCATATCGCGACCTTAGAAAGCCGGTTGGGCTGTGCGTTATTCCACCGGGATCACAATAAAATCAGCCCGACAGAGGCCGGGCAGAAGCTGGCAGATGCGGTGGCGTTGGGTATTGGTCATGTCGCGTCTGTCTGGCAGGAGGTCATGACGCAAGAGGATGAGCCTGGCGTGGTTCTGGCCTGTAGTTACGGTTTTGCAGACCAGTGGCTGATGCCCCGGTTCTCAGAGTTACGCAAAGCCATGGATGGCATTCCAGTGCGGGTGATTACTACGGATCAGATGAGTTATCTGGATTTCCGGCGCATTGATGCGGCGGTTGTTTGGGATGTCACGCGGATTGCAGATCGGCCTTTTGTGCCCTTGATCCGGGACGAAACCTTTCCAGTGTGCAGTCCTGATTTTCTGGCGCGTCATAAGGTTTCAATGTCAGAGGAAGGCCAAATTGACCTGTCTCAACTGGATCCGAATGATTTTTTACATTTTTCTGTCGGGGATTCAGGGTTTCTGACGTGGCGCAGTTATTTCACACGGGCTGGTCTGACGATGCCTGTATTTGGTCAACCGTCACCCTATGACGCTTATCCATTTTTGATGCGTGCGGTATTGAACGGTGAAGGTATCGCGTTGGGTTGGCATGGGTTGGTGGACGATCTCTTGGATAGGGGCGATATTTTGCGCGTCGGGCCAAGCCTGTCCAGTCGTGAGACATCTTATTACTTACAACACCGTGCCATAACAGAATCATCACCTGCGGTTGTGTGTTTGGTGGGTTGGTTTGAGGCCGAGGCCGCTAAATTTCGCTGCAAAACCTGAGAAATAGCGCTTTTTAATGCCTCTTGAATGCAAGTGCGTGCAAAAGTTTCAACATAAATTCACCTCAGCCGTATTCTTGCCGTTTTCAACCCTGAGATTGCAACCGGGGATAAGGACACGGAGTCGGCGATGCAGCAATCTGAAGTTTTGGGAGATCTGGACTGGCGGTCCGTCATGATGTTCCCTTCGGCCCTTGGAGTGACAGCGCGGGAACGACCAGAGCGTTTCCGCCTTGAGGCCATGACCGAAGTCACCCTGCGTTTGGCTGGGGTGTTTTTTATCGTGGGCGCCATCATGCTGCAAGCCTTGTTGCCAGACAATGCCTCGGCTCAGCTGGTGAGTTCAAGTCGTTCACTTTCCTTGATTTCCGTGGCGCTGGGATTGATCATTTTTGCCTATGGCACCCGTGGGTTTCGCCACCAAATGCGGTTGAATATCATGCAGCGGACGTTGGAATTGACCCGCATCAACATCAATGATCAGGGGCGGGTCTCTCGGACGATCAGCATTGATGACATTGAGAGCTTCTATGTTGTTCGCCCAACAACCCCGAAAGGCAATGCCAAGTTGTATGTTCGCACGCAGACATCGGGCACACCGTTTTTCGTGATTGGGGGGCAGCAGGACGAGATCGAGCGCCTACATCAGGAGATGTGCAGCTCGATTGCCGTTGCACAAAAAATGGGGGCTCAGGCCCCCGCGCCGGATCTGGTCAAGGCGTAACAGTTCAGCCCATTCGGGTTTCCACAACAGAGCTACGCTCTAGCGTGCGGTGTACCGGACATTTGTCCGCAATTTCCAGCAGCTTGGTGCGTTGATCCTTACTCAGCGGACCTTTGAGGTGGATCACCCGGGTGAATTTGTCAGCTTGAGCATCATTGCGGGCATTGGCGTCCTGAGCATGGACCTTGTTGTGGTTCACCTCAACGCTGACGTGCTCCAGTGGCCAACCTTTGCGGCGGGCATACATCCGGATGGTCATTGATGTGCAAGCCCCTAACCCTGCAGACAGAAACCCATAGGGGGTCATCCCTTGGTCAGTTCCACCATAAGCCACAGGTTCATCCGCCAGTGCATGGTGCTTTGGTCCTGAATTGACATCATGCAGAAATCCTTTGGGGTCAGCTTCAGAGACGCGGACAATGCCTTCGGGTGCGCCTGGCGGCGGTGCCGGGGGGAGCAATTGCAAATAGCGCGCACCCCACGCCGCAATCACTTCGGCGGCATATTCGGCATCAGCGGCATCCGTGATCAGATGGTCGGCGTTGTCGAGGGTGACAAAGCTTTTGGGATGTTTAGCTGTTTTGAAAATCTCTGCCGCGTTTTCAATGCTAACAGTTGCGTCAAGCGGGGCGTGTAGAACCAGTAACGCGCGATCAAGATTGGCGATGTCATCGGTCAGGTTTTCGGCTTTCACGTTTTCTACGAATCCTTGCCCTATACGGATTGGGCGACCACCTAAGATGACCTCTGCTGCGCCATCCGCTTCGATTTTCTTCAATGCGTCACCAAAATTATGGGTGACGTGGCCCGGATCAAATGGTGCGCCGATAGTTGCCACGGCCTTAACGCTGTCGATTTTACGGGCTGCTCCCAACACGGCGGCACCACCCAGTGAATGACCAATCAACATACCCGGTGCCATGCCACGTGCACTGAGCGCCTCGGCGGCCAGCAATAGGTCATTGATATTTGTGGCAAAGGATGTGTTTTCAAATTCTCCCTTTGAGTGGCCCAGGCCGGTGAAATCAAATCGCAATACGGCGATGCCGGCACCTGCTAAACGGGCCGACACCCGGCGCGCGGCTGGAATATCCTTGGAGCAGGTAAAGCAATGGGCAAATAGCGCTGTGGCCAGAGGCTGCCCCTCGGGTAGGTCAAGGCGGGCAGCAAGCTCGTGGCCAGCATGGCCGGTAAAGGTAAAGCGTTCGGTTGGCATGTTGGACCCTTTCACGGAAAGACCCACTGAACCTAGGCAAGTGCCTCGCGAACAACCAGTATTATGACCCTGCCGTCACGCGAAGGTGAAGTATGTAATAATCTCACCTTCGCCAAACTTTGTGGACGCGCGGCTTAGGCCTCGCCCATCAATGCTGGATCAAACGGGTATTTGGTCAGGTTCTCATAACCATCTTCGGTGATCAGAACCTGATCTTCCAGTTTGATCGAGAAATCACCGCCCTCAGGGCTGACCAGTGCCTCAACACACAAAACCATACCCGCTTCTAGTGGGTAATCATACGCTCCGGGTACTGCCTGATCAGGATAAGAGACCAACGGCCATTCATCACATAGGCCGACGCCGTGCATCAGGCAGCCGTATTTTTGCTTCTGGAACTGATCGTCCAGAACATGGGTGCCCGCTGTCAACTCCGGAATCATCACTCCGGGTTTGAGCATTTCCATGTTCTGCATGATATGTTCATGCCCGTGCTGCATCGCATAGATCATATCGGCTGGTGGCTTTTCATCGCCAATCCACCAGCTACGACTGATGTCGACGCAAATGCCGTAGCTACCAACCAGATCTGTATCAAAGCTGACAATCTCGTTGTTTTGCACGATGCGTGGGCCGCATTCCTGAAACCAAGGGTTGCTGCGCGGGCCTGATGCCAGCAGGCGTGTTTCGATCCATTCGCCGCCACGACGGATGTTTTCGGCGTGTAGAATAGCCCAGATGTCATCCTCGGAAACTCCCCCGCCGGGGACGTTTTCGCGTGCAAAACGTTCCATCTGGGTCACGGCTGTTTCGCAGGCATGACTGGCACAGCGCATGGCCAAGATCTCATCGGGGCCTTTGACTGCACGGCATTTCTCGGTCAGCTCTTCGCCGTCCATGATCTCGATACCCTGGGCCTCAAGCGCGCGTAGCCCGTGCAGCATGATTTTGTCGACAGCCAGACGTTTGTTGCCGGGGCTGTGTTCCTCAAGCAGAATGCGTACCTCGTTTGAGAAGATGTCCGCCGCGACGTCAATTTTATCACCGCGATCAAAATAGAACAAATCCGCGCCTGAGCGTTGCTCGCGTACCAGCGGGTTAAACTCGCTAAGGAAGGGCGAGTTTTTATAATCCCACATCACCATGTAGCCATCAGCGCAAACCAGCAGCGCGCGAAACGGGTTATGTGTGTTCCACAACTGCATGTTGGTACTGTCAGTGGCATAGCGGATGTTCAGCGGGTCGAACACCAAAACGCCGGCATAACCACGATCATTGACGAACTTCGTCAGCCGCTCCCAGCGATGGCGGCGCATTTTCTGCAGGTCAGGCAATAGTAGCCCGGCAGCTTCCCATTCCGTGAATGCCAGTTGCGTCGGGCCAATCTCGACGCGGTTTTTGTCGTTCGGGGTGTTGTCACCAAGAGTGTCCCCTTTGGTTGGGTCGATTTTGCGTGCGTCACGGTAGTGGGTGTTCATGGCTGGCGTCCTAGCTGTTTGAAAGTAACCTGCATGGTGGATTTCATTCGCGCGCGTCGGAATGCGACATGGGAATGTGTCGTGTTTTTGAATGGACCGGAGGGAACTGAGAGTTGTTCCAACGACAGTTTAAGGTCGAAAGCGTGTGATATACGCTGTACTCGAACAGTAGTAGCCGCAAGCTTGTTGATTTGGCTGCCCTAATGCACGAGATTGCCAGAACATCGCTAAGGGAGATTGCGACATGATAATCTATGGATTGAGCACCTGCGCGATTTGTAAAAAGGCCCAAAAGGCACTGGAAGCAGAGGGCAAGGATATCATCTTTCGCGATATCCGAGCTGACCCACTGAGTGAATCAGAGCTGTCTGAGCTGATTACCGAGTTCGGAGATCGGCTCGTGGACCGGACGTCGAATGACTACCGGGGGCTCAATAATTGGTTGAAAAACTCAGAGGCAGAGGCGCAGATCGCGGCCCAACCCAAGGTGATGGCGCGCCCGGTCATCCGTGATCGAGATGTGCTTTATCTCGGTTGGGATGATGCTATTCAAACAGCTGTGCTTCAGGAATAATTCCCTGAGCTGACGTTCAAGTTAGGCCTTCGAAATGCTGTGTGATGTATGAAAACCTGTGAATATCCATTTTCAGTAGCTCAGGCTGTCAATGCTGTCATCACGTCAATTTGGTTGAACACCACAGCAGGCTTAGGCTGATTTATTTTTTGCCTTCTTGCCTGTCTTACTTGGTTTTTCAGCATGCTGTCCTGCCGCGCCGTTAAGCGCTTGATACCAACCAGGTTTCTGGACAGGGTTTGCGCCTGCACGTTTTGCCTTAGGTTTTTTTGATTTAGGCACGGTGGATCCTTTCCAGATTTCAATCTGTCATAGATGGTTTGTGGCTGGATTGACACCGCCTAATCTGAATTTGGGTCAGACATTTGGCCAGATCAGGACGCAAAAGACGGCAAAGCGGACATTAGTCTCGAAAAAAAACGTGTTCCAACGCCTCGAACCTACTTTATGAACCGAGCTTTCCCAATCGAATTAATCCAATCCGCCATTATCATCCCGAACTGCATAGTTTAAGGGAGGTGGCACCTTATGGAGAATGAATGATGGAAGCTTCGCAGAGTGTGCCTGAACTGGTTGCTGCAGCGCAGGCCAGTGTAAAAGTATCAGAAGAACATGTTTCAGAAATTTTGAAACTCATGGATGGCCAGAACGCGTCTGACGCCCAAATCGAAGAACTTCGCACTGCAACTGTTGCAATCGAATTAGCTGCGGTTGATATCTTCTCTCTTTTTGAGGCGCGTATGCAGCACCATTTTAAACGGGGCCCATTTTCGCGCAAACTAAAATCATTGCTATTGGAGGCTGGGGAAATTGACCTAGCGGGTAGGGTTCAGCAATATTATTTGACGGTCAACGTTTTGAAGCATGGGAAAGGCGCGAGTTATAGAGAGTTGCTCAATGGTCCAAGCTGGCCTTTTGTTGTGACATCGGCCGAAGACGTCATTGCCGATGAAACGCGTCCAGCCGCAGGCCTTATCGATGTCAGTGTGTCAGGTTTTTTTGACGGGCTGACTAAGACCATTCTTGAGGCGCACCAGTTTCTTGAAAGCAGGTAGCTGTTTAATTGAACCCACAAGAGTGGGCATGCGGCGCGAAGTACGGCCAAGGCTATAAATGAACGATACCACCCAGGTGGAAAAGCGCTGTCTGTCGGTACCTGAAATTTACCGGCGCATCGAACGTGCGCCACCCAACAGTTACATTTTTCGCAGATACGCCCAGGAAACGTACCCCTTTAACCCGCGCGCCCGGTCCAAAGAAACGTGGCACCAACGGGTGCTACCGGTCCGCTCGCAGCTGTGAACACGTAAGACGGTTCCATTCGGTAGGCCAACGATCACGCTGTAGCCGGTTCCAGGCCCACCGCGCATTTTAAGCATATCATCATCTTCGACGCCATATACCTCGTGTTGCCCAAGCGAGGCGGCCTGTGCTGGTGCTACATGTAAAATGGCCCCCAGAAATAGCGCTGCTAGTGTGACAAAGGTGGTTGTATGCATCGATATCTCCTGCTTGTTGCCTCGACTATCATTGTAGTCTGCCAAAGCGATGAAAGGAACAGTCACACGATAATTGAACGCGACTTAGTTTAGGCCTCAGTGCTAAATGATGGGCCCGCCGATTGATGGTACGGAAATGCTGCGCGATGATGTAGCGGCGGTTCCCAGCGCGTTTCACATCGTCATATGTCGTGCGCGTGACCCGCGTTCAATCGCGGCGGCGTGCAGGCGATCGATGTTGAGCTCATAGCGGATCTCTTCCAAAATGCGCAGCTCTGCCTCGTCCAGCGTGCCATCAGCGGCGGCGACATCACAAGCCAGCGCGTAGGCGGTTTCAAACAGGGCTTCGGGCAGGTTGTCACGAACCAAGCCAAACAGCGCATCAAGCCCTTCTTCGACACTGAACAGATCGAACACGGTTTGTGCCATGACCCGCATGCGATCCAGATCGTATTTTGCGAAGATTGGTAGGTTGTTGATCGCAACCTCGATTTTGACCAGTTCCGAGGTGCGAATGGTTTCATCCGAGGCCGAAACGGCGATCATCACCACGACAAGGCAGTCCTGTGGGCTGAGAGGGTGAGGGATCTGATCGGTCATTGAAATTCCTTTCGCATCAATGTTGCGGTGCAGAATATTGACTGTGTGGGCCATGAGCAATAGGAAGCGTGCGATCTTGTGCGCGACAATACGCCAAGAAAAACCGGAGATTCCCTATGTCTGAGCTGCGCGACGCCGCCCTTCAATCCAAAGCCTGGCCTTTTGAAGAAGCCCGCCGGGTGCTCAAACGCTATGCAAAGACCCCGCCAGAAAAGGGATATGTCCTGTTTGAAACCGGCTACGGCCCATCGGGCTTGCCGCATATCGGCACCTTTGGTGAGGTGGCACGCACCGCGATGGTCAAGCGTGCATTCGAAGAGATCAGCGATATTCCTACTAAACTGGTGTCATTCTCGGATGACCTGGACGGCATGCGTAAGGTGCCGGGCAATGTTCCTAATTCAGAATCGTTGAGTGAGCATCTGCAAAAGCCTTTGACCTCGGTGCCCGATCCGTTTGGCACGCATGACAGTTTTGGCGCGCATAATAATGCGATGCTGTGCCGGTTCCTGGACACCTTTGGATTCGATTATGAATTCATTAGCTCGACCGAGTTTTATGCTTCAGGCCAGTTTGATGAGATCCTGCGCCGTTGCGTTGAGCGCTATGATGATATCATGGCGATCATGCTCAAAAGCCTGCGCGAAGAACGCCGTCAAACTTATTCGATCTTCTTACCGATCCACCCTGAAACCGGCCGGGTTTTGTATGTGCCGATGAAATCTGTGAATGTTGCCGACCACACGATCACCTTTGACGACGAAGATGGCAAGGAATGGACGCTGCCGGTCACTGGTGGCAACGTCAAGCTGCAGTGGAAACCTGATTTCGGGGCTCGTTGGGCTGCGCTGGGCGTCGATTTTGAGATGTACGGCAAGGACCATTCCACCAACACGCCGATCTATGACGGGATCTGCCGGGTGTTGGGTGAAAAAGCGCCAGAGCATTTCACCTATGAGCTCTTCCTTGATGAGAATGGTCAGAAGATTTCCAAGACCTCGGGCAACGGTGTATCAATCGATGAATGGCTGACCTATGCCAGCGCCGAAAGCCTGTCGTACTTTATGTATCAAAAGCCCAAAACCGCCAAGCGGATGCATTTTGATGTGATCCCTAAGGCCGTGGATGAATACCATCAGCAACTGCGCGCCTATCTAACACAGGATACCAAAGCGCAGCTCAACAATCCGGTGTGGCATATCCATGGCGGCGATGTACCTGAAAGCAAAATGGTTGTGCCGTTTTCGATGCTGCTCAATCTGGCCTCGGTTGCGGGTGCGGAAGAGAAAGACCAGCTGTGGGGCTATATCAAGCGTTATGCGCCTGAGGCCGCGGCTGAGACACATCCGGATCTGGATGCCGCAGCGGGCTTTGCTGTGCGGTATTACAACGATTTCGTCAAACCCAACAAAACCTATCGCGCGCCAAATGAGTTGGAGCGTGAAGCACTGCAGGACCTGCGCGATAAGCTGGCCGACTGGGATGGCCCGGCAGATGCAGAGGAATTGCAAGGGCTGGTCTTTGCCTGTGGTCGCGAACGGTTTGACCCGATGCGCGACTGGTTCAAGGCGCTTTATGAGGTTCTACTGGGGGCCTCGCAAGGCCCACGATTTGGCAGCTTCATCGCGTTGTACGGTGTCGAGGAAAGTGTGCAGTTGATCGATGATGGGCTGGCTGGCAAGCTGGGTTAAATCGACAGGGCAAGAACCTTGCTGATCTCGGTCAAGGAGCGACCAGATTGATTCATCCAGATGTTGAAGGCGGATTGCACCGCCTTCATCGCTGTTTTCGAAGTGGCAGGTTTATCGATCACCCCCTCGGCGATCAGCCGGGCGGTCACATCGCCTGAAAGCATGAAGCCGTCGCGACCGACAAAGCGCATGGCAAGCGACCCGGTATTGCCGCCAAGACGTGAGCCACGTTTTTTCAACATGTCTAGCAAGCCGATGAAATCACTTGAGGGCCAGTTGCCCAATGTGTTGTCAATCCCTCCTTCGGCACGCAATTCCAGCAAAAAAGCGGCATTGTCACGGACAGCAGCGATTTTGGTGCCATTGCGAACAATTCGGGTATCACTGATCAGGGCGTCGAATTTTTCGTCATCCATAAATGCACAGCGCCCAATATCGAAACCATCAAAAGCTGCCTCAAACCCGTCCCATTTGTTTTCGATCACTTTCCAGCTGAATCCAGCCTGAAAGATGCATTTTGCCATCATCGCCAACCATCTATCATCTGATACAGCTGCGAGCGCTTCGGCTGAAAGCGGTTTGGACAGCTTAGCTTCAACGGCATCTACGCTGCCTTTGCGGGTCACCGCGATCTGGTAGATTTCATCAAATGCCCGCATGTGCTTCATGTCTTCTTTGGGATGATTTTTCGGACATATTTGCGCAGAAATCTTCCGACCTTGCTTTGAAGCATCCGGGGAATAAACCCGTTATACATTGGATCATTCAGCCAGTGTTTCAGCCCGAATTGGTCAAGTTCTGCACGATATTCGGGGTACTCAGTCAGCAAAATCACCGTATCCCCATCGACCATGCACCTTGGACGATCAGGTAAGGGGGGTAGCATTGTGATCAGGCGATATGATGATCTCGCATCAATCTGGTTTACGCCGATTTCGTGCACTGTATTTTCGTTCCGGCCCTGAGCGAAATTTATGGCCATGCCCAGATTTCCAGGCCCGGTTATCATATAGCCGTCAAAGTTGCCGGTCTGCGCCAACGTGCGCTTCGTCGCGCGTTCCATAGCGGCTTTGATAAAAGGATGCTTTGGGGTAACGCAGATAAATCCATTGGCCACCGCATGGCGTAAAGTGGGTTCTCGCGCGGCAATGAAATGGTCTTCCGGTTCGATCAGATCCAGAAGTGGCGTCTGTGCATACATATCAACATCTGCATATACACCACCATGGAGATACAAAGCGCAATACCGCCAGTAATCAGCTTTGAACGCGCCATGTCGGATCTTATCATAGGCGGCAAGTTGTTCGCTGCCAAAGTGCGCCTCAATCAATGCGCGGCGATCATCTTTGTCATAAAAGCGATATTCGAAATCGGGGTTACCATCGATCCAGCGCGCTGCCGCATTGTACATGTTTTCGGTGACATCGTTGGTTTCAAAGGTTTGGTGAATGATGAAAGGTATGGCATGGGACACGCCCGCATTGGCAGGTGCGGTGCGTGGGGCAATGTGTTTGGGAATAATCATGCTTGTCTCTGTGCCGCCTTTGTGGCCCGTCGTGATTTTTTTATCAAATGTTGAAATATTGCTCAGATCTTCTTTGGGATGATTTTACGCACATACTTGCGTAAAAACCGCCCCGCCGTGCTTTGGCGTAAGCGGGGAATAATGCCGTTATATACTGGATCATTCAACCAGTGCTGGATCCCGAATTCTCGGAGCTCGTCCCGGTACTCAGGGTACTCAGTGAACATGATCATCGTTTCTCCATCCATTATGCACCGAGGGCGATCGGGTAAGGGCGGAAGCATCTCAAGCAGGCGATATGGCGAACTGCTATCGTAAGAATGCTGGCCAAGTTCGAAAACGGCCTTTTCATCCTGTCCGAAGTGCGAATTAACGGCCATCCCCAGATTCGCAGGACCGGTCAGCATGAAACCATCGAAAGGCCCGGTATTGGCATGAATAACGCGAGTGGCGCGTTCAAAGGCCGCTTTCATAAATGGATGCCCGGGACGTACGCACATGAAACTGTTCGTGATGCCGTATTGTAATACGGGCTCACGGGGTGCAACGAAATGATCGCTAGGTTGGATCAGGTCCAGCAGGGGGGTCAGGGTGAATGTATCTATATCAGCGTAAACACCCCCATGAAGATACAAAATACAGTAGCGCCAGAAATCAGCTTTGAATGCGCCATGTGTAATCTTGTCAAAGGCAGCCAGCATGTCACGGTCAAATTTGGTTTCGATCAATTCTCGGCAATCATCATTGTCATAAAACCGATATTCAAATTCGGGGTTCAGTTCGACCCACCGCATTGCCGCATTGTACATGTTTTCGGTGACATCATTGGTCATGAATGTCTGATGAATGATAAAGGGAATACCAAAGGTCGCCTTGTCGCCGGGGGGGGCTTTGCGTGGTGGAATGATTTTAGGGATAATCATATGCACCTCTGAAGTGTGTGTTTTTGGTGTTTCCCGCAGCGTTTTCGGGTGATGATTTGGCTGCTGATCTCCGTTGCAAACAAAAATATGCCAAGTTTGACCTGCAAATACCTTGGGGAGAAATCACCCTGTTTTGCGATAGATTTGCGCATTATGTCGCTACCTTCAGCGTCTCTAATGCAAGCTTAAGAGAAATTGGATCGACTTCAAAGTTATCGAGAGAGAATGCTCTGAATGGCTTAGTAAATGTATAGGCCGGTTCCACATATTGTGGTTTCATTTTTCCGCGCACACCGACCCAAGACATATTGGCCTGTGATGCCATTAAGCGGTACACATTGGTGATATGACCACATGGAAACAGCTCGATCAGCTTCATCGGTGGGGCGTCGTCGCTGCGATAAAGCAGTGGTGCCAGTCCCGCACCGTGAACTGCGATGACCATCTCCGCTTTCATGAAGATGGCAAATTGTTCTGCCGGGGTCAGGTCTTCGGGATAGATTGTTTCAAAGCCTAAGTGTTTCACCAGAGTCTTAATTGCGTCTGGGTTGCTTATGGCTCGCGTATTGCGGCGCAAAAGCAAGATCCGTCGCGGCATCGATTCTGAAAGTTGATCTGTGGCCGATTTCACTGCAGTTAAAACAGTTGACGTGGTAGACCAATTTGATCTGCTCGGGCGAATACTGTCCCAAGGATCAATATCGATCTCAACGCCGTCCCCCTGAATGGTGTCATCCGTTAGCCAAGGTTCAAGACCGAACATGGTAAGCGCGTTGCAAATGTAGCCGGGCGTTTTTTGCGGCAGCAGAATCAGGGCAATGTTCCACGGAATACCAAGCCGTTCGGTGACGTGGAAAAAAATCGGCAGGTGCATGTTCAGCAAATGCGCCCAGTTATGTGGGCTGTGATGCCGAAAATCAAAAACGATACGATTTTGAGGAACGGGTTGAGTGCGGGTGGGAAAAAATGAATTGCGCCGTGGGCGGGTCTGCGATTGGAAAATCGTATTTGTGCGCCTGTATTTCAACTTACCGCCTTCGGCCACACTTTCTGGTAAGTGAATGACTTCGCATCCGGGAACGATTCGGTCGACAAGATATGAGCGCGCTGAGATCAAGGTTCCGCTGGGAACCGTTGCCGCAGGGAGCTGCTCGGAATGCCATTCAGGCACTATCTGTTGACCGCTTTGTTTCATTCGTTTTTGTCACAAGTGATAAAGAAGACTGCAGGCGTATTTGTTCTCATGCCAACATAATCCGGACGCTGCATTTGGCGCAATGCCTGCCAGCCTTTAATAGGAATTGAAAGGGTGGATTGAGCAGAGTTGAGCAGGGTCACATCGTCATGAGGGTTCAAGGTCTAGTCCTGAGCGTCGTTGGTAAGGAAGGGTGCGCATGGTTGGCTTCATTGTTAAGAGGATACTCAATATTTATGCGTCGAAGCTGAGGTAAGGCTAATTAAGACAAATGACACCCACTTGCTCCTCGATTTGCTCACTGATACCTCCGGTGTATAGACCGTACCTTAAACAGGACCGCACATGGGCCGCGATTGCGATATTGACCAGAATATAAAATTCCTTTCCTTGGTGAATACCCCTGACCAGCAGGCTTTGCTTGATCAGGTTGCACGGAACTTCGCGTCTTCGAAAGGCTTTACCGTTGCGACACTTAACCTCGATCATATCGTCAAACTGGGGCAAGATGATGCATTCAAAACGGCCTATGAAAGGCATGATCTTGTTGTGGCAGATGGCAATCCGATTGTCTGGCTCCGGGGGGTCATGGGTCAGTCGGTCGATCTGGTGCCTGGATCAAGCCTGATCGCGCCTATCGCTGAGGTCGCCGCCAAAGCGAATGTGCCGATTGCTTTGGTCGGGGCAACATCGCAGACGCTTGCAACTGCAGCGGAACGACTTGAGGCACAGATTCCAGGGTTAGAGGTTCGTATCAAAATTGCCCCAAGGTTTGGTTTCGATCCGACGGGCGACGAGGCATATAAAATCGCTCAAGATCTTTGTGACAGTGAGGTAGGCTTATGTTTCCTCGCGCTTGGTGCGCCAAAACAGGAAGTTTTTGCTCCCTTTGCTGCTGATTTTGCACCAAAGTGTGGCTTTGTCTCCATTGGTGCGGGGCTTGATTTTATCGCAGGTACCCAGCGTCGTGCACCGATGTGGGTGCGCAAGTTGGCTCTGGAATGGCTGTGGCGGATGATGACCAACCCTGCCCGCCTGGCAAAAAGGTATGCGGCTTGTTTTCGGATTCTTCCGGGACTTTATCGATCTGCCAAACAGGCTAAAGTGCAATAAAGCCCATTTTGAGTTTTAAAAGTTAATAAACGTTAACTTTTTGCGTCAAAAATGTATGATGCTGCCAGAGCAAAAAAATAATACAACAGGCAAAAACATGCGGAACACCCAGAAATCGCTGCGGGCGCGATTGGTTCCTGATCAACTGATCGGTACGCGCGCGGGACTCTTCCACCTTCTCCTTACACCAAAGGGCGAGGCGATGTCGCACCCAACCCAACAGGACACTGCCGTACTTCGTGCCCCCTCAGGTTCGTTGAAACATGAACGGGATCAATCCCTTCAGACGGATGATTTCATTTTTCGCGACTAGGTTCGGTTGCCCAAACGGACAAGCCCTACGCAATGGGGTTCGTAAGGCCTCCAGGTCCGTCATGACAGAATCTGATACCATGGCTTCCAAATGTGAGAGTGAGGCATGTCGCGGTAACGTTTTAGCGGTCACGCCGAAAACATTTGCTCCTTCGTAGTAATCGAGAAATTTAACACCGTCCCCAATCAAACCTTTCCAGGACTCGATCCATAGGCAAGGCCGTCCATAGCTATGGGATAAGATGATCCCATGTAATGATGACGACAGGGTCATTTCACACGACAAGATTTGATCAATGACACTTTCCAAATCACGCCTGACATCAATGACCCTGAGGCCGGACAAATCTGCATAAGTTGCGTGCATAGCCTCATAATCAACATAGTGCGGAATCAGGCCCACTCTGAATTTGGGTGCAACTTGGGGATTGTATATTTGCGGTATTAGAATTCCGGGATCCCCGAAGGTGTTGGTCGTAGGATAGTTCAACTCTTCCAACCGTGCTTTGGAGCGGGGCCCTCTGACGGCCAGTACATTTTTAGGTCGGGGAAATGTATCTGCAGCACTGATAATTCCAGATCCCCAAATTGTGGCGGTGTTTGGGATGAGTGAATTTCTAAGAATGCTACCTGCTGAAAAGGTGGCTTTTGCCCATCCCCCCAATTGCGGCGCAAAATGCATCGGGGTCTGCCCTGTGTAGGCTTCGAACAGATATGGGCCAATCCAGTCGCCGAAATTGCGAGGTTCATAAAATGACCAGAACAGATTTCGATCGTTGTAAAATCCAGTGCGTTGCATATAGCGCATGATCCGGTTGGGGAACTTATAATCCGCACTCTTTTTCATAGCGAATACCCTTGGGTGTTATCTTCAGTGGATACTATCGCTAAAATTGATTCATTAAGAATTTGTAAACAAAGTTAAGTTGCGTGGCTGGTAGGCATGTATTTAGAGGCTAATTGGTTGCGCAGACCATATAGGGGTGAAATGCCTTTTAGCTTCCACCATTTGGTTTAAACTCTCCGTCTTCCAGACGGAAAAAGAAAATCAAAAAGTGCGCCAGAGGTCACTCATCTAAAAAAGAACAGTTTCAACTGTTTCTGTTGATCTCGCCAGCTTGAGTTGGTGGCGGTACAGTCGTGTTATCCAGCGACCACGATTATCCAGCTGAGGCAAGTTCTTTGAAATGACTGTTCTCTGATAACAATTCATCGAATGTGCCCTTGGCAATAATTTGCCCTTTATCCATCAAGAAAATGAGGTCGCAGGCTTTCACTGTGCTTAAGCGGTGAGCAATCATGATGATTGTTTTCTCATGACCAATATTGCGTACCGCATCCATCACAGCCCGCTCTGTCAGATTATCCAGTGCCGAGGTCGCCTCATCCAAAATTAACAATTCAGGATCATGATATAGGGCACGTGCGATCCCAATGCGCTGCCGTTGACCGCCGGAAAGACGAACACCGCGTTCGCCAACAATTGTCTGATAGTGTTGAGGCAATTCATCCATGACGAAGTCATGTAACGAGGCTGCCTTGGCGGCACGTTCGATTGCAGCCATGTCAATGTTTTCGGGTTCTATGCCAAAGGCAATGTTCTCTGCTACGGTGCTATCCGTCAGATAAATAACTTGCGGAACATATCCGATGCAGCGACGCCAGCTGCTAACTGTCTCGGGGGTGATGGCGGTGCCATCTATAAGGAACTGTCCGGTTTCTGGAATCAATAGCCCAAGCAGAGAATCCACCAATGTAGTTTTACCAGCCCCGGTGCCGCCGATCACCCCAATTGTTGTTTTGGCCTGTATGGAAAAGTTGACATCGTTTAACGATGGGCGCGAGGTGTTGGGATAGGAAAAGCACAAGCCACGCGCTTCCAGCGATTTTTTGAACACCATCCGTTTCTGTTGATGTCCTGCGCCGGCCTGGGCTGGATGGCTCTCTTTGGCGCTGGTGAACTCTTGGGAAATTTGATCCAGAAGCGGCTTGCTGTTGCGGATCGAAGAAAGGTTATAGTAAATCTGCTGCATCGCGGGCAGCAAGCGCATAACGGCAAAGGCAAATGTGCCCAAGATTGGAATTGCAGCCGTCAGATCGCCGCCATGGCGTGTGAGCATGAACAACATGATCGCCAACAGCATTGCAAATGTCAGTGCTTCCAGCGCGTAGCGCGGCAGCTGTCGCAATACCACAGCCAATGAATTCGCGCTGGCAAATTCAAACGAAGGTTCGCTAAAACGTTGGATATAGTGTTGCTCCAGATCCATGAGCTTGACTTCTTTAATACCTCCGGTCGCTTCATTCGCGACGCGAAACCGGTCTTTGTTGGCCTTTAATGTCCGTTGGCCAAGACGGTGCTGCAATTTGTGCAGCCCGAGGTAGATCATCACATAGCTGCCACCTAAAAGCCCCGCAGCTGTGATCGAGATAGCCGGATCAAGCACTACCAAAAAGGTGACGATCGCGAGGGCAAGCAAGCCATTTGCCATCAGTTGCAGGCAAGGGATCAACACCGATCCAACTAGACGGTGTACCTCTGCCAAAACGCTTTTGCTGATGTCTGCGCTGTTGTGTTCTAAGAACCACGAATAGGGCAGGTGCAGGTATGAGCGCAACAATCTGACCGAAATGGCATGTCCGCGCATCTCGGAATACCGGATAATAGCGTAGTTGCCGCCGGCTTTAATGATTTGTGCTATCAAGACGATCAACAAAGCTGCGAATGAGATAAACAACTGAAAGGCAAATAGCGTTGTGAAGCCGAATGTTTCGTAGGCCCAGGCCAAAGCCCCGTTATCTAGCAGAATTTGCGGTTCAGAGTAGACTTTGAGCAATACCAGAACGGTTGAAACGCCGAACACTTCTGCAAAGGCGACCACAATCAACAATATAGTTAAAACATAAAATCTGCTTCGCTCGCGTGGGCTCAGCAGGATGAAGAGCTTTTTAAATACGTCAATCATGTGGAGCCCAAAAATTTCCTGCCATGAATTAAAATGGCTTTCTGTCTCCGTTAAGGCAGATTGGTGACAGGTCCGTGTCTCTATATACCCAACAAAATGTGCCAACGCTGCGTTGATTGGTTATGTCGGCCCGTGCTGATTTACCGGTTCAGAGCAATAATGTCACGACTCAACTGATAGAAGATCGTGATTTATCCTCGTGCCGCTGAAGGTTTTAGTCCGATCCATAGGTCCTAGGTGGTAACATTTCATGAAAAACTGCCAGCATTGCTTTTTGGAGGGAAATGACGGACGATGCGCCGCAAATGATCTGGTGCAGATACGCCGCTTGATATTGCATTCCGGGTTGCCAATGGGCTTTGAAAATTGTCCAGTCTATCAGAACATGGATCATCTTGAATTGAAACAACCATAATCGCCTGGAAAGGAAAGCCAAAATGGCCCTTCGGATTAATGATACAGTTCCAAACTTCACCGCGCAGACCGATCAGGGTGAGATTAATTTCCACGACTGGATCGGAGACAGCTGGGCAATTTTGTTTTCCCACCCCAAAGATTTCACACCCGTCTGCACTACTGAATTCAGTGCGGTTGCACAGCTCAATGACGAATGGGCCAAGCGCAATACCAAGGTGATCGGCGTATCCGTCGATGGTGTGGAAGAGCATAAGGGCTGGAAAAAAGACATCGAAAGCTATGCGGGCACTTCGGCTGGTTTTCCGATTATTGCGGATGGTGCGCTTGACGTTTCCAAGGCCTATGACATGTTGCCGGCCGAGGCATACCTGCCTGATGGCCGCACCCCGGCTGATAGTGCGACGGTTCGCTCGGTTTTCATTATTGGGCCAGATAAGCAACTCAAACTGTCAATGACCTACCCGATGACAGTCGGTCGTAACTTTGCTGAAATCCTGCGGGCGCTCGACGGGTTGCAGATGTCAGGCAAAGGTGTTGCCACGCCCGCCAACTGGGTGCCAGGTGAAGATGTGATCATCCCTCCGACAGTATCCAACGAGGATGCAAAAGCGAAATTTGGCGAGTTCGAAACCATCTTCCCCTACCTGCGCAAAACCAAAGCACCAAGCTAAGCAAATTTGCTGCTGGGATGGGGTGTCCTATCCCAGCAGATACAGCCCGCCATAAAGGCTGAGCGCGCCCAATATAATTGACAAGACCACATTGCGGGTCACAAGGCTGGCCACAATCGTGACAACGGCCGCAATCATACGTGGTGCATCCAGATTGCCTCCCGTCGCTTCGGGCCAGACGACCAACGGCGCCACCAGCCCCGGCAAGACAGCGACTGCTGTATAACGTAGATGCCGCAATACCCATTCCGGCAAGGCGCGGCCACCTATCAGCCCCAGAAACAGAAACCGCATAGTGTAGCTGCCGACACCCAACCCGATGATCACCAGCCAAAGTGTGCCTTTGTCGATCATGCGCCGCCCTCGCTACGCAGGGTGGTACGGCGTTCAATCTCGGCCCCGGTCACCATTGCGGTGATGCCTGCCACCAGTAGGCCCAGATTGAAGGGCAGCCATGCAAACAGCAATGCCATCACTATAGAAACAAACGCGGCGGCCACATGCGCGCGGCTGCGCAGCATAGGCGTGATCAGCGCAAGAAATGTGATCGGCACCGCGAAATCCAACGCAAGACTGTCTGGGATGGATTCGCCAATCAAAGCACCGACTAGCGTGAAGATATACCAAAATGGGCACACCGCGGCGACGGTGCCTGAGAAATACGCCAGCTTTTGCGGCATGGTCATGTCTGGGTTGGTTTCAAACTTCAGGATCGACAGGGCATAGGATTGATCGACCAGAAAATAGGCCGCCACGGCCCGCTGGCCCAAAGTTGCGCTACCCAGATAGGGGGTTAATGAGGCCGAATACATCGCCATCCGCAGGTTCACCGCCAGCGCAGAAATCAGCACAATGATGGTTGGCACTTGATCTTCCATCAGGGCCAGTGCGGTAAACTGTGCTGCCCCAGCAATCACGGCCACCGAAAAGCTCAGCGTTTCAAAGACAGAAAGTCCCGCCTCGGTCGCGACCACGCCAAAAAGCAGGGCAAAAGGGCCCACAACCAGCAAAAACGGGGCCGCATCGCGTACACCCCTGAAGAAGATCGATTTCGTGGTTTCCGTTGGCACAGTTCGGCCCTAGATTGGCAAATAATCTACGCACCGGCGTAACGCTTTATTGCAGGAGGATCAATTGGCTGTTTCTGAGGATCAAAGCGATTATCTGATCGCCCCCAACCCAAATGCGGGTGGCCTGACCCGTGCGGTCGAGGGCGTTGATCACGATGGCCAGATCACCCGGATCGCGGTGGTCGAAGAGCGCCCTTTGACGATTTTCCTCAACGGTCAGGAAATCGTGACGGCCATGACCATAGGCGATTATCCTGAATATCTTGCGCTGGGTTTCCTGCGCAATCAGGGCATGTTGCGCGACGGGGAAACCGTCACCAAGATCGACTATGACGATGATCTTGAAATCGTAGTGGTCCGGACCGATAGCCAGACGACTTATGAAGAGAAGCTCAAGAAAAAGACCCGTACCTCGGGCTGCGCGGTTGGCACTGTCTTTGGCGACATGATGGAGGGTTTGGAGGATGTTGCTTTGCCAAACCTGCAAGTGAAAACCTCTGACCTCTACGCGCTGGCTGCCAAGATCAACCGCACCCCGTCGCTCTATCTTGAGGCCGGGGCTATCCACGGCTCAGTGCTGTGTCAGGGAAATCGTCCACTGGTCTATATGGAGGATGTGGGTCGCCATAACGCCGTCGACAAAATTGCGGGCTGGATGTTCGCCGAACAGGTCAGTGCCGCCGACAAGGTGATGTACACCACCGGGCGACTGACCTCGGAAATGGTGATCAAAACCGCACTGATGGGCATCCCGGTTCTGGCCTCGCGCTCGGGCTTTACCGCCTGGGGCGTGGAAATCGCACGCCAGGTTGGCCTGACCTTGATTGGCCGCATGCGCGGTAAACGCTTTGTCTGCCTCAGCGGTGAGGAACGCCTCCTGCGCGACGCCGACCCGTCACAGGTGGCGGATGAGGACAAGCGCTCCGGGCGGAAGGGTGCTGAATGACAGAGAGTATTTCGATAACCTATGACATCACGAAAGAATGGCGACGGGAGCAGAGGAAACTTGCGAAGAATCAACATAAATTCTTCTTTCTGATCATTGCTTACTTCGCCATGTTCACTGGTGTATTTGCCTGCGTGATTTTTGCGATCATCACATTTGGTGGTGCGATTATTATTCGTAATCCAGATATGTTCTCCGGCTATGGGCCTACCGTTTCACTGTTTTTGGGAGCCGCCATAAGCTGTTTGTGGTTGCGCAATTTCGTCAACAGAACAGAGCCGAATGAAGACAGAATATATCCCCTAGGTTCAGAAGTGTCTTATGAATTTGATTCCAAAGGTTTTGAAATGAGTTGCGCTGGGCGGAGGTGGTATACTGAATGGCACGTGGTAGATAAAATTGATGCCATCAAAAAAACTCTCATTCTTGAAACTGCTTTTGCCACCATGCCCTCACAGCTATTTGCGTTGCCGCTTCCAGAAACACAGGCTGTTAATCAACTGAAAAGCTGGCATCAGGCGGCCAGTGGAGATAGCCAATGACTCAGCCTCTCGGCATCATCCTCGCAGGGGGGCAGGCCACGCGCATGGGCGGCGGGGACAAGGGGCTGTTGCCCCTTGGAGACAGCACCATTCTGGATCATGTGATTGATAGGTTAGAACCGCAGGTGGCGGGTCTGGCGTTGAACGCTAATGGGGATGCCACGCGGTTTACGCACCTCAAGCTTCCCGTTCTACCCGACAGTATCGTGGGCTACGCCGGACCTCTGGTCGGTGTCCTTGCCGGGCTTGATTGGGCAGCAGAGCAGGGGGTGGACACCATTGTCACCGTCGCCGCCGACACGCCGTTCT
This sequence comes from Roseovarius sp. EL26, assembly GCF_900327775.1. Taxonomy (NCBI): domain Bacteria; kingdom Pseudomonadati; phylum Pseudomonadota; class Alphaproteobacteria; order Rhodobacterales; family Roseobacteraceae; genus Roseovarius; species Roseovarius sp. EL26. The sequence continues at coordinate 39,516 of NZ_OUMZ01000007.1, forward strand.
TTCCCTGCGATCTGGTGCCGCAGCTCTTGCTGGCCTCCGAAGGCATGGACCACCGCCTCGCCTTGGCCGCCACGCCTCGCGCTGAGGGCGAAAAGACCAAATCGATGAGCCGTTCTGGCCTGATCCGTCACCCGACCTTTGGCATCTGGCCTGTGGCTTTGCGGGACGACCTGCGCGCCGCTTTGAATGATGGCTTGCGCAAGGTGGTGATCTGGACCGATAAACACCATGGACGCGAGACCGTGTTCAATGATGCGGGTGATCCGTTTTTCAACGTCAATACGCCCGAAGACCTAAAACAAGCACAGGCCAAGTTCACGGGCGATGCTGGGGATATGAGATGAGAATTTATGGCGTCGCGGGCTGGAAGAACGCTGGAAAAACTGGGCTGATGGAACGGTTGGTGAGCGAGATCACCGCGCGGGGCTTCACCGTCTCTACCGTCAAGCACGCGCACCATACCTTTGATGTCGATCATCCTGGCAAAGACAGTCACCGTCACCGCGTCGCCGGCGCGACCGAGGTGTTGTTGGCCTCCAGAAACCGCTTCGCTCTGATGCACGAGCTGCGGAATGAAGATGAACCCACGCTTGAAGAGTTACTATCTAAACTCGCGCCAGTCGATCTGATCTTGGTCGAAGGCTACAAACGCGACCAGCACCCCAAGGTCGAGGCGCATCGTGCTGAGACTGGTAACTCCCTTATTGCTCCGGATGATCCAACCATACGCGCCGTCGCCAGTGATGTGCCGCTGGATATTGATCGTCCTGTATTCGATTTGAATGATACTGTGTCGATTGCTGATTTCATCCTGCGCGAGGTGGGCTTGTGACCACGCTCAAACCGCCGCCATTACGCAATGACTGCTTCGCCTTGCCTGCCGGGGTGGACTGGACCCCGGTTGATGAGGCGCTGGCCCTGCTGCAAGAACGCTTGACCCCGGTGGTTGGAGCAGAGCGAGTGGACCTTGATCAGGCCTTGGGTCGTATTCTAGCGGCCCCCGTAGTCGCCAATCGGGCCAACCCACCACACCCAAACACGGCCGTAGATGGATACGGCTTTGCCTTTGCAAGTCTAGGTGAAGGAGACCAGGTTCTGCCCTTGGTCGATGGTCGCGCAGCAGCTGGTTTGCGCTTTGATGGAAATGTACCCGCTGGCTATGCGATCCGTATTTTGACGGGCGCGGCTTTGCCAGATGGCGTTGATACGGTGGTTTTGCAGGAAGATGTCACATTGGGCGGGGGTGAGGTTGCCTTTCGCGGGGGCATCAAACTTGGAGCCAATACTCGCAAGGCGGGCGAGGACGTACAGGCGGGGGATGTCATTTTAGACATGGGGCGCAGGCTTACCCCGGCAGATCTGGCCTTGCTCGCATCTGCGGGCGTGTCACAGGTTGATACCTACAAGCGGCTCAAGGTGGCGATCGTTTCTACCGGAGATGAACTGGTGGAGGCGGGGACAGAGGCGGCACCGGGACAGATCTATGATGCCAACCGCCCGATGCTACATGGATTGCTGCATCAGTTTGGTTATGTCGGCATTGATCTGGGGCGAATTGCCGATGACCGCGCTGACCTGCGGACGGCATTTGATCGCGCCGCTGCCGAGGCCGATGTGATCCTGACTTCTGGCGGGGCTTCGGCCGGAGATGAGGATCACGTCTCAGCGCTACTTAACGAGGCTGGCGCAATGGCCGAATGGCGGATTGCGCTGAAACCCGGACGCCCGCTGGCATTGGGTCTTTGGCAAGGTACACCGGTCTTCGGCTTGCCCGGAAATCCGGTGGCGGCATTGGTATGCACGCTGATTTTTGCACGTCCGGCAATGAGCCTATTGTCAGGTCATGGCTGGAAGACACCACGAGGCTTTGACCTTCCTGCTGGCTTTACTAAAAACAAGAAGCCCGGTCGCCGTGAATACCTGCGTGCCCGCCTTCGCGAAGGCCGAGTGGAGGTGTTCAAATCCGAAGGTTCTGGCCGGGTCAGCGGGTTAAGCTGGGCCGAAGGATTGGTCGAACTGCCGGATGGTCCGGTTGAGATTCGTGAAAACGATCTGGTCAGATATATCCCTTTTGAGTGCTTTTAAACGGTACTTTGGCCTCAAATTCGCCCTTAGAGGAGTCTTTGAAGGTGTTTTCCACCCGTAAGCCGGGAAAAGGTCAGGGAAACCTGACTTGAGGGAAAGCAGCATAATCCACATACTCATAACTGTACTACTTTACGAGTGTTCGCTGGGTGGCATTTTTTAAAGAGTCCGATGGTCTCATTGCTGTCATTTGTAGGCGTGGGTTCTAGCCTGTTCGCGGGCTGGAACCTTCTTATTTTAAAGGACAAATTCAAATGAGTAGCACTATCCTAATTGTATCTTATGCTCTAATTTTCCAACAGGTGTTGAGCGCAATTTGACACCTCTTCAGCAACGTTCTGAGGTGGAGATATTTCCATGATCAGCGCTTGGCTGGTTGCAACGGCACCGCCTATAGGGCGCACAAGATTTCCCTTTTCCAGATCCCGATGCACAAGTGGTGCATGACCGATCAATATGCCTGCGCCAGCGCGTGCCTCTTCCAGCGCCAGACTATAGAGAGAATACTTTGACCCCATCTGTTCAGGGATAAACCCTTGGCCATGGTTCCGCGCCCAAAGATCCCAATCGCCAGACCAGCTTTCGTCATGGAGCAACATTTGCTGCGCCAGATCTGCTGGTCGGGTAATTTGCGCCGCCAGTTCGGGTGTGCACACAGGAAAAATCTGATCGTCTGTAAGGATATGTTCGTTTGTAGCCCCGGAGGGTGCGCGAATGAACAGGCTGATATCAATCATCTCGCGGTTCAGATTGGGAGGGGTTTCCATCGCCAAAACGGTAAGCCGAGTGCCGGGCATTGCTGCCCGCAGGGCAGGTAGGCGCGGCGAAAGCCAAAGCTGCGCGACACTGGGCAAGGCGGCGATTGTTACAGTTGGCTGTGCCATCGTGGACCGCAGGGCACGGGTGGCATCGCTCATCGCATCAAATGCATGGGTGAAATGTGGCTGCAGTTGTTGACCGGCTTCGGTTAACATCACCCCGTGCGCCTTGCGTTGAAACAAAGGTGTGCCGGTCCAGTCCTCCAGCGCTTTGATATGTTGTGAGATCGCACCGGGCGTGACGCAGAGTTCCTCGCTGGCTTGGGCAAACCCGCCCAATCGGGCCGCCGCCTCAAACGCGCGCAGGGCATTGAGGGGCGGGCCTTTGGGGCGGGGTGGGATAATAGACATTTTCTAGCCTTAGTTTTTCTAAACTCAGATCTAAGATAATCTGGTTTGCGCCACAGGTCGAGACACTTCAGTGTCGCTGCAAAGGAGATCCATCATGACATTATCCAAGCGAAACTGGGTGCCCGAGCATTGCGAGACGCGTGTACAAGACATTGCTAACGCGACTGCGGTCCTGACCGGTTCTGAGACATTGAACCGAATTGATGCGCTGGCCGTGCGCAACAAAGAGATCCACGAACGTGAGTGTTTCAACCTCAATCCAGCCACCAACGTGATGAACCCACGGGCTGAGGCTTTGCTGTCTTCAGGTATCGGATCACGTCCCTCGCTGGGCTACCCCGGCGACAAGTATGAAATGGGGCTAGAGGCGATCGAAGAAATCGAAGTGATGGCCGCAGAGCTTTGCGCTGAAGTGTTCGATGCCAAATATGCAGAGATCCGCGTGCCCTCAGGCGCGATTGCGAACCTCTATGCTTTTATGACGGTCTGTAAACCTGGTGATACGATTATCGCGCCACCCGCGGCCATTGGCGGGCATGTCACTCACCACGGGGCGGGTTGTGCCGGTCTTTATGGGCTGAATGCCATTCCGGCTCCGGTCAGTGCTGATGGCTATACAGTTGATGTCGATGCTCTACGGGATCTGGCGCAGCAGACCAAGCCCAAGCTGATCACCATCGGCGGTAGCCTGAACCTGTTTGAACATCCCGTGCGAGAGATTCGCGAGATCGCAGATAGCGTTGGTGCAAAGCTGCTGTTCGATGCGGCACATCAATGCGGGATCATCGCTGGTAAGGCATGGAAAAACCCGTTGGCTGAGGGCGCGCATCTGATGACGATGAGCACCTATAAAAGCCTTGGTGGACCAGCAGGCGGGTTGATCGTCACCAATGAAGCGGATCTGGCGCAGCGTTTGGATGAAATCGCCTTTCCTGGGATGACGGCAAACTTTGATGCGGCCAAATCAGCGGCGCTTGCTGTGTCGATGCTAGATTGGCGTGAACACGGCGAAGACTATGCGCAATCGATGATCCAACTGGCGCAGGCCTTGGCTCAGGCGTTGGCGGATCTGGGCGAGCCGGTATTTACTGCACCGCAGGGCTTCACACATTCGCATCAGTTCGCGCTTGAAGCGGCCGCTTATGGCGGTGGTCAGGCTGCTTCCAAAAAACTGCGCAAGGCGGGACTTCTGGCCTGTGGTATTGGCCTGCCAATTGCCGAGGTCGCGGGGGACATGAATGGCTTGCGGATTGGCACGCCGGAATTGACCCGTTGGGGTATGACAACTGCCCACGCGAAACAATTAGCCGGGCTCATTTCACAAGCGCTTCACTCTGATGCGCCCGAGGCGCTTTTGCCGGAAGTTTCAGCCTGGCGGCAGGAGTTTACGCAATTGCACTATGTTGTGAGCTGATAATATCAGCGATGGCAGTGGTGAGCGCATCAATCTCGGTCTTGTCCAAACACAGGCCGAGCCGGGTGCGCCGCCACAAAAAATCCTCGGCACTTTGCGTCCATTCATGCGAAATGGACCAACGCACCTCACGTTCCGTGATAGTGCCGCCAAAGTTTTGCCCAAGGTCAGAGATGTCAGTGGCATCGCCCAGAACCTCCCACGCCTCTGTTCCATAGTGGCGGATCAGGCGGTGCGCCCATACGTCATCCAAAAACCGATAATCTGCACGTAAATTGGCCCGCAACTTTGCAACATCACCAACCGGAAAATCACCCCCGGGCAGGGGTGCGATTTGCGTCCATTCCGCTCCAGCGTTGCTATCGGGTAGCGCGCCCTTGATGTGCTCAAGCGCGGCCTCGGCCAGCTTTCGATAGGTAGTGATCTTGCCACCAAAGACATTCAACAGCGGTGCACCGGCTTGATCTTCGACTTTCAAAACATATTCACGTGTTACTGCCGAGGCAGAACTTGCCCCATCATTGTAAAGTGGCCGCACCCCGGAATAGGTCCAGATGACATCATCGTCTGAGAGAGGTTGCTCAAAATACTTTGATGCAAAATCAATCAGGTATTGTTGTTCCTCGGCGCTGCATTCGGGCGACGTATCAGGATCAGGATGGTCACTGTCAGTTGTGCCGATCAAGGTGAAATCCTGCTCATAGGGGATGGCAAATATGATCCGGCCATCGCTGCCTTGAAAGAAATAGCACTTGTCATGCTCAAACAGCTTACGGGTAACGATATGGCTGCCCCGCACCAGCCGGATATTATCGTTGGATTTGCTGTGGGTGGTGTTTTGAATCACATCCATCACCCATGGCCCGCTAGCATTGACGACCATACGCGAGCGCACCACGCGCTCTTCGCCTGTAGCCTCGTCTAGCAATGTGACGACCCAGAGGTCACCTTCGACTACCGCCGATACAACCCGCGTCCGTGTCATGATCGCTGCGCCACGCGCTGCGGCATCGCGGGCATTCAGAACAACCAGCCGCGAATCCTGAATCCAGCAGTCGGAATATTCATAGGCCTGTTGGTATTTGTCCTGTAACGGCACGCCTTCAATGGTGCGGTGCAGATCAAGCGTCTTTGTGGCGGGTAGAATTTCGCGCCCCCCCAGATGGTCATACATGAACAATCCAAGCCGGATCATCCATGCGGGGCGACGTCCCTTCATCCACGGCATGAAGAATGACAATAGCTTTGCGGCTGGCGTGCTACTCTCAAACCTCATATCCTTGTGGTAGGGCAGAACAAACCGCATCGGCCAGCTGATGTGCGGCATGTTGCGCAACAGAACTTCGCGTTCTTTCAGCGCCTCGCGCACCAGACGAATTTCGAAATATTCAAGATAGCGCAGCCCGCCATGGAACAACTTGGTTGAGGCCGAAGATGTTGCCGAGGCCAGATCGTTCATTTCCGCCAACGCTACGCTATACCCGCGACCGGCTGCATCACGGGCGATGCCGCAACCATTGATGCCACCGCCAATGACAAAGAGGTCGTAGACGTGTTGCTCGGAGCTGTTCTCAAGGGGATTTGGCATTTCAATGATCCAGCATCTGCAGGTGTACAGCTTTGCTCTGTACCGATTCGCATCACTGATCGCACTCTGAACATGTTAACGCAACCATGAGGCATGCCAATTTGGTCATGACGGATGGTCACAAGGTCGCTTTTGGGCTCATTTTATACCCAGCACGACCGTGAAATCATGAAATGCGACGCATACAGTAACTTTATGTTCGCATTTCCAGAGGGTGCTGAATATAAGTTTGCGCTATCGCTAACGCGATTATTCCCGAAAGATTCAGCTGAAACGAGACTGCCTATGACTGACCTCGCCGCCCAAAGACTTGCCTCTCTCGAAGCAACGCGCAATGGCCCCCCAGCCCGTACTGCCAACCCGTTCTTCGGTGTTGGTCCGATCACCGATGTGGTCAAGGACGAAGCCGAAGGACGTCAAAACCGTTACGACTTTGATCGTTGGTTGGAAACCACCTACCGCAAGTTGGACGATACCGGCAAGGATCTGGGTCCTTTCACCACGGCAGAGATCGGTCGCTCGATGCACCGCGGTTACCCGGCAGACGCAATCTTGCTAGACATGATGCACCATATTCACCGTTATTTCGGTTTCCCGATGTCCAACCAGATGGCGGTTGGTCTGGGCGGTGGTCACAGTGGTTTTACCGTGGCGATCATGCACCTGATGAACCCCAATCTTGATGGACAAAAACTGTTCGTTGATACACCTGCACCAGAAACTGAAGCGGCCAAGGCCGGTGGTTTCTTCCGCCAGAGCTGGGGCACGCAGATCGTTGAGATGCAGCGCTTTGCACAAAATGGCCACGACGACAAAGTGGTCTTTGCCGGTGACGAAGGCTCAATCCCAAGCGCGGATGAGCTGGACGCAATGGGCATCACCTTGTTTGTGGGTGTTGGCCACGAAACGACAGGTGCCACCACCTACACCGAGGAAGAAGTCAAAGGCCTGCTCGAATGGCTGGACCGTGATCCAGAAAACCGCCACGCGATGATCGATGCGACATCAATGCTGGGTGCGATGCCATGGTCACAAGACGTTGTTGACGGGTTTCTGACCAAATGTAACATCTTCACCCCGTTCCAAAAGGCGATCGGTGGGATCTCTGGCTATTTCTTGGCGTCGTTCACGCCAGCGGCAATCCAGCTGATCGAAGACAACCAAAAAAACCCGGCATGGGCCATCGCGCGTCAGTTGAAGCTGGTTGTGCCAAAAGATGCCAAAAAACCATTGAGCGGTGAAAAAACCGTTGGCTTGGGCCCGTTCTATGATCCAGCCGCAAACAAAATGATCGGTGGTGTGATCAACACGTTCTCTTCGCTTGCCTTTGCTGAAACTACATTTGGCTTGCTGCGGGTTGAGAAAAAGTTCGGCGCCTCCAGCGTGATGAACCAGCGTTCTGCTGATAACCGTCAACGCATCAATGACTGGCTGGCGGGTCAGGACCTGCTGCGTGCCGGTGTTGCAAATGCAGACAAACGGGGTGCTGCTGTGACCCTGCTGGCGGTCAATGACCCCGACATCACCGATGCAGATGTGCACGCTCGTATCATCGCACGCTCCAAGCAGTTGCTGGGCTACGAAGGCCTGACCCATCCAAATGGCTGGCACGAGGCTGGCCTTGATGCTGCGCGTTACGTCAACGCATTCCCTGGCACGCCCGGTGATTACCGCGCATGGATGGGTGGTATTCGTGAGCAAGACGATATCGTCGCGCTGCTTGAGAACATCAGCTACGCCTACCTCCGCGCCAAAATTGTTGTTCTGGAAGAGTTGCTGGCCGCAGATGGCACAACCTTTGATGCGCCAGAAGAATCCGGTGCAAATGTCCGCAAGGACGATCCAAACCGCGCTTACCGTATTCTGATCGCCGATCTGGTTGGCCTGAAGTTCGGTGCTGATGGCGAGCCTGACCCTTCCGAGGTTCAAGCCCATATTGAGGCCAATGGCGGTACCTTCACCGTTGGCGCATGGGACGGTTCCGACCTGCCAGCCGGTCAGCACTTCTTCTATCAGCCTGACCTCAGCACCAATGAAGAACTGACAGCCGCCTGCTGTGGCAACCAGTATGACGCGGTGATCGCAGCGGCGACCTTCTTCCCAGACGGCGCAACCTTCCCCGAAGGCGGCGTGCGTATCGGTGCCGGCACCGGTAATATGGCCTGCGCTTGCTGGGGCGGCGGTGACGGCGCGGGCGGTTCTGCCCCGCTGATGAACACCCCAAGCTTCAACAGCCGTGCGACTGCACAGATGGCAATGAAGGCCCTGCTGAAGGTTATGCCAAACCTCGACGTGGCTGACATGCACGACCGGGTTGTCAAAGGCGACTTTGATACCGGCAAGCACCTGCGTGACTATCCAACCGAAAAGTTGGAAGGCAAGCGCATGGCCGTGATCAGCTATGGCAACATCGGCCGCGAAGTGGCCAAACTGGCCAAAGCGTTCGGCATGAGCGTTTCGATCTTTGCCCGTGAAAACCACCGCAAGTGGATCGAATCCGAAGGTTACACCTTTGCCGCAACCCCAGAAGAAGCCGCCGCTGGTGCCGACGTTCTGTCGCCCCACACTGGTCTGGGTGCAAAGGGTGCCGACGGCACATTCGCCAACGCTGGTCTGGTTGGCGCATCGGTTCTGAACGCGCTCAATGATGGTGCAATCATCGTGAACTACGACCGTGGTGAAGTGATCGACGCTGACGCGCTGCACGCTGCCATGGACAGCGGCAAGGTCGCCTATGCAGCCATCGATGCGGACCTGTTCGTCAACGACGACGGTAGCCTGTTTGGCCCAATGGTGCCGTACCGCCCACTGATCGAAGCCTTCCCTGGCCGTCTGGAACTGCTGCCACACGCCGCAGCTGATACCGAGCACACCTCGCGTGTGGATGGTGCCAAGCAAGCGGTTGATCAGATCCTGTCGTGCATCCGCTATCGCCACGTCATCAACTGCAAGGGCGACGTGCCAGCCGGCTACACCAGCGGCGGCGCACAAACCGTGCCAGGTGTTGGCAAGGTATCCGGTTCGGTCATCGCCAATGCGGCAGCCGATACAGATGCCCTTGGCCGTCTGCGTGATGCGTCGGAAACACTGGCCGCGATCTGGGGCGCGATTGAATCCACCCGCGACCCAATCCGCCGCGCCGAGCTGATCGCCAGCCACGGCGAAGCCCTGACTTTGGCCGCCAACACCCTGCGCACCGATTGCGACGCGCTGGGTCTGAACGGTGGCTATGCATAAGGCCAGAGACTTAGGTTAAGAATTAAGAAACCCGGCAGTTCCGACTGCCGGGTTTTTTTGTTGGCTATTCAGTTTGCTGTGGGCACCGTTTGAAACGGGCAGCGCCCGACCGTGGGTGGGCGTCGAAAGGTCAGTAGAAAAGCACTTTATCTGTCAACCCACATCCAACGAATATTAAATCCGAGCCGTAGCAAAAGAGCCCGCCCATGGGGCGGTCGGGCTCTGCCCGGCGCGCTTCGCGCTTGATTCCGGGCATGTTCTTCAGAACATTTGGCCCGCAAAGGTCCTAGCATTCCGATTGAGGTGCATGGCGCTCCCATGCTGTTTGCTCTTCAGTGGATAGTAGCTTCCATACGTGTGCAGGAACCTGATTAGTCCGCTTGTTTCGTAGGTCGTACTTGCCTGAGGAGCTTAAGAACCACCAGAATACATGCAATGTGCCTTCGGTTTCGATGAATTCCATCCAACCGTCTACGATGGTTTCGCTAGATCTATCTAATACTTGAATGCCGGAAAAATTCTCTAGCTTTCCATCAAGATAAGATGTTCTACGGCCTTCTATGCAACTTTCAGACCAATCGAACTTAACGTCACCCCGTTGAAATTTTTGGCCGGATAAAACGTATTCGTTTAAATCGTCTACCAATTTGTTTTCAACGAACATCCGCAGATTTGGCCCCATGCAAGTTGAAAAGCCAAAATCTGTTTGCGTGATCTGATCTCTGTTCAAGCTGAATCTATCTGCATTGGAAAACTCTGGCGCTTTGAAATCCTATGACCGCGCCTTAAGAGAGGCACGGTCGAAAATTTATAGTGGCGGAGCTACTCTACCAACCCCTCATTCTTGAACAACGTCATCACATCCGCCTCGGGGCGGGCGCCGTAATGGCCGATGACCTCAGCTGCAGCAATACAGCCCATACGACCGGACACTTCAAGGCTTTGTCCGGTGGCCATGCCATAGATGAACCCGGTGGCAAATTGATCGCCTGCGCCAGTGGTGTCGGTGGGCACAACGGCACGGACAGGTACGGTGATGGTCTCGCCACCCTGGGCAACGACTACCTCTTGTCCTGAGCGCGTGCAGACAATCAGACCGCTTTCAGAGGCTGCTTGCTCCAGTGCGGTACCCAGATCTTCGGTTTGATAGAGCGATTTCCATTCATGCTCGTTCCCCAGCACAAAATCCAGATCTTTGACCAATGCGCGGAAATCATCGCGGTGACGGTCGACACAAAACGGATCAGACAGCGAAATCCCGGCCTTGCCACCACCGTCACGGCAAGCTTTTGCAGCCGCCTGAAACGCCGCTTTGCCCTTGGCTTTGTCAAACAGATAGCCTTCAAGGAACAGCAGCTTCGCCTGACCGGCGACCTCTTCTTGCACATCCTCTGGCCCCAGTTCGGTCGAGATTCCCAGATAGGTATTCATCGACCGCTCGCCATCTGGCGAGACAAAGATCATGCAACGCGATGTTGGCATATCACCTGTCACTGGTGGATTGACAAAATCAGTGCCTGCATCCGCCATTTCTTTGGAATAGAATTGACCAAGCTCATCGTCATTCACGCGACCAATGAAGCCGGTGCTCAAACCCAATGCGCCAAGACCCGCGATTGTGTTTGCGACTGATCCGCCGGCCATTTGTTTGCGGTTTTCCATTTGGCTGTACAGGAATTCACCACGCTCTTGATCGGTCAGTTGCATGATGCCCTTGTCGATCCCCATTCGGGACAAGAATGCGTCATCACTTTGGCTGATCACATCAACAACGGCATTTCCGATGCCGACAACTTGGTACTTGCTCATAGGTTCTTGTCCTCAAATTCACATAGGTCTCGGATCAGGCAGGTGCCGCATAGCGGTTTACGTGCCTTACAATGATATCGGCCGTGCAGGATCAGCCAGTGATGGGCGTGATGCTGAAAATCAGCCGGAATGTTGTCTTCAACTGCGCGCTCCACCGCGTTAACATCTTTACCGGGGCAAATGCCAGAGCGATTGCCAACGCGAAAGATGTGCGTGTCTACCGCTTGCGTGGGCATGCCCCACCACATGTTCAACACCACGTTGGCCGTTTTGCGACCCACACCCGGCAATGATTCTAGCGCTGCCCGAGAGTTGGGCACCTCACCACCATAGTCATCGACCAGAATACGCGACAGTTTGATCACGTTTTTGGCCTTATTGCGAAATAGGCCAATGGTTTTGATATGATCGATCAAAGCCTCTTCACCCAAATCCAGCATCTTTTGCGGCGTATCGGCAATTTTGAATAATTCGCGCGTAGCTTTGTTAACGCCAGCATCGGTGGCTTGCGCACTTAGTGCGACAGCGACCACCAAAGTATAGACGTTCACATGCTCCAGCTCACCTTTAGGTTCGGCCTCTTGCGCATGAAACCGGGTAAAGATTTCGCGAATGGTATGATAATCTAGCTGTCTGGCCATGGCTGTCCCTATGCCGTGAATTTACGCTATGCGCAATATTCGGGTCGCGTGGTTGAATTGCCGGGCTTATCCTGCAGACAACAGACAGGAGCGCAACAGATGAATGCACAAACACAAGAAGGTTATCATTTTCAAGTCATGCGCCGGGCGATTGATCTGATCGATCAAGGGGACCCAGGGCAATCGTTGAATGATCTGGCTGCGGAAATGAACATGAGTCCCGCACATTTTCAGCGGCTATTCACTACATGGGTCGGTGTTTCGCCTAAACGATATCAGCAGTATCTGGCGTTGGGTCATGCGAAATCCCTGCTGGAGCAGCGATTTACAACGCTGGATACTGCACATGAGCTGGGCCTGTCGGGATCAGGTCGTTTGCATGATCTCTTTTTGCGGTGGGAGGCGATGAGCCCGGGCGAATATGCCCGCAAAGGCAATGGGCTGAAAATCTACTGGGGATGGTTTGATAGCCCCTTTGGTCTGTCACTGGTGATGGGGACGGAAAAGGGCATCTGTGGCATCGGTTTTGCTGAGGAAATGGGCGAAGAGGCAACGATGGAAGATCTGACCTCGCGTTGGCCAAATGCAGAATTTATCGAGGATCCGATGATGCTGCGTCCTTGGGTGTTGACCGCATATGGCGCGGGTGACCAAATCTCTGAGAAAGCGCCGCTCTATTTGATTGGTTCTGCCTTGCAGATCAAAGTGTGGGAGGCGTTGCTGACAATCCCCTCTGGCCATGTCACGACCTATTCCGAGATTGCGCGCGTTATAAATCGGCCACGTGCCGTGCGAGCGGTGGGCACCGCTGTGGGGCGTAACCCGATCAGCCTGTTGATCCCATGTCACCGTGCGCTGCGCAAAAGCGGCGGTTTGGGTGGCTACCACTGGGGGTTGCCCGTCAAACGCGCCATTTTGGCTTGGGAATCTGCCCGGCAAGAGGCCTGAGAAGCCTGTAGATCACGAAATTATGCGCAAGATGCCGCCGATTTCCCCATCAAACAGGCTTGGGGATCGGCGGTGTATTGCGTATATTTCATATGATCCCATGTATATGGGCAAAGAGTAACGAGGCATAAAATGACCCGAGCACGTAATTCCATGACCATCGTGGCTGGCATCTCCGCATTGTTGGTGGCCGGCTGTACCGACCCCGGCCAACTGGGTGGAACCAATCCCAATCAGAAAGCGCAAACAGGCGCAATTCTGGGCGGTCTCGTCGGAGCCGGCGCCGGTGCGGTTTTGAGTGATGACAAAGCCAAAGGCGCGATCATTGGCGGCGTTTTGGGTGCTGCAGGTGGCGCTGTTTATGGCAACTACCTTGACAAACAAGAGGCGGAACTACGCCAGAACCTTGATAGTCAGGATATCCAGATCACCAACACCGGTGATCGACTGATCCTGACCATGCCAGAGGATGTTCTGTTCAACGTCGATAGCGCCACTGTCAGCCCGGTGTTGCGCGGCGACCTGACAACGGTTGCGCGTAGCCTGCAAGATTATCCCGACAGCTCGGTTCAGGTGATTGGACATACTGACAACACCGGCAGTGCAGATCACAACCAAAACCTGTCAGAGCGCCGCGCCAACGCGGTTTCTGATGTGCTGCATGAGGGTGGCGTGCCTTATAACCGGGTGCAAAGCTTTGGTCGTGGTGAAGATCAGCCCGTTGCGTCCAACCTGACCGATGAAGGCCGCGCACAAAACCGTCGGGTTGATATCGTGATCTTGCCAAACGCGACTTGATAACACTCCACAATTTGTAGGGTGGGCAATTTCTGCCCACCGTCGCCCCAACCATGGGCGCAAACGCTTTTTGTGAAACATGTTGGGTGAATGGTGGGCAGGCATTGCCCACTTTACGCGGCTCTGTTTCGATTTGTGTACATAAGCCACGTACAGCCTGTACAACCTGTACAAACATATCTCGTTCAGACCAGCATCATTCCGTGACTTGGGTTTCCCTCCCGGATATGCTGTTATCTGGAACGCCGGAAAGAGCGTGCAGGGGTCGGGTCTATGACATATTCCGAAAATCTGTCCATACGTTGGACACGCTTGATGAACCGCTTCGCTGCGCGTCGGGTGGCGCTCTCTCGTCCCGCGACGGCATTTGTGTCTCAACCTGAACCGCGCACCATCGGCAGCTACGCCAAAGGCAGGCAGCTGGTGTCGGGTAATTATCTGTTCGCTGGGCATTTACTGCAGGGTGCGGGGCAAGGCATCTGGGATGTTGCGCCGCCGGATGCGAATTTTTCAAACGAACTGCATGGGTTCATGTGGCTTGATGATCTGGCCGCCGTCGGGGATGCGCAAGCGCGTAAATCTGGGCAGGATTGGCTGTGGCAATGGATCAAACTGTACGGCCATGGGGCTGGACCAGGCTGGACGCCAGAACTAACTGGCCGCCGTTTGATCCGCTGGATCAATCACGCGATATTTCTGTTGATGGGGCAGGAGGCTGAACGCTCAAACCAGTTTTACCGCTCGCTTGGGCAGCAAACGCTGTTTCTGGAGCGCCGCTGGCGGGCCTCTCCTCCGGGGTTACCCCGATTCGAGGCCCTGATTGGTTTGATTTATGCTGGCTTGTCTTTGGAGGGTATGGAGAGCCAATTACCCGCCGCTCTGAAAGCGCTGGCCAAGGAATGCAACGCCCAGATCAGCGCGCAAGGCGGTATTCCAACCCGTAATCCCGAAGAATTGCTTGAAGTCTTTACCTTGCTGAATTGGACCGCGATGGCCCTGCGCGAGGCAGGGAAAACCCCCAGTGATGCGCATTGGGCCGCGATTGAACGCATTGCCCCAACCCTGCGGACCCTGCGCCACGCCGACGGGGGATTGGCGCGGTTTCATGGCGGCGGGCGCGGCCTGACCGGGCGGTTGGATCATGCCTTGGCGGAAAGCGGGATCAAGCACAAACAGCCCATGGGGTTGTCGATGGGTTTTGCACGGCTTTCAGCCGGGCGCACCAGTATAGTTATTGACGCCGCCGCCCCGCCTAAGGGCAAGGCCTCGACCGGGGCGCATGCCTCGACATTGGCGTTTGAGCTTACGTCTGGCCGCAGGCCGTTGATAGTGAGTTGCGGTTCGGGCCATAGCTTTGGTCGCCAATGGCAGCGTGCAGGCCGGGCAACACCGTCGCATTCGGTGCTGGTGCTGGATGGTCATTCTAGTTCTCGCCTTGGTACAACCCCGGAAAACCGCGATTGGCTGATCCAAATTCCGCAGCGCGTGCCAGTGGCGATCAACCCGGCCCCAGATGGTATCAGCTTTGAGGGCCAACACGATGGTTATCGGCGTACGCATGGGTTGGTTCATCGACGTACATTGGAAATGGTTTTTGATGGTAGCGGCGTGGTCGGGGAAGAACATCTCTTCATTCCAACTGATCAAGACAAGCGTATGTTTGATGCTGCAATGGATGCGCGAGATCTTTTGGGAATCGGTTTTGACGTCCGGTTTCACCTGCATCCGGATGTCGAAGCGTCCCTTGATATGGGCGGTACAATGGTCTCGATGGTGCTCAAAAGTGGTGAGATCTGGCTGTTTCGGACTGATAGCGCCTGTCAATTGCGACTTGAACCCAGTGTTTATCTCGAAAAACACCGATTAAAGCCGCGTGCGACGAAACAGGTTATTCTATCTGGCCGCGCAATGGAGTATGCGACCCGCATACGATGGTCATTGGCCAAGCCCGAGGACTCACCAGTTGGCATTCGCGATCTGGTGCAGGATGATTTGGATGGTCTGACCAATCTCGAAAATTGACCTGCTGACCGAGCTGCTAAGGATCTGCTGCCCATGACAAACCTCGCCCCTGTTCGCCGTGCCCTTTTGTCCGTGTCCGATAAAACCGGATTAATCGATTTGGGCCGTGCCCTATCTGAGATGGGTGTTGAATTGTTGTCGACGGGTGGCAGCGCCAAAACCCTGCGTGAGGCTGGCTTGGATGTGCGCGATGTGGCGGATGTGACGGGTTTCCCGGAAATGATGGATGGTCGGGTGAAAACCCTGCACCCGATGGTACATGGCGGCTTGCTGGCGTTGCGTGACAATGATGACCACGTCGCGGCGATGGATACCCACGGCATTGCTGCAATCGATCTGTTGGTGGTGAATCTTTATCCGTTTGAGGAAACCGTTGCCAAAGGCGCCGATTATGACACCTGCATCGAAAACATCGACATCGGCGGCCCAGCCATGATCCGTGCGGCGTCCAAGAACCATAGCTTTGTAAACGTTGTGGTCGATGTCGAAGACTATCAGCCGCTGTTGGATGAACTAAAGACCAATGATGGTCAGACAACATATGCCTTTCGTCAACGTCTGGCGCTGACGGCCTATTCGCGCACCGGTGCTTATGATGCCGCCGTATCTGCATGGATGGCCAAGGCTCTGGAAGAGCAAGCCCCGCGTCGCCGTGCTGTGGCAGGGACTTTGGCGCAAACTCTGCGTTACGGTGAAAACCCACATCAGCAGGCGGCGTTTTACAAAGATGGCAGTACGCGCTCAGGCGTGGCAACGGCAACCCAGCATCAGGGCAAAGAGTTGAGCTATAACAACATCAACGATACTGATGCGGCGTTTGAACTGGTCAGCGAATTTGGCCCTGAAAACGGCCCGACCTGTGCGATCATCAAACACGCCAATCCTTGTGGTGTTGCGCGCGGGGCGTCCTTGCTTGAGGCGTATTCACGTGCATTTGATTGCGACCGGACATCGGCTTTTGGTGGTATCATTGCATTGAACCAACCCCTTGATGGTGCGACGGCGCAGGAGATCTGTCAGATTTTCACCGAAGTGGTCATTGCACCCGGCGCAGATGATGAAGCCAAAGCGATCTTTGCCGCCAAGAAAAACCTGCGCTTGTTGACCACCGATGGTTTGGCTGATCCAGCTGAGGCGGCTTTGATGATCAAGCAAGTCTCTGGCGGCTTTCTGGTGCAGGACAAAGATAGTGGTATTCTGGCTGCTGATGACCTGAAAATTGTTACCAAGCGTGCTCCGACTGAGCAGGAGATGGCGGATATGCTGTTTGCCTGGAAGGTTGCGAAACACGTAAAATCCAATGCGATCGTCTATGTGAAGGATGGCGCAACCGTTGGAGTTGGCGCGGGCCAGATGAGCCGCGTTGACAGCTGCCGGATCGCCGCCCGCAAGTCCGAAGACATGGCTGCCGAGCTGGGTTTGAGCGCACCGCTTACACAAGGCAGCGTTGTGGCGTCAGATGCGTTCTTCCCTTTCGCCGATGGTTTGCTGACAGCGGCAGAAGCCGGTGCAACAGCCGTTATTCATCCCGGTGGCTCAATGCGTGATGAAGATGTGATCGCCGCCGCGGACGAGGCAGGCCTTGCCATGGTTCTAACCGGTATGCGCCACTTCCGGCACTAAATACCTATTGGCAAGATCGGGCAGGAGGCACGAATGCGTATCATTTTCTGGACAGGGTTGCTGACCTTTGTGCTTGATCAGCTGAGCAAGTATCTGGTCGTGCATCAGATGGATCTGATCAACAAATATTCAATCGACGTGCTCCCGCCTGTGCTGAATTTTCGTATGGCGTGGAACTATGGCGTGAATTTTGGCCTGTTGGCACAAGATAGCCCGATGACTCGGTGGATCCTGATCGCGGTGGCCGTGGTGATCTGTGCGGCTGTCTTATGGTGGGTGAAACGCGAAGAGGGTGGCTTTTGGCAAAAAGCTGCCACTGGCTTGTTGATCGGCGGTGCGCTGGGCAATGTGGTTGATCGGGTGCTGTATGGTGCTGTTGCAGATTTTTTGAACATGTCTTGTTGCGGCTTCAACAACCCGTATTCATTCAATGTGGCCGATATTGCCGTCTTTGCAGGGGCAATAGGGTTGATCTTTTTTACCCCGTCGAAAAAGCCCGCGTGACCTGCGGGCAGGAATAGGATAAAAGCCTTGGAAAATGGCAGGAGATTGGCAATGGCAATGTCACGTGTAGTGATTATGGCGATGGTTTTGACAGCTATTGCGGCGTGTTCTGGCAAGGACAAGCCACTGACCCGGATAAAACATACCGGCAGTGGCCCGGATGAATTTGCTATTATTCCGTCAAAGCCGCTGCAGGAGCCTGAAAGCTACTCCAACCTTCCTGCGCCTGCGCCGGGTACAGCTAATTTGACAGACCTTACACCCAAAGCCGACGGTATCGCAGCTTTGGGTGGCAATCCAGCAGCGTTGGGGAGCACTAAGATTGCCTCAAGCGAAGCTGCATTGGTCAATCATTCTCGTCGCTACGGCGCGGATGCGAACATTCGCAACACCGTGGCGAAAGAGGATGCTGATGTGCGCAAAAAACGTGGACGGGTGAATATCCTCGGCATCGGGCCGGATGATGATTACACGCTGGCCTATAAGAAAGAGTGGCTGAACTCTCAGGCGGAACGCGACCGCCTGCGCGCTCGTGGTGTCAGCACACCAAGCGCCCCTCCCGGCGAGTAAGTCAGCGAATAAATTATCAATTATAGTTAAGCTTTCTTGAAGTCTTAGGAAAGCACCGTAACTAATCAGTCAATTGATTTCATTAGCGGAGGTGCATGATGCGCATTCTGGCACTCTGTTCTGCATTGTTTGCGGCGGCTTCCTTGCCGGTGCAGGCGAACGAACAAGTCACTAACTTCACCCTTGATAACGGGATGGAGGTCGTCGTGATCGAAGATCACCGCGCCCCAGTTGTGGTTCACATGGTCTGGTACAAAGCCGGCTCTGCGGATGAACCCGCAGGCGCCTCGGGTGTCGCGCATTTTCTGGAACATTTGCTGTTCAAAGGCACCGAAAAGCTGGAGCCGGGAGAGTTTTCAGCAACCGTGGCTAGCAACGGCGGCAGTGACAATGCCTTTACCAGCTATGACTACACCGCGTATTTTCAACGCATCGCCGCCGACCGGCTAGAGCTGATGATGCAGATGGAAAGCGACCGGATGGTCAATATCCAACTGGGTCAAGACGATATTCTGACCGAACGTGATGTGATCATCGAAGAGCGTAACCAACGTACCGAAAATGACCCGTCAGCATTGTTTCGTGAGCAAAAGAACGCGGCACAGTACCTGAACCACCGCTACGGCGTACCGATCATTGGCTGGAAGCATGAAATGCATGCCTTGGACTTGGAAGATGCGCTGGGGTTTTACGAAATCCACTATGCACCCAATAACGCCGTTCTTGTAGTGGCCGGTGATGTTGAACCTGACGAGGTCAAAGCCTTGGCTGAAATCTATTACGGTGTGATCCCTGCCAATGCTGACTTGCCCGAACGTGAGCGCACGCAAGAACCCCCACAAACGGCTGAACGTCGTTTGGTGTTTGAGGATGCCCGCGTAGCACAGCCCTTTGTCAGCCGCTCTTATCTTGCGCCTGAGCGTAATCATAATGACCAGGAAGAGGCGGCTGCCTTGGTGATGCTGTCCGAGATTTTGGGCGGTGGCACAACATCGGTACTGGCGCAAAAGCTGCAGTTCGACACGCAGCA
This sequence comes from Roseovarius sp. EL26, assembly GCF_900327775.1. NCBI lineage: Bacteria > Pseudomonadati > Pseudomonadota > Alphaproteobacteria > Rhodobacterales > Roseobacteraceae > Roseovarius > Roseovarius sp. EL26. The sequence goes on from NZ_OUMZ01000007.1 coordinate 58,954, forward strand.
ATCGATCTATACCTATGCCTATTACGGTGGTGGGTCTTTGGACGAAACCACATTTGAACTTGGCGTTGTGCCCGCGCCGGGTGTTACGCTTGAACAAGCTGAGGCCGCAATGGATGAGGTTTTGGCCGAGTTTATGGAAACCGGTGTAGACGCCGCGCAGTTGGACCGGATCAAGATGCAGTTACGTGCCTCGCAGATCTACGCGCGCGATAGTGTCAGGTCTTTGGCCAACCGCTATGGTCGCGCCTTGGCGCAGGGGCTGACAGTTGAGGATGTGCAGGCCTGGCCTGAGGTTCTGCAGGCTGTGACCGAGGAAGATATCATGCAAGCTGCCGCAGATGTGTTTGACCGCAAACAAGCCGTAACCGGCTGGCTGACAGGAACGGAGGCTACACAATGATCCGCTTTATATTCGCATGTGTTGCGATCTTCGCCGCATTGCCTGCGCGAGCCGATGTCGACATTCAAGAACTGACCAGCCCCGGCGGCATTGATGCCTGGTTGGTTGAAAGCCATGAAATCCCCTTTGTCGCGTTAGAACTGCGGTTCCGTGGGGGTGCGTCTTTGGATGCCGCAGGCAAACGTGGGGCAACTAATCTGATGGGAGCCCTGCTTGAAGAGGGTGCTGGTGATCTTAATTCACAAGCTTTTGCCCGCCGGGCCGAAGAGCTAGCTGTGTCGTTCTCTTATGGTGTTAGCGATGACACCGTCAGCGTATCGGCCCGTTTTCTGACCGAAAACCGGGATCAGGCGATTGACTTGCTGCGCGACAGCTTGATCAACCCGCGCTTTGATCAAGATGCGGTGGATCGGGTGCGGGCGCAGGTTGAATCTGGCATTCAGTCAGATGCCAAAGACCCCAACTCCATCGCCCAATCTGAATTTCGCAAGCTGGTTTATGGCGACCACCCTTACGGCACCCTGCAAGATGGCACGCTCGAAAGCGTTGCCAGCCTGACGCGTGATGATATCGTTGCCGCGCATCAGGCGACAATGACCCGCGACCGTCTGTTTGTCAGTGCCGTTGGTGACATTACCAGTGAAGAATTGGGCTTGATTTTGGACGACCTACTGTCTGAGCTGCCCGAGGCAAGCGTCGATTTGCCGGGCGCAGCCACTCTCAATCTGCCCGGAAATGTGCAGGTGATCGATTTCCCTACACCGCAATCGGTTGTGACCTTTGGCCAACCCGGCATCGACCGTGATGATGACGATTTTTTTGCCGCATTTGTCCTGAACCACATTTTGGGAGGTGGTGGCTTTGAAAGCCGCCTGATGGAGGAAGTGCGCGAAAAGAGAGGCCTGACCTATGGGGTTTACAGCTTTTTATCTGACCGCGATGGTGCCGAGATTATGATGGGTTCTGTCGCGTCAGCCAATGACCGCGTGGCTGAGGCAATCGAGGTTATCCAGAACGAATGGGTACGCATCCGAGATGAGGGTGTAACGGAGGCCGAGCTTGAGGATGCCAAAACCTATTTGACCGGGGCGTATCCTTTGCGTTTTGATGGCAATGGAACCATCGCTAATATCGCAGCAGGCATGCAAATGCAGGGCAGGCCTACGGATTACATCGCCAGCCGAAATGACCGGGTGAATGCCGTGACGCTGGAAGATGTCAACCGCGTCGCCCGTGAATTTTTGAACCCTGATAAGCTGACCTTTGTGGTTGTTGGGCAACCCGAAGGCCTGAAATAGAAAAGCCAAAGAACGCCTTGCTTGTGTGAGCGGGGCGTTCTTTTTACTGTTAAATGATCGCCTTTCTGCATCCTTCCCCTTGCTCTGCAGTGCGCAACCATGCATGGCTGAAAGCCAATGGATCTGGGCCCTTACATACTACTTGCCACGCTTGAAGGCATGATAACAGCTTCAGTACTGGCTCTGACGGCCGTTGGTCTGTCGCTGGTGTTTGGCGTGATGCGCGTGGTGAATATCGCGCATGGCGAGTTTTTCATGCTGGGCGCAGTCATCGCATGGTGGGTGGCGCAGATGCTGGGGGGGCATCCGGCAGTGGGCTTTGCTGCGGCTTTGGTGATTGCGCCCTTGCTGGTTGGAAGCCTAGCGATTGCGGCAGATATGACGATTTTGAAACGGTTGGATTACGATCCTGAACGCACCATCGTCGCCACCATCGGACTACTCTACATTATTCAACAGCTGACTTTGATGAGTTTCGGCCCCGAGGCGAGACCCGTGCAGCCGCCCTTCAACACCCGTATCGCCCTTCCATGGTTTGAGATGGGCGCAGAAGGATGGAAAATGATCTGGCCCTGGGGTCTGGGGACAACCACCTATAAACTGGCTGTGATCGGTGCTGCCGCTGCGTTGTTGTTGGCGGTGCGGTTGATGATGACACGCACTAAGATCGGTCTTTTGATGCGCGCGACACAGGCCGATCGTGAGATGGCCTTGGCCTTTGGCATCCCGGTCGAGCGGATTTATGCGCTGGTCTTTGGAATTGGCGCGGGGCTGGCCGCGATGGCTGCCGTGCTGGTGGTGCCAATTCAGCAGGCACATTACCTGATGGGGGCGGATCCGCTCTTGTTGTCGTTCATTGTTGTCATAATCGGTGGCTTGGGCAGTTTGCCGGGCACAGTATTGGCCGCGATCTTGATCGGGTTAAGTGACGGCATCATATCAGTGTTCTTTTCCCCCACATTGGCGAAAATTCTGGCAACGTTGCTGGTGGGGCTGGTGCTGGTGTTCCGCCCGCAGGGCCTGTTTGGAACCCGCAGCGTATGAAGGTGATAGGGTTGCATATTGGCCTGTTGGCGCTGCTGTTTGCACTGCAATTCATCTTGCCCGCTTATCATCACGGTAATCTGGCACGGATAATGGTGCTGGCCAGCTATGCCGTCGGTTACAACATCCTGTTTGGTTACACCGGGCTGCTAAGTCTTGGGCACGCGTTGTTTTTTGCAGCGGGTATGTATGGCATGGGGCTGAGCATTCAACATTTTGACTTATCTGCAGTTCCGGCACTTGCTGTCGGGCTTTTCTCAGCAGCTGTGGTTTCGGCGGGACTGGCCTTGTTGGCGCTGCGCACAACTGGCGTGGCTTTCATGATAGTGACGTTGATGTTCGCGCAAGCTGGATACCTGACGATTTTGTACTTTGGTGAATGGACCCGTGGAGACGAAGGCTTCGTGATCGCCCAAAGCGCGCGCATGATCGCAGGCTTTGATCTGAGCGACCCCACTAATCGCTATTTCGCGGCGTTGATCCTGTTTGCGATTTGCCTGTTGATTTGCCTGTGGCTGGTTCGATCGCCTTTTGGCAAAACCCTGATCGCCATTCGCGAAAACGAAGAGCGCGTGACCATGCTGGGCTATAGTACCTTTGCTCATAAGCTGGGCGCGATGGTGGCGTCTGGTATAATCTCGGGCTCGGCGGGGGCCACATATGGCCTGCTGTTCGGTTATGCCGGGGCAAGTTTTGCCTCGGTTCAGTATTCGATCTTTCCGCTGTTGTGGGTGCTTCTTGGCGGAGCGGGTACCGTACTTGGTCCCTTCGTTGGAGCTTTTTTCATGTTTTATCTGATTGACCTCTCAAGTGGGATCACCAGCGCTTACATGTTGATCGCGGGCGTGGTTTTGGTTTTGCTGACGCTGTTTGCACCACAGGGTTTGATGGGTGAATTGCGTCGCCGGTTCTGGAAAGGGCTGCCATGACGCTGCTGTTGTCCACAAAAGCGCTGAGCAAAAGCTTTGATGGTTTAGATGCCGTAAGGGACATTGATTTTGAATTGCCCATTGGGCAGGTGCGGGCTCTGATCGGCCCCAATGGTGCGGGTAAAACCACCTTTGTCAGCCTGATCTGCGGGCGCATTGCTCCAACGGCTGGCACTGTAACGTTCGACGGGCAGGATATCACGCACTTGCCTGCACATCGGCGTATCCAGATGGGCATGGCCTATACATTCCAGATTACGTCGATCTTTCCGGGCCTGAGCGTGAGGGAAAATGTTGCCTTAGCAGCGCGCCGGTATTTGAAAGGGGCTGACGTTGTTCTGAAAATTGAATCAGCGCTGGATAAGATAGGTTTGTTGGATCGTGTCGAGCAATTGGCTGGGGATCTTGCCTATGGTCATCAAAGATTGCTTGAGATCGCGATGGGGCTTGCACAAAGCCCACGGCTTTTGATCCTTGATGAACCTACACAAGGTTTGTCCGATGGTGAAATCAGTGACTTCAAAACCCTTATCCGTGATCTCTCCCAGCAGGCCACAATCCTTTTGATTGAACACAACATGAATGTTGTCATGGCCGCGGCGGATCAGATCAGCGTGTTGGAGGCGGGCCAGATGCTGGCCGAAGGCACACCCGAGGAAATCCAAAACAATTTAGCGGTCCAAACAGCCTATCTTGGGCGTACTGATGCTTGAATTGCGCGGGATCAATGCCGGATACGGTCAGGTGCAGGTGTTGCGTGACCTGTCGTTATCGGTTGAGGGCGGTGAAATTCTATGCCTGCTGGGTAGAAACGGTGCGGGTAAGACCACCACGATGAAGGCAATCATGGGTTTATTGCCTTTGATGTCCGGCGAGGTTGCATTGGATGAGCAGATCATCAGCCAGCTACCTGCTTATGAAATCCCACGTTCCGGGATTGGCTATGTGCCACAAGGTCGGCGTTTATTTGCAGGGTTAAGCGTTGCGGAAAATCTGGAGATTGGTTTGCGGGCGCGCAAAAGCGGGTCAGACACTCTTGAAGACGTACTTGATCTGTTTCCACGTCTGCGCGAACGCTATCGGCAACCGGCGCAAACCTTATCAGGAGGGGAACAGCAAATGCTGGCTACAGCCCGGGCGTTGTGTTTGCGACCCAAGGTGCTTTTGTTGGACGAGCCGACCGAAGGTTTGCAGCCCTCGATGATTGACGCGATCCGGCAGGTTATCGTGAAAATGCGCGCGGATGGGATTGCCGTTCTGCTGATCGAACAACGCATTGACGCCGTATTGCCGGTGGCAGACCGGGTGGCCTTTATCGAAAACGGCCGCAATAGAGAGACAATAGCGGCTGAGGCTTTGCGTGCGGACCCCAGTATCGCGGCACGTTATATGGGTGTGTAAATGACGCGTGTTATGGCGTTACGCCTGCCATTTCGCAGACCATCGCCCATTCACTCTCGGTTACTGGTTGAACCGACAAACGAGAAGTGCGTACCAGCGCCATATCGGCCAGTCGCGGATCATCCTTGATCATTGCCAGCGTGACGGGGGTTTGCACCGGACCGATGGCTTTGATGTCGACGCATTCCCACCGTTCATCATCTGTGGTGCTGTCGGGATGGGCCTCATTGATCACCTCGACGATGCCTACCACAGCCTTTTCTTTTTGGCTGTGATAGAAAAATCCGCGATCTCCGATCTTCATCTCGCGCATGAAATTGCGCGCCTGATAATTGCGTACGCCGTCCCATTCCTCGCCGTCATTCCCTTTGGCGACTTGATTGTCCCAGCTCCAGGTTGATGGTTCGGATTTGAACAGCCAGTACCGCATAATTAGATCACCTTTTTCCAAGCGATCAGTTTGACTTCAGCAAACAGTCCGGCCTTGGCATAAGGGTCATTATCGGCCCAGGCTTGCGCGACCGCCATGTCCTGCACATCTAGAATGACTAAAGATCCGGACATCTGTCCGTCTTCATCAAGCAATGGGCCAGCCTGACTGACCACTCCGGTTTCTTTAAGATAGGCGACATGTGCGTCGCGATTATCAAGACGGGTTTGTAGGGCACCCGCTTTGTCTTGGCCTATGAGAGCAATCAGCATCATTCTTCCTTTAGTGGTCTTGAGAGTAACATATCCATCGCCTGATCAACTCGCAATTCCTGATCAATCAAGCTGGCGATTACGTTTGTGATTGGCATATCCAGTGATTGGGCGTGCGCGATATCCCGTACTGCCCTGGCGGTTGCAGCACCTTCAACGGTGACTGCGCTATCGAAAACTTCACCTTGGCCGATGCTGAATCCGTAGCGGAAATTACGTGATTGCTGTGATCCGCAAGTCAAGACCAGATCGCCGAAACCCGACAACCCAGAGAGTGTCTCTGCACTTGCCCCCAAAGCGGTCGCCATCCGGCCCATCTCGGCAAAGCCGCGGGTTACCAATGCAGCACGCGCGCTTTCCCCCAAACCGGCCCCAATAACAGTGCCGCAACCTACGGCCATGACGTTCTTTAGCGCGCTGCCCAGTTCGGCCCCGATCACATCAGTGGTGCGATACAGTCTGAGATTGGGTGTTGTCAGCTCTTGTTGCAGCGCCTCGCCAATGGCGTCATCAGCGCAAGCCAGTGTAAGCGCAGTGGGCAGATTACGGGCAATGTCGTCGGCAAAGGACGGGCCGGTCAAAATGGCTGCCTTGGCGTTGGGAAGGACTTCATTGATGATCTGTACTGGGCCTTTTCCGGTCGACAGTTCAATCCCTTTGCAGCAGGCAACCAACGTTGCACCAGCGAGCTTTGAGGCATGCGTATGTAGGGCCGCGCGCAGTTTTTGCGTGGGTATCGCCAGCAAAACAGTGTTTGCAGGGGAAAGGCGGTGCAAATCAGACGTGACTTCGATCTGATCTGGCAAAGGGACCCCGGGAAGACGTTTGCGGTTTTCGCGGTGTCGTCCCATGTCTTCGGCATGAAGCGCATCACGTGCCCAAATGGTCACATTTCCATCTTGTGCCAAGGATATCGCCAAAGCAGTGCCAAAGGCGCCGGCACCCATTATAAAGATCATGCTTTGGCTCCCTTCTTACCACTGCCCAGCATGGATGGACTGGTTTGATCCAGTGGCCAACGTGGCCTCGCGGCCAGTGTCATATCGCTGCGTTTGCCCGCTTGAAATAGTTCAGCCCCGGCATAGGCGATCATCGCGGCATTATCAGTGCAAAGTGTCAGAGGTGGCGCCACAAAGTCGACCCCATTTTCATCGGCAGCTGCCTCAAGAGCTGTGCGGATGGATTGGTTGGCAGCCACACCGCCGGCAACGGCAATGGCGGGAAACTGCGGGGCTTCTTGAAGATAAAGTGCAAGAGCGCGCCGGGTTTTGATGGCCAGAACCTCGGACACGGCGGCCTGAAATCCGGCGCAGAGATCATTGACGTCTTTTTGTTTCAAACCGCCTTGGTCGGCGATCACCTGATCACGGGTGCGCAGCAGTGCTGTTTTCAAGCCGGAGAACGATAGATTGCAATCATCCCGGTCCAATAGCGGACGAGGGAAGCGGAAACGTTTTGCATCGCCCAGCTTAGCGCGAGCTTCAACGCTGGGGCCGCCGGGCTGCGGCAGGCCCAGTAAACGCGCGGTTTTATCAAAAGCTTCGCCGGGCGCATCATCAATGGTGCCGCCCAGACGGGTGAAGTCATCGCAACCCCGGGCAATCAGGAACTGGCAGTGTCCACCAGATACCAGCAGCATCAAGTAGGGATAGGTCAACTGATCCGTTAGCCGGGGGGTCAGGGCATGCCCTGACAAATGGTTGACGCCGATCAAGGGCAGGCCAGTCCCGGCGGCGATGCCTTTGGCGCACATGACTCCGGACAGTACCCCACCGATAAGGCCGGGGCCTGCGGTAACGGCAATCAAGTCGATGGCATCAAGCGTGCTATCGGCTGCCTGCAACGCGTCCCGAACACAGTGGTCCAGTTTTTCGGCATGGGCGCGTGCGGCAATTTCAGGCACAACGCCACCAAATTGGGCGTGCAGATCATTTTGGCCAAACACGACAGATGACAGAATTTCAGGGGCTTTACCTTTGGAAACGCGCACTATCGCTGCCGCTGTGTCATCACAACTGCTTTCCAAACCAAGCACTGTTAAATCGTCGTTCATGCGCCTGTCCGTTGCGTGACCCTTTCAGGACAGGTAACACCGGGGGAAGGCGCAAACAACTCTGGTTCTCAAATGCATCCGACAATTCTGATCATACGGCCTGATGCGGCGGCCATAAGGTTCGAACGAGAACTGCATGCGCGCTTTGGCTCTGATTTGCCAGTGTTGCGTGCGCCAGTTATGCAGATTGAGCATTTGACCCCCTCAATTGATTGGCGCGGGGTTACTACGCTGCTCTTTACCTCTCATGTTGCGGTACAGGCGTTTGCGTTGCTGACAGATGATAGACATTTTGAATGTTATGCCGTCGGGGGAGCAACCGCCAAGGCCGCGCGTGATATTGGTCTCAGCGTAGTCGATTGTGATGGAACAGCTGCCGATCTGGTCAATCGGGTGCTGGCGGACAAGGCGGCGGGGCCACTTCTGTATATGCGCGGCGAACACATATCAGATGATATTGCTGCATCGCTGACCCGTTCCGGGGTCACGATCCAGAGTGTGGTTGCCTACGAACAGCATGCCGTTGCGCTGACGTCAGAGGCATTGACATTGCTGAATGGTGAAACGCCGGTAATTTTGCCGCTGATGTCGCGGCGCAGTGCTGTACTCCTGTTTGATCAGCTGCATCCGACCGCGCCGATCTTTCCAGTTGCGATCAGCGCGAAAGTGGCCACAGCGGTGCCTGAGGCCTGTGTCGGGACCTTGCGGGTAGCTGTAAAACCAAGTCAAAATGCGGTTTTTGACGAAGTTGCCAAACAAATCAGTGCTGTTAAGCGACTTGAGGGTCTGTAATCCGCAAAGTAAGGTCAAATTAAGCCGACCGCGGCTCAAGATTCGAAAAGGTGATAAAACGTGGCTAAAACTTCGAAATCTCGTAAGGCAGCGAAACCTAAGAAAGATGTTGCTAAGCCTGAAGAGGTCGATGTGGACGCATCCGCAGCGCAACAGGCCAATGAAGAGATATTAGAGCAAAGCCTAGAGGCTGAGGTACAGGCCCTTGCCGAAGATACAGATACCGCGTCGAAGCCCGTAGATGATGACGCGTCCGATGCGACATCCGACGCAGTGACGACGGAGAGCGAGGAGACAGTCACGGCAAGTGATACTGAGGACCGATCCGAAGATAACAGAGAAGCACTGGAAGATATCGACACAGCGGTCACCACAGAAGATTCAATTCAGCTGGACGATCCTGTCACGCCCGAGCCCGTCGCGGAGGAACTATCCACGCCAGAGCCGGAGCCAGAACCGATGCCACAGCAGGCAACACAGGCACGTAGCGGTGGGTTTGTTCCGAGCGTGCTTGGTGGCGTTATCGCCGCTGGAATTGGATTTGCTACGTCGCTTTATCTGTTTCCTGATTGGGGACGTACAACGCAGATGACTGATGACCGGGTGCCGCAACTAGAGGCCCTTATTGCAAAGCATTCAGCGGCGATTGATGCATTGCAAACGCAAGGGGCGGATACAGTGGCACCTGATCTGAGTGACTTGACAGATCTGCGCAGCGCGCAGGATGATCTTGGGGCTGCGGTTGGCAGTTTGGCAGGACGTCTGGAGCAAATCGAATCAAATGTTGAAGGTCTGGCATCACTGGCCAGTGGCACTGGGGCAGATGCGGATGCGCTTTTGGCCTTGCAGGATCAGATCACGCAGCAGCGCTCAGAAATTGAAGCCATGCTGGGTCAAGCACAAGATGTCGAAGCCCAAGCCCAGCTGGCGGCACAACGAGCAGCGCTTGGGCAGATCCAGATCGCTATGGATACCGGCACGGCATTTACCGCATCTCTGTCTGAACTCACTGCGGATGGTGTAACTATTCCGCAGGATTTGTCAGGCGCTGCCGGCGATGGCGTCAAGTCCCTTGCTGAGCTGCAAGAGAGTTTTCCAGATTTGGCACGTGATGCCCTGCAAATCGCGCGCAGCAACGCCGGGGAAGATAATGGCAGCCAGGGTGTTGGGGCCCTGTTGCGCAGCGCGCTGGGCGCGCGGTCACTAGAGCCAAAAGAAGGCAATGACGCTGACGCGGTGCTGTCACGTGCGGAGGCTGCGCTGCGTGAAGAGCGTTTGCATGACGTGTTGTCGGAATTACAGGCTCTGCCTGAACCTGCCCTTGCCGTTTTGACCGATTGGTCAGGGGATGTCGCACAAAGATTGGCGGCGATATCAGCGCTTCAGACGCTGAATGATAATTTAAATTGATACGGAACTAGGGGCGTTTAACATGTTGTGGTCCATTACAAAGATCGTCGTTTTTATCGCCCTGATTGCCGCGGCGGCTTACGGTGCAATTGTCCTGCTGTCGCTCGAAGGTGGTGTGCGCATCGAAATGGCAGGGCAGGAATATAACCTGACGCTGCTGACGGCGGTAATTGCACTTATCTTATTGGTCGTTGCGGTTTGGTTGGCGCTCAAAGTGGTGGCTTTCCTTGTGGCGCTTCTAAAATTCATCAATGGCGATGAAACTGCGATCTCGCGGTATTTCAACAAGAACCGTCAGGAAAAAGGTTACAAGGCTTTGGCCGATGGCATTCTGGCTCTGGCTTCGGGTGAAGGTGATGTTGCTATGGCCAAAGCGGCCAAGGCGGACAAATACCTTAACAAGCCGGCATTGACCAATCTGATCACGGCACAGGCAGCTGAAATCAAAGGCGACCACAAAAAGGCTGAAGAAGTTTACAAGAAACTTCTAAAGAACGAAAAAACCCGTTTTGTCGGGGTGCGCGGTTTGATGCAGCAAAAGCTGGAAGCTGGTGACACGCAAACAGCGCTGAAGCTGGCGGAAACCGCCTTTGCGCTGAAGCCAAAGCACACCGAGGTGCAGGACGCATTGTTGTCCCTGCAGGCCAAGAACGAGGATTGGAGTGGTGCGCGCGGCACCCTGAGGGCCAAGTTGAAGCATGGCGCTTTGCCGCGTGACGTTCATAAACGTCGCGATGCAGTTCTGGCCCTGTCCGAGGCGCGTGGCGTCTGGGACGATGGCAACGATATTGCCGCCCGTGAAACCGCGATCGAAGCGAACAAAATGTCGCCAGATCTGGTTCCCGCTGCGGCGATGGCCGCTCAAAGCTACATCGCGCAGGGATCAAAACGTAACGCGACCCGTCTGATCGTGAAAGCATGGAACGCTCAACCTCATCCGGATCTGGCCGCGGTTTTTGCTGAAATCGAGCCTGATGAAACCCCTGCCGCTCGTCTTAAGCGGTTTGGTAAATTGCTGAAGCTGCACTCTGACCATCGTGAAACCAAACTTCTGGGTGCCGAATTGCAGATCGCAGCTGAGGATTTTCCCGCCGCACGCCGTGCCATGGGGGATCTGGTCGAAACCGAGCCTGACACCCGTATCTTGACTCTGATGGCCGCGATTGAGCGCGGAGAAGGGGCGGATGATGCGGTCGTTCGTGCCTGGTTGGCCCGCGCACTAGCGGCACCACGTGGCCCGCAATGGGTCTGTGATAGTTGCCAACACATTCATACCGATTGGGTCCCATCGTGTGAAAACTGCGAATCATTTGATACGCTCAGCTGGCGTGCCCCACCAGTGAGTGCCACAACTGGCCCGATTGGTTTTGAAATGCTGCCTTTGCTGGTAGGTGGTAGGGCTGATACCGGTGAAGTACACGATGAAGCAGACAGCGATACCGGCTCGGATGACATCGAAGATGCCGAAGTGCTTGATGCCTCTGAGGAGGGCACGGATAAGACCGCTGCCGAAGATCAAAACAACAAGTGAACGTGTCGCGATTTAGCCCCTTCAAAAGAAAAGGCCTCGAATTTTCGAGGCCTTTTTTAAATTGGTGAGTTTCGGTTGTATTACCGTTTCCGGTCGCGGCGGCTGCTCATTGGTTGGAACGCCACGCCGACGTGGGCTTCGCAGTACGGCTTGCCAGATTGCACCGGAAGGCCACAGAACCAGAAGTCTGGTGTGGCCGGATCGCCAACAGGCCATTTGCAGGTGCGCTCTGTCAGCTCCATCAGGCTCAACTTTTTGGCCTTTTTTTCAATCTCGTTCACCTTTGCCAAAGCGGCAGGGTCAATTTCATTGGCCGAAGGTTGCGGCGGCAGGGGTTGACCTGCAGGAATGATCTGCTTGGCCCGGCTGATCGGGGCCACAGAAGTATCGCGCGCGGGCTGCGTCTTGATCTCGGCCTTGGGTGCGGCAGTTGGTGCCGCGGCCGGTGCCTTGGGGGCTGCCTTGGGCTTTGCTGCGGCTTTTGCTGGTTTCGCTTTGGCAGACGCATCAGAGCTGCCACCCGTTCCATTCCGGTTGGACAACCCCAAACGGTGGACCTTGCCGATCACAGCGTTACGTGTGACCCCACCCAGCTCTTTCGCGATCTGGCTTGCGGATTGGCCTTCGCCCCACATCTTTTTCAGAAGTTCAACGCGCTCGTCGTTCCAGGACATTGGCCTGCTTCCTCATCCTCTTGGGGGTCAATTTCACAGACCGCCCGTAAATTCCATCGAAGCCCCTATTCTAGTCACTGTGCATTAAGTTACAAGGCATCGAATCGCATCTGATGGAATCTAAAATCATGACTGGTAAATCCGATATGGGCGCTCGTCGTTTTGGCGCGATCAACTGGCTGGGATTGTACACGCTCGCCTCAAGAGAAGTGCAGCGGTTTCTGGCGGTCTGGACCCAAACATTGATGGCACCACTGGTCACGGCTGGCCTGTTTTTGATGATCTTCTCCATCGCCATTGGCCCACGTCGGGGCGATGTGATGGGGGTGGATTTCACCACTTTTATTGCACCGGGCATTCTGATGATGACGGTCATTCAAAACGCATTTGCCAACACGTCGTCGTCAATCGTGATTTCCAAGGTTCAGGGCAATATCGTTGATACACTGATGCCACCACTCAGCCCGGCAGAGCTGGTACTGGGGTATCTGGCTGGCGCGGTTGGTCGTGGCCTGCTGGTGGCGCTGGCCATCGGCCTGGGCCTGCTGATGTTTTTGGGCATAGGAATTCAGCATCCGCTGTGGGCGTTGATCTTTGTGATTCTCGGCGCGGCTTTTTTGGGTGGTCTGGGCATTGTTGCGGGGATCTTCGCTAATAAGTTTGACCAAATGGCTGCAATTACGAACTTCATTGTGACGCCTTTGGCGTTTCTGTCGGGCACGTTTTATTCGGTTCAGGCTTTGCCGCCGGTACTGCGGACGTTAACGCAGTTTAATCCGATCTTTTATCTGATCGACGGCGTGCGATTCGGTGTATTGGGAATTTCTGATGCGTCGCCATGGCTAGGGCTTGCTGTCGCAAGCTGCTCAACACTGGCAATATGTCTGGTTGCTTGGGCAATGTTCAGCCGGGGGTACCGGCTGAAGGCCTGAGATCTATGGGTTGCAACTTAGGTGCAGGTCGCTTTCGCGCGTTCGCCGTAGTTCACGTAGGTTTTCCAGAACTGTTCATCGCTGGTGCGGTCTGATTGTCTGACTTCCTGTGCTAGATGTGGGTTTTGGTAGAACAAAATGGCGCGGCGTTGTTCTGGAATGGTCAGCGTCTGATTGGCGACTGCCTGAATGCAACCACACAGCTGCCGGGACCGTGCTTTGCGATCCGAGGCCAGACAGGCCTTGTTGATCGGGCCATTTACCAAAGGCGCTGCGCGCGATACAGATGATGCATAGCTGGTCGGGCGGCTGTTTTCACGCCCACCACCACATGCCGTGAGTAGCACGGCAACACCCAATAAAAGACTGTTTTTCATTACTCTTGCCTCGATTTTTGGCGTTATTTTTTCTCAACGCCTTATGAATTACAGAATTAATGCCCGACTTGCGTGCATTTTTCAATTCTTAAGACCGCTATTACCCCAGAATCAGGCCGGATGTTGGTGAAATACTGTTATTTTGCGGCGCTCGCCTCGAGTGCGGGATAGCGCAGGCCAAGGGTGACGCCGCGGGCAACGAAACTGATCAGAAGGGCAATCCACAGGCCGTGATTGCCAAAGGCGGGCATCAATAGCGCCAATGAAACCAAGTAGACCACCAGGCTAAGCGCCATCATGTTGCGCATGTCGCGGGTTTTTGTGGCACCGATAAAAATACCATCCAGCATCCATGCGGCTAGCCCCAGTAAGGGTGCCAGAACCATATAGCCCAGATAGTGGCGCGCCTCGGACTGGACCTCAGGTGCTTTGGCCATGAGATCAATAAGCAGGCCTCCAAATAGCGCAAATCCAAGCGCCAGTAGAATATTGGTGATCAGTCCCCATTGGCAGGCGATGACGACACTGCGCCTGAGCCGGATATGGTTGCGTGCGCCGACAGCCTGCCCGACAAGTGCCTCAACAGCAAAGGCAAATCCATCCATGGCATAGGCGGTGATATGAAGAAATTGCAGCAACACCTGATTGGCGGCTAGGGTCACATCGCCGAATTTACCACCCAACAACAGGAACGAAACGAACATCACCTGCAGCATCAAGGATCGCAGCAGAATATCAATGTTCACGCTGGCCATATGGCGTAGCTGTACAGGGTCAAATACACGAGGCCAATCGCGCCATGCAGGATTGGCAAAGACATCACGACAGAGCCAAAGACCAAGGGCCAGACCGGTCCATTCTGCGATGAATGTGGCCTGTGCCACACCTGCAACGCCCCAGCCCAGACTGAGCACGAACCAAAGGTCGAGCACGATGTTCAAGCCATTCATCCATAGTTGAAGCACTAAGACCGAGCGGGTGCGCTCCAGCGCCACCAGCCAGCCGGTGATGCCGTAAAGGCCAATTAGCGCTGGCGCGCTCCAGACCCGGATTGACATGTATTCGCGTGCGAGGGATTCCACCTCGGCGCTGGCTGGTGAAACAACAAATGCACCGGCAAATATCGGGCGTTGTAAGATGATGATTGCAAGCCCTGCAGTAATGCCAATCATCAACGCCCGCATCCAAAGCGCAGACACTTCGCCAAATCGGCCTGCGCCATAGGCCTGACTGGTCAGGCCACTGGTGCCCATACGCAAAAAACCGAACATCCAGTAGACAGCGGTCAGAATGATCGCACCCACGCCTACGGCAGCAATGGGCGCCGCTTGACCTAATTGCCCGACAACCCCGGTATCAACGGCCCCCAAAATCGGAACCGTCGCATTTGATAGCACAATTGGTGCGGCGATTTTGAAGACCCGTTTGTGGGTGACGGGCTTGGCGGCGTCAGTCATCCCGACGAGGCATCAGAAAATGCGCAGTGGCCTGTGCAATGGGGCGTGCTCGATTGTCTTGCCATGCTTCGGTATGCACGGTCGCGTAGCGGCGTCCAGAACGGGTCACATGGGCACGGGCGTAGGCGTCGCGGGGCAGGCCCGAACGCAGGTAGTCGACAGTAAAGCTGATGGTCTTAGGCAGGCGCGGCATATTGCCAGCGGCCATTTCTTCGGCGTCCAGATCGCCTGATTCAATGTCTTGCCAGAGCATCGACCAACTCAATCCGATGATAGCGGTGACCTCCAGAAAGGCCGCAGTTGCCCCGCCATGCAGAGCGGGCAGCATCGGATTGCCGATCAGTTTTTCCTCAAACGGCATGATGCCTGTCAATTCATCTCCGCGTCGATCGAACTGAATGCCCAGAAACTGAACATAGGGAACGCCGGTCACGAGCGCATTCAACGCGGCATCGCGACGTTGCTTGATGACTTGCATCGGTTCTGGTCTTGGGCGGGCCATTACTTTCCCTCTACCGTAAAGGTGCCCGTGGCGGTGGCAACGGGGCGGCTTGCATCTTCGTCCATTGCCCGCGCACGTACAAAAGCGACCGAGCGGGTGATGTGGTAACATTCTGCAATTGCCGTGATACGTTGACCGGGGGTTGCTGGGCGCATGTAATCGATCCGCAAGTCGATGGTAGCTGTACTTGTTGGGGAGGTGGGATGGCTCATGACGGCTGTACCGCAACAAGTATCCATCAAGGCAGACACAGCTCCTCCATGGATGACGCCGGTAGCGGGATCACCAATGAAACGCTTGTCGTATTCCATCGTCATTTCTGCTGAACCTTCGCCGATATTGGCAAGCTTCATGCCAAGGGTTCGGGAATGCGGTATGGCCTCGATAAACTGTTTGGCAATATTCGCTCTGTCGGTACTCATCATGTCTCCTTGCGCATGACCTATATGCGCCTGAAATCAAGATTGGCGCAAGCGGGAGGTTGCTCTTGCTACAGACTGCGGTAAACTGATGGCGTAACGGTATAGGATAGTCCGATGTCAGATACTCGCCTGACGTTCAAAGAAATGTGCGCCAAATTCGATGTGACCCCACGGACACTTCGATATTACGAGTATATTGAACTGTTGCAGCCTGATCGTGAAGGTCGATCACGATATTACGAATCCCGTGAAATTGCTCGTATGACCCTGATCTTGCGGGGCCGCAAATGGGGTTTCCCACTTGAGGATATCCGCCAATGGTTATTGATATACGAGAGCGAAGGCACGGACGCCCAAATGCAAAACCTGTTGGAGCTTGCTGATAAACAATTGGTTGAGTTACAAGAGCAGCGTTTGCAGCTGGATGAAGCTCTCGAAGAGTTGCAAACCATGCGCGATGCGACTGCTAAGGACCTTGGAGAAACCTCTTAATCGAAGACAATGATGTTAGCGTGCTGAATGTGTGGCTTGCTTACGTAGAATCGACGGGCTGATACCGTAGTTTTGCCGGATCGCTCGTGCCATGGCCGCTGGTGAGTCGTAACCACAGCGCAATGCGATTTCGGAAATGCTCAGAGTGCTGGACTCTAGTAATTTGCGCGCGGATGACAAGCGCATGTGGCGATATACCGTACCTGGTGGCGCCCCAAGGCGGCTCCGAAACCGGCGGTCCAATGTGCGCGGCTGGCAAGACAGGCGTTTCGACAATTCTGTAAGGTTGAGCGGTTTCTCGATGTTTTCACGCATCATTTGAAGTGCCCGCCGTATGATTGGATCTGAAACCGGCCGGTGCTCTGTATTCGGCTCAAATGACGGCGTATCGTGCATAAAGAGGGCCTCAACATCTAGACGCGCGGCTGTGCCTAAGTGATGATCTATCAGGCCCAGAGTCATTTCAAGTGCGGACATTGCTCCGGCGCAGGTCACGAATGGGCCATCTTGCAGCACATGTTCGCGCTCAGCTCGGATATCCAAAAACCGTTCAGAAAAGGTATCAAGCAAATCCCAGTGCACAGTGGCGCGCCGATTGTCCAAAAATCCTGCTGAGGCCAGAAGCCACGGCCCCGCATCCAAACCGACCACCGTTTCCGCCTTGGATGCGGCTGCGCGTAGGATCCGTCGAGTGTCTGATGTGTCGTGTCGGTCATGATCATAACTGGCAAGAACAAACAGATAATCGACCTGTTTCAGTTGTGCCAAAGTGGCATGAGCCATCACATCAATCCCGCTGGAGGACTGCGCTGGTGCACTGTCTGGCGTATAAATCGTCCAGATAAAACTTTCGCGCAGGGTTTGGGTGTTTGCGGCGCGCAGGGGTTCAATGCAATTGGCCATGCACAGGTTTGAAAAGCGATCAAAGAGTATGAGCGCAATCCGTATGGGCGGTTGATCTGGTTTTGTCCATTTCTGCATTGTTTTTGTCTTTTAGTGCAAACTTGTTGCAAGTGCCAGCGCGCTACTCTGTTGTTAAATCCACTGGAGAATCTGTCATGCCTTTAGCAATGAACCGAGAAGTTTTCATCACCTGTGCTGTCACCGGATCGGGCGGCACGCAGGATAAGTCACCGCATGTGCCGCGTAGCCCCGAGCAGATCGCCACATCCGCGATTGACGCGGCCAAGGCGGGTGCCGCGGTGGTGCATTGCCACGTGCGCGACCCTGAAACGGGCGCGCCATCGCGTGATCTTGGGCTCTATCGCGAAGTGACGGACCGTATTCGTGATGCCGAAGTGGACGTTGTTTTAAACCTCACTGCTGGCATGGGTGGCGATATGGTTTTTGGCGATGTCGAAAGCCCACTGCCTGTGAACGAAGCCGGTACTGACATGATTGGCGCGACCGAGCGTATGGCGCATATCGCCGAATGCCTGCCCGAGATTTGTACGCTGGACTGTGGTACGATGAACTTTGCCGAGGCCGACTATGTGATGACCAACACGCCCGGCATGCTGCGTGCAATGGGGCAGATGATGACAGATCTGGGCGTGAAGCCTGAGATCGAGGCATTTGACACTGGTCATCTCTGGTTTGCCAAGCAATTGGTCAAAGAAGGTATTCTTGAAAACCCTGCGCTGGTGCAGCTCTGCATGGGTGTGCCTTGGGGTGCGCCGAATGATTTGAATACCTTCATGGCGATGGTCAACAATGTGCCGGATGATTGGAACTGGTCGGCGTTCAGCTTGGGCCGCGATCAGATGCCCTATGCTGCGCAGTCGGTCATCGCTGGCGGCAACGTTCGCGTGGGTCTGGAAGACAACCTGTTTCTCGAAAAAGGTGTTCTGGCCACCAACGCGCAGTTGGTTGATCGTGCTGTGACCGTGATCGAAAACCTTGGTGCCAAGATCATCGGCCCTGACGCTGTACGTGAAAAACTGAGCCTCACAAAACGCGCGCCGGTCGCGAAATGAGTCGACGTGTCGTAATCACCGGCGGGGCCTCGGGCATTGGTCTGGGGCTTGCCCGCCGGTTTGCGGAAAGTGGGGATCGCATAGCAGTTTGCGATGCAGATGCGGCTGCGATTGAAGCGGTGAAAGCGAGGTTTCCGGATTTCATTGCCGTTCAGGCGGATGTGACGGATGAGGCCCAGATGAATGCCTTCCTCGGTCAGGTCGAAACTGAATGGGGTGGCGCGGATGTGGTTTGCGCGAATGCCGGAACCGGTGGTCCAGCTGGCCTTATCGAGGATCTGGATTATGACGCATGGAAAGCCTGCGTCGGTGTGAATCTGTTTGGTAGCTTTCTGACCTGCCGCTGGGCAGCGCGGGTGATGCGGGCGCAGGGCAATGGGTCGATCATCATCACCACCTCGACGGCTGGGCAATGGGGCTATCCTTATCGTTCGCCCTACTCATCAGCGAAATGGGCACTGGTTGGGTTGACCAAGACCCTTGCGATGGAACTGGGGCCCGCAGGCATTCGGGTTAATGCGATTGCACCAGGTGCGGTTGAGGGGGACCGGATGGAGCGGGTTCTGGCCAACGAGGCTGCCGCTTCGGGTAAGGACATCGAAGAGGTGCGCCAGCAATATGTCAAAGGTGTCAGCTTGCGTAGTTGGGTCAGCGTGGATGATCTGGCCGATATGGCATTGTTCTTGGCATCACCTGCAGCCAGCAAAATCTCGGGTCAGGTGATGACCGTGGATGGTCATACAGAATCGCTGGTCTAATGATGATGTGCCGTCACCTCAAAATTCTGCTCACTTGGGTCACTCTGGCGTTTTTGGCAGGGTGCGGTGATGGTGCAACCGGATATCGCGACCCCAACGTGCCATTGAGTGTGACGACGCGGGGCACAGCGGGGGATGTGTCCGGCGCGTGGTATGTGCGCGCGGGGACCCCTGGAAATGAAGACCTTCAGAAGGTTAGCATTTTGCCGGATTGGCAAGGGATGCAGGCAGTCGAACTGGTTAGCCGCACTTGCGAAAGCAACGGCGATTGCGAAGAGGTTGGTGAGATCTGGAAGGCCAAACCACTGGGGCAGCATCGCTGGCGCATCCAAAGCCCACACGGGGATGCCACACGAGAGTTGTGGGTGATTTGGGTCGATGAAGGGTTCCGCACAGCTGCCATAGGGACACCCGACGGCAGCTATGGTTGGATTCTGGATCGCGCTTCCAATGGAGGATCAGACAGAATTGAGGCCGCGCGTGAAATCCTAGATTTCAATGGTTATGACACGGCCCAATTGGTGGCGCGATGATCAAGCACGTTCAATCCGGCATTGATAGCAGTTGTTTGCAGCACTGCGTACATCCACAAAGGCAATTTCTGGATTTTCAAGAAGCTCCTGCGCGTAGCGGGCAATATTGGGCGTCTCGACGACATGGCCTGTGCCATACAAGATACGCTCATCTGCAGTGTAGCCTCTCACAAGATATTGCGGCGAACGTAGGATCTTTGGGGGCCGCTCGGACGGGGTGGCGGGCGCGCAGTCTTCGGCACAAAGGAACAACGGCCCGGTTTCGGTGTAGGCATTCAGCCCTTCAAACGGGCGCCAAGCAAGGGCCAGGTATTCCTCGCCAATCGGGGTTTCCCCCAGACAATGACGGCAAGGCCAAGCCCCACCATCAGAAACGGCGCGTTCAAACGGCAGACCATAGGCATCTAGCCCAGTGGCCTTGGCGGCGCGGACCCGATCAGTGGGCAACCCAACGAATTGAATTTTCATTTGCGATCTCCTGTTTTTTAGTCAGCATGGCGCGGCCCATGGCAGCAGGCGATCCGAAACATGCGCAAAGGATGATGCGATGACCAAAACAGCAGCAATTATAGGCGGCGGTGTGATCGGCGGCGGATGGGCGGCACGATTCTTGCTTAATGGTTGGGACGTGAATGTCTTTGATCCGGACCCCGAGGCAGAACGCAAGATCGCCGAAGTGATGGCAAATGCGCGCCATGCCCTGCCAATGCTTTATGATTATGCGCTGCCCGCCGAGGGTAATTTGCGGTTCTGCAGTAGCATTTCTGATGCCGTGGCAGATGCACAGTGGGTGCAGGAAAGTGTCAGCGAAAGGTTGGAGCTTAAGCACAAGGTTCTGACCGAGGTGCAAAGTGCTAATGCGGCTGTGCCAATTGGTTCATCCACCAGCGGGTTCAAGCCATCGGAGCTACAAGAAGGCGCGCAAATTCCCGGGCAGATCATGGTCACGCACCCGTTCAACCCGGTCTATCTTTTGCCGTTGATCGAGGTTGTTCCGTCGGAGGCGACATCAGGACAAGCTGTTGAAAATGCAATAGAAATACTGACTTCTATTGGCCTTTATCCCTTGCGAGTTCAAAAGGAAATCGACGCACATATCGCGGACCGGTTCCTTGAAGCGGTCTGGCGCGAGGCATTGTGGTTGGTCAAGGATGGCATTGCTACAACCGAGGAAATCGACAACGCAATTCGGTATGGTTTTGGTATCCGCTGGGCGCAGATGGGCCTGTTTGAAACCTACCGCGTGGCGGGTGGCGAGGCCGGCATGCGTCACTTTATGGCGCAGTTTGGCCCGGCGCTGAAATGGCCATGGACCAAACTGATGGATGTGCCTGATTTCACGGATGAGCTGGTTGATATGATCGCGGATCAGTCTGATGCGCAGTCTGGTCATCTGACAATTCGCGAGCTGGAGCGTAAGCGCGACAACAACTTGATTGCGATGATGCGCGCGTTGAAACAGCAGGGGAATGCTGCGGGCCGGTTGATCAATGATCACCAGGAAAGCCTACGCCCCAAGCTGGATGATTCCGGGCCGTTGATCACAGTGAAGCGTTCAATTCCAGTGGATTGGACCGATTACAATGGCCATATGAACGAGGGGCGCTACGGTCAGATTTTCAGTGATGCGGCCGATGCTGTGATGAATCACGTTGGTGCAAATGCAGAGTATATCGAGGCTGGAAATAGTTATTTCACAGCCGAGACCACGGTAAAATATCTGGTTGAAAGCCACGCTGGAGAGCAGGTGACTGTTGAAAGCAAGATCACATTGGGCGAGGGCAAGAAACTGCGCTGTTTCCACGAAATGAAGCGCGAAAGCGATGGCGAATTGCTGGCGACCTGTGATCAGTTCATGCTGCATGTCAATCTGGAAAGCCGCCGGTCCTGCCCACCGTTGGAGCATGTCCGCGACATGGTCGAGGGCTTGGCAAAGCAACACGCTGAGGCGTAATTTGCGTACAGGTTGTACAGCCTGTACGCGGGTTATGTACACAAATCGGTTTTGGTCAAAACCAGAGATCAGCCATCCTTGAGTTGGCTGATCTTTCCGTACCATCGGGCGGCGGGGGCCGAGGTGATGCCGTGCAGCAATGCGCTGATCCAGACGGCGTTGGCAGCGAGCATCAGCAAGCCGTGTCCGGCGTCCTCGGGGAGTTCATGTAACACCAAAAGTGCGAAGAGTGCGGTGGCCAGACCGCGTGGTCCGAACCAGCCGAAAAATAACCGTGTTACTGGTGGGGCATCGGTGCCAATCAAAGAGATCCAGATCGCCAGTGGGCGGACGATGAACAGG
Organism: Roseovarius sp. EL26; assembly: GCF_900327775.1. Lineage (NCBI taxonomy): Bacteria > Pseudomonadati > Pseudomonadota > Alphaproteobacteria > Rhodobacterales > Roseobacteraceae > Roseovarius > Roseovarius sp. EL26. Next base: position 80,933 of record NZ_OUMZ01000007.1, read on the forward strand.
CTGACGATGATGGCGATGAACATTGGCCATGTCAGATGAGAAATCGCGTCGGGCACCAGACCCGCACCGATGAACAAGAAGGCCGTCCAAGTAAGAATTTGACCATCACCCTCGGCGAATTCGTAGACAAAGGGGCATTGCCCTTGAATCTTGTGGCCAAAGCAGAGTCCGGCAACAAATGTTGCGATGAAGCCGTTGCCGCCAACGTAATTCGCCAACAGATATGCACCGCCGGCAATGGCCAGTGCGGCTGCGCCCTCATAAGCCTCGGACGTGGTGCCATTGGCTTTGGCCTTGAGGAGCGCGATTCCGGCCACGGTTCCGACAATCGCCCCGACAAGAGGGCCGAGCGTGATTTGTTTGAGGCCGAACAACAACCACTGCCCGCCTCCTTCGGAGCTGACTTCGATGGCGACCAGAGAGGTCAGCATCAAAATGATGGGAAGGGCCATACCATCGTTCAACCCGCTTTCGACTGTCAGGGCGCGGCGTTCGCGTTCTGGCACGGCTGTGTTTGAGACCACAGCCTGACCCAATGCGGCATCGGTGGGCGACAAAACAGCGGCAGCCAAGGCGACCATTGCCAGCGGCCATCCGGGCAGAATGGCGTAGAAGGCCAAGGTCCCGAAAATGATTGCGAGGGGTAGACCGAGAAGCAGCATACGCTGCGGCCAGATATGGCGGCGCTCAAGAGCTTTGAAATCTGTTTTTGCGGCGTCCAGAAAGAGAACCACGACCAATGCAAATTCTGCAAGTGGGTGCAGAAAGTGATTGATCTCTGTCGTGGAGAGCGCGCCGCTTGTCGCCAACATCGCACCGAGTGAGATAAAGATTATTGGAGCTGTAATGGGGGTTTGCGATAGTCGGTTGGCCAAAAGACCGTAGGTAACGGCGGCAAGGCAGATGAGGATGCCACCAATCATGGTCGGATCACTTTAGTGTCTAATGTCATAGGTAATTCGTCCTGCACATATTGTCATGGCGATACCAAGCCCGCCTAAATCGTTTGGTTGCGTTGTTTCAATATCACCTTTGAGCATCACGATATCCGCATCGTAGCCCGGCGCAAGCTTGCCTTGCTGATTTTCTTTGAAGCCGAGCCAAGCATTTTTGGCGGTGTAGGATTCTAATGTCTCCATCAAGGTTTGGCTTTGGTCCATCCAGTCGTCACCCAGATCGAGAGGGGTGACCGCACATTGAATGTTGGCCATCACATCCACTGGCACCACGGGCCAGTCGGTGGAAAAGGTCAGGGCAATACCAGCGTCGCGAATGCGTCGCCATGGGCAGCAATGGCCGTATTCATGGGAGAACAGTGTAGTATCCGGCTCTACCGGCTCAAAAAAACCGGCGAAAGGCGCATGGCGCGGTTGCATTGAGGCGACGATTGCAAGCTCTTTGAGGCGCGGTATATCCTGATCGGTGATTAGTTCGATATGTTCGACCCGGTGGCGGGCGTCGCGCGTGCCGTTGGCTTTGGCGGCGGCCTCATAGCCGTCAATGACCCTTCGTACCGCCAGATCTCCGACGGCGTGGGTACTAAGCTGCAGGCCCATGGCGTCGACCTTGATGCAGGCAGCGTTGAAGTGGTCGGGCTCAAACGCGGCTTCGCCGATGCTCTCTGGGGCATCCGGGAATGGGCGGGTGACCAACGCTGTGCGCGATTCAAAAACGCCGTCCATGAACATCTTGACCCGGCCGGACCAGACCATGTCAGAACTGTATTTGCGGTGCATCTCGGCGGCTTCATCGAGCCGTTCAATGGGATCGAAGTTTTTGAGGTGAAACGGAACCTGAACCCTGCATTTGAGTTTGCCCTCTTTCTCCAGCTCGCTCAGCAGTTCCAGTTGATAATTGTTGCCATCCATATTGTGGAGCGTGGTGATGCCGTGGGCAGCACAGTGATCCAAGCCTTTGAGCAGAAGCGCCTTGTCGGCGGCGCGCTCTTCGGGCGTGGCGGGCGGAATGGGATCGGCCCCGGTGACATAGCCGAGCATGTCGCGCCCGCCAGTGCGCGACAGCGCGAGGACAGGGCCGAAGGCACCGGTTTCGTGCAGAATGCCGTTGGCAAGGCCATCGTCACCCATGACTACAGTGCTGCCCTCGGGCATGTCAGCCCCGTTCAGTAACCCGGCTTTTCCCAATGCGGCAGTGTTGGCCCAGACGGTGTGCAGGTCTGCACCCAAAAGGGCGAACGGCCGGTCAGGCAGGATCTCATCCAGTAGGTTACGGGGGTCTTTGTCGACGCCGATGAACAGATCATAGAAGGCCCCGGTGCCCAGCACGAGGGGTTCGTCTGGGCGGGCAGTGGCGTAGTCGAGGACATCTTGGCGGATTTCTGATAGGTGTGTTTTGCCGCCTACGGGCAGGAAATCCAGCTCAGCCGAGCCTTGGAACAGGTGCACGTGGCTGTCGATGAAACCGGGAAGGACCGTGCCACCCTTTGCATCGATGACCTCGGTGTTCGGCGTCATCAGGGATCTGATCTGATCGTCTGAGCCCACCTCGGTGATTTTCCCACGCGTGATGGCGATGGCCTGTGCCCGGGGCCTGTTAGAATTCATCGTCAGGAGTTGGGCATTGATAATGATCAGATCGGGTGACGGCATGGGGCGATCCTTCGATGATTTCTAGGATCAAAGCATGGAACGTCAGGGGGTTAGCTGTCAATGCGGGTTAGGTGCCGAAAGCCTGGCCGCGGGATAGTGGTCGAGCGGTGGCCTGCGGCCGTGATTCCGCTCGAGAGCTTTGCCGGTCAGGTGCGAATGCAGGCGATGTAGAACCCGTCCATGCCGCCCTGATCAGCCCAATAGTCTGGACGCAGGCGCAAGCCGCCTTCTGGGGTAACCCAAGCCGGGTCAATGCCGGGTTGGCTGAGGGCATCGCGGTCGATTTTTAGGTTCGGCGTGCGTTCCAGCAGCTCTTCGATCTGGCATTCACCCTCGTCTGGCAGCAACGAGCACGTGCAATAGACCAGCCGCCCGCCGGGTTTGAGCAGGGTTAGGGCGTGATCCAGCATGGCCGATTGCAACCCGATGAGTTCGCCAAATTCTGATCCGTCTTTGGCATAGGGCAGGTCGGGATGGCGGCGGATGGTGCCGGTGGCGGAGCAGGGGGCATCGAGCAGAATGGCATCGTACGTGCCTTCGTGTTCCAGCGCGTCGCCTGCGATAAGCGTGGCAGAAAGGCCAGTGCGGGTGAGGTTTTCCTGTACGCGCTCCAGACGGCGTTCGGAAACGTCCAAAGCGGTGATCTCGGCCCCGGCGGCGGCCAGTTGCATGGTTTTGCCGCCCGGTGCGGCGCAAAGGTCGAGGATTTGCTCGCCATTTTGCGGGTTCAGGACCTGTGCAGGCAGGGCTGCGGCAGCATCTTGCACCCACCAATCTCCGGTCTTATATCCGGGCAGGGCCGACACTTGACCCGCATCGGACAGGCGAACGGATCCGCTGGGCAGCAACGTGCCACCGATGGCTTTTGCAACGGCGGCAGGGTCGGATTTTGGGGTCAGGTCCAGAGGCGGGCTTGCAAATTGAACTCTTTCAATCGCATTGATAGCGCCGTTCCCATACCCCTCAACCAGTGGATCACGAAGCCAGCTTGGCATCCGGGGGATGCGCAGGTCTTTCCATGGCTTACCGGCGTCGCCCGCCATTTTGCGTAGGACGGCGTTGACCAGACCCTTTTGCTTGCCATAGCGGGGATTGCGACTGACCAGGCCAACTAATTCGCTGACCACGCCGTGGGCGTCGCCGCCATTGCACAATTCAACCGTGCCAAGACGCAGGGCGTTCATCACATGCAGAGCAGGTGGCTTGCGCAGTTGGCGATTGAGCAGACGGTCAGCCCGGTCCAATCCGCGAAGAGTTTCGGTCGCGAGGCGTTGCGCGGTGGCGCGTTCAGCGGCATTAAGGCCTTTGAACGTGCGATCGTTTGCGATTTCGGACATCAGGCGACCTTCGCCAATGATCTGGTCCAGCAGGTAAACTGCGCTGCGTCGGGCAGAAGGCCGGTGTGATGTCATGGTATGGTCCTTGGCGTCTGGTCAGGCGTGGCATATATCAGGGGGACATAGACAAAGGAAGCCCGCCTATGGAGCCTGAGAAAACAGATCTGCCGCCTGCTGCCATTCGTGCGCTGGCTGAAGCTGAAGAACGACGCAAACAAGCGGAAGCCGCCGAGATGCCCAAGGAATTGGGCGGACGCAAAGATGGGCCCGAACCCGTGCGTTATGGGGATTGGGAGAAAAAGGGCATTGCCGTTGATTTTTGAGCGACGTTTTAAATGCGCCGTTAAATGAACCGTTGCGCCGAAGTAAGATAGCAGCCCGATCAAATGAAAAAAGCGGCGATAACGCCGCTTTTAATCGTTAAATCAGATTTTCTGATTTCAGCTGTTGCTGCGGCGACGCAGCAGGGCCAAACCACCCAGACCAGCAAACATCAAAGGCAAGCCTGCAGGCAGTGGAATCGTTGGAACATTGTCACCGGTGACTTTCAAAACTGATGGATCACCGTTTGTTGCAACGTAAAGCAGACGCCATTCGCCGCCGTCAAAGGCATTTACGCCATCGGCAAAGGTGTTTTTTACAACTGTCGGAGCTGAGGACGTCACGCGCTGGACACCGTCATCGAACAGGGTAATCCCGTCATCGTGGCGAATAACCGAATCGAATGCTGATGCAAATGTTGCGGTGATATCGAAGAACGTTGCGGTTGCTGAGTTCGAACCAATATCAGGCTTGCTGAGCTGCAGGATGGAGGTCGCGGCGCTCAACCCAAGAACACTGCCGTTTACACCAGTGGCGAGCCACTGCCCAATTGTGGTGGAGTCGCTGCCGTTAAACGTTCCGAAATCGATGTCACCCGTATAGGTGATTGTATCCAGCTTGGCACCGGCTGCGGCGACATTTGCTAACGTAGCAGAGGCGCCTGCGGCGTCTACGTTTGTCCGCTGATAGATATCAATTGAAAATGTGCCGCTTAATGTTGCTGCGCTGGCGGCGCTTGCAAATGTAGCTGTGGCAACCGCAATGGCTGCAATGGTCTTATACATTGTAACTCTCCAGTATACTCGTAAATATTGGCGAGAACTTAATGGACGCTGGCGGCCTTGGCAATGATTTTGCCTAAAAAGCGCCATATTTAGGACAATATTGCCGTAGCGTCATATTTTGTTCGCGTTACGTATACACCGGCCCGTCTTGTGGGTTGATGTACAATACATCCAGACGCGGTTGAGCCTTTGTAAATACAGATCTGGTTGCAGGGGCGCAGTCAGGCAGCGAGTAGCCCGAAGCGATTTGAATGTTCTGACTGATATTTTCTGTAGGTCAGTCGTCGTTCAGCCCAAGAACATCTAACATATTGTATTCACCGGGTTTTTTGCCCAATCCCCAAAGGGCAGCTTTAAGGGCTCCACGGGCAAAAACCGCGCGGTCACTGGCGACGTGGCGTAGGGTGATGCGTTCACCAGCGGCGGCAAACAGGACATCGTGTTCGCCGACAATGTCACCCCCACGAATGGCGTGAAATCCGATTTGACCGGGGATGCGGGCACCGGTGATGCCGTCGCGGCCGCGATCTGAGGCGTCATCAAGGTTAACGCCGCGCCCTTCTGCGGCGGCTTCGCCCAGCATGAGGGCCGTGCCGGATGGCGCGTCGACCTTTTGATTGTGATGTGATTCGATAATCTCGATATCGAAATCTTCGTCCAGCGCGGCGGCGACCTTTTTGGTCAGCAAGGTGAGCAGGTTGACGCCGAGGCTCATGTTGCCGGCACGTACGATGATCGCATGGCGCGCGGCAGGTTTGAGAGCTGCGAGGTCCTCATCGGTCATGCCGGTGGTGCCGATGACGTGAACGGCACGGGCCTGTGCGGCCAGATTGGCAAACTCGATTGTTGCGGCGGGGGCGGTGAAATCGATCACAACCTGCGCTTTGGCAAAGGCTTCCAGCGGGTCATCTGTGACGGTGACACCCAAATGTCCGGCATTCATGCACTCGCCCACATCGCGACCAACCCAGTCATGGCCGGTGCGTTCAACAGCGCCGACAAGGCGGGCGCGGTCGCTTTGGGTGATGGTCTGGATCAGCATCTGGCCCATACGGCCTGAGGCGCCTGTAACCACAATCCCTGGCAAATCGGTCATTGGGGGTCTCCTTTACGCTTTGTGCCTCTCTTAGCGTGCCGATCATCGCTTGGCAAAGGTCGAGTTAGGCACTAAATGCAGCGCATGGGAAAGAACAAGTTTCATGATGGCCCCGGACCGTCGCAGCGTCAGCTGCGGGTGGGGGAATTGATCCGCCGGACATTGTCCGATGTGTTGGCGCGTGGGGATGTCCATGACCCGGATTTGAACCGGATGTCTGTGACTGTGGGCGAAGTGCGAATTTCACCGGACCTAAAAGTGGCAACAGCTTATGTTTTGCCATTGGGGGGAACCGGGCAGGAAGATGTGGTTGCCTTGCTGGCGCGCAACAAAGGCGAGCTGCGCCGGATGATCGGCAAAAAACTGGCGTTGAAATATGCGCCTGATCTGCGGTTTCGGGTTGATACGACTTTTGACCAGATGGATGAGACCCGCCGCCTGTTTTCGCAAGACGATGTACGTCGCGATACCGAGGAAGAGTAGCGCAATGCGCTGGCGGGTTGCAGCGGCGGCGTTGGCGGGCTTGATTGCTGGGCCGGCTATGGCCGTTGAATGTAACGTGCTGCAGCACGATGGCCGCGATTACAGCGTTTGCAAGGTCGATGTTGAAGCGGAAGAGTTGCGTCTGTTCCTCAATCACCCTGAAACCGGTGATGTGTTAGGCAGTTTTGGCAATGTTGATGCGCTTGTGTCGGATCAAGGCAAAGCGCTGCGGTTTGCGATGAATGCAGGGATGTACCATCAGGATCGTAGTCCGGTGGGACATTATGTCGAAGAGGGCGAGGAGCAGATGCGCGTCATCGCCTCGGCCGGGCCGGGAAATTTTGGTCTGTTGCCAAACGGGGTTCTCTGCATTCAGGAGGGGGCCGCGCTAGTGTCTGAAACCAAGCGGTTTCAGGCTGAGCAACCCGAGTGTCGCTTTGCCACGCAGTCCGGGCCGATGCTGGTGATTGATGGCAAGTTGCATCCGCGGTTTTTGCCCGACAGTGACAGCCGCTTTGTGCGCAATGGGGTTGGTACCTCGGAGGATGGGACAACCGCATGGTTTGTGATGTCCCATGCGCCGGTGACGTTTCATGAATTTGGCGTGCTGTTTCGTGATGAACTGAAGACGCCGCAGGCGCTCTATTTCGACGGCAATATCTCAAAGCTCTATGCGCCTGATCTGGGGCGGCATGACGGGGGCTTTCCGATGGGGCCGATTGTTGGGGTTGTGGCCCCGGTTGAGTGATTGACGCGGTGCGCTCAGGTTGTTAGCCCGCGTGTTCAATATTTAAAGCTGGAAGACTGTGATGGGACGTAAACGCAAGGGCCGCGATATATCGGGTTGGCTGGTGGTGGATAAACCTGCTGGCATGACCTCGACCTCGGTGGTGAACAAAGTGCGCTGGGCATTGCAGGCGAAAAAGGCTGGTCATGCGGGCACGTTGGACCCTGAGGCAACCGGCGTTTTGGCCGTGGCTTTGGGCGAGGCGACCAAGACCGTGCCCTATATTACCGATGCATTGAAGGCTTATGAGTTTTCTGTCCGGTTGGGGCAGGCCACCAATACCGATGATACCGAAGGCGAAGTGATTGCCGAGAGCGATGTGCGTCCGGATGATGAGGCGATCAAGGCCGAGTTGGGCGCGTTTCTTGGCGATATCATGCAGGTGCCGCCGAAGTTTTCCGCCGTTAAGGTTGATGGCCAGCGGGCGTATAAACTGGCCCGTGATGGCGAAGATGTTGAATTGGCTGCACGCCCTTTGTGGGTCGAAGAGTTGCTTTTGAAGGATCGCCCGGATGCGGATCACGCGGTGCTTGAGATGACCTGTGGCAAGGGCGGATATGTCCGTTCCATCGCGCGGGATCTGGGGCAGGCGCTGGGCTGTTATGGCCATGTGCAATGGTTGCGCCGGGTCTGGTCAGGGCCGTTTGAGGTCAAAGATGGTTTGACGATTGAGCAAATCGATGCAATGGCGCAGTCGCCTGAATTAGACACGTATTTGCGCCCGTTGGAAGAAGGTCTGGCAGATCTGCCGATGGTGAATTGCACGCCTGAAGGGGCGGCGAAGCTGCGCAATGGAAACCCAGGGATGGTGTTTGCATCGGACGTTGAATACGGCGATGAATGCTGGGGCGCTTTGGATGGGCAGGCGGTGGCTGTGGGCCGGTACAAAGCCGGAGAGCTGCACCCTAGCCGCGTGTTCAACACGTCCTCGGGGGAATAAGCATGAGTGCGCCGGAAGAACAGCATGATCCCGGTGGAAAAGTACGGCTAAAGCTGCCTGATGGGGTGATCGGCGGCGCGCGGTTTTCAGATTGTGGCAAATACAGACAGGCGCTGACACGGGAGTGGACGGTTGAGGGCGAGAGTGCCCGCACCATTCTGTTTATTGGCATGAACCCATCTGTGGCGGATGCGAGCGTGTCGGACCCGACCTGCCATCGCGAGTTGGATTTTTCCCGTCGCTGGGGGTTCAATCGCTACCTGAAAGGCAACGTGCTGGATTGGCGGGCAACCTCGCCCAAGGATCTGCCGGTGGACCCGGCAGAGGCCTGCAGTGTTGAGAACATCCCGTACCTGCAAGGCATGGCCGAAGAGAGCGAGTTGATCGTGCTGGCCTATGGCAAGCTGCACAAGCGGTATCAGCCGGTGATTGATGAGGTGGTTGCAGGGATGCGCAGCACTGGCAAACCCCTGCGTTGCTTTGCGCGGAACAAAGATGGTTCGGCCAAGCATCCGCTGTACCTGCGCAAAGATGCAGAATTGATTGATTATGTTTGAGTGAAAGGTGGCCCTAAAAGATAATTCAAGGGTATTCGACTCACCACCAATAGGGCAAATTTTCGTCACGCGGATGGAGTTGCGCTTCATTATAAACAAAGAAGGAAACAGCAAGGTCGCTTAGACTTCACTCCGACATCGAACCCAAAAGCTCTCTAACTGTTGCGGCATCGGTGCTAGCTCCTGCAAAAAAGAACGACCCTGTGCAATAGCTCCCGTGTACCATCCAAACAGTTTGCCCTCTGAGTGAGGGCGTTGACTTCGTAGAACGTCGAAGAGCAATCAGGAACGGAGCATTAGGTGTCATTCCTGATTCAATAAATGCATAATTTGGCCAAATAGCAGTTAGAGTTTCGCTTACATTGCCAAGCAAAACCTCATCAACGTCTATCTCGAAACGTGCGTAGTTGATTGTAATTTTGGTTTCATTGACATCGTCATCCTTCGACTCGTCCGATAGGCCTTCAAAATATTGTTGTTGTTGGCGGGCCGCGTCGGTAGCCATGGTGTCTGTTACGATCTGATAGTTTCGTAGTTTACCTATAACAACGACATCAGCATTTTTGATGTTTTTCAAATCTTGATCCATGGATGCAATACAAGCCATGGCGCTTCCGCAAGCGAACGTTGAGCTTAAAAAACTCACCATCAATGCTCGTAGAAAATCCATTTCAATTATTCCTATGCGAGTATCGGCGATATTTTAGTATTTCCTATGGAGAATATACACGGTCAAAATGACTTATTTTCGCCTCTCGCTGAACGGTATCAATCAATGAAAAAGGTGGCCTCTGGGGCCGCCTTCTATGAAATCGATGCTGTTCAGCTTAGCTCAGGCTCTCTTGCAGGGCTTCGATGATGGCGTCGCCCATTTCTGAGGTGGAGATCGGCGAGCCACCTTCGGCGCCGAGCAGGTCACCTGTGTGCAGGCCTTTGGCGAGTGCCGCTTCGATGGCTTGTTCGAGGCGGGTGGCCCAAGCTGTTCTTTCTTGATGGATAGCCTCAATGGCATTGATCGGCACCTATCACTTAATCGATATGACGCCGGAGGGCCGAAACGAAGACGCTCTTGAATTTCCGATGGCTTGGGTCAGGCGCAAGGATCAGTATTGACCTACAATAGCTGAATGCGGTTTGTTCCTAGAGGCCCAAGCGTGTTTGATATAGCAAGTCCATGCTGAGTTAGACTTAAAAGTTTCAGTAAAATTTTTACGGGTTATAACCTGCAAAACACATGCTAATTTCAATGTGAAAAGCGTCGATGCGGGAGATAAGAAAATGCATGGATTCGTTTACTCCGCTATAACACTCTTATGCCTTGCAAATCCGGCTATGGCAGATGGCATACTGGGCAAAATCCAGAAAGGTGCAGAGGATGCAGCGGAAGCCGTAGGTCAGGGGGCGGAACGTGTTGGAGACACAATTGACAAAGGTGTGGGAATTGTTGGGGACACAGTAAAGTCTACAACGGAAATGGCAACGAACGAGGCTACCCCTGAAGAAACCCGTGCCAAGCTTGATGTCATGTCAAATGAGATTCTTGCTCAGCTTTTAGCGCAAAGTGCGGATGCTGCCGCAATGTATGATATCAGCGCTGGATATGCGATTTTTGACAGTCGCAAAGTGACCATCTTTCCCGTTTCTGCTGGTTATGGGCGGGGCGTCGCAATATCTAAAGAGGATAGCTCCAAAACGTATATGAATATGGCCACAGGTGGGGTTGGAGCGGCCCTTGGCATTGGAGGATTTGAATCCCAGTTTGTAATCATGTTCGAAACACCGGGTGATTACACCAAGTTCATCGTTGATGGATATGATGCAACAGCTGAGACTTCCACGATGCATGGCGATGATCAGTCCGGAGAGGCTGTCAGGTTCATAGATGGTCGCTCCTTTTTTGTGCTCGACAAAAAGGGCTGGCGCGTTGCTGCAAGCGCCGCAGGTACAAAATACTGGATGTCGCCAGAGCTAAACTGATCAAAGCCGAAATTATCAGGTAAAACGTCAGAACAACTTATATATTTAATATTACATTTGACCTGTAGGCGACTTTGCAAAGGTCGCTATCTGCGCAAAGTAGTCGTCGGATTGTGGCACAGTATTCGATATACTGGGTTCAGAGCAGACTTTCATTGATCTTCATCATGTAATGAAGGAGGCGGCCCGATGATGAGGCCGCCTCTATGCATTTCTATGCTTAATGTCTTAACCCAAGCTCTCTTGCAGCGCCTCGATGATAGCGTCGCCCATTTCTGAGGTGGAGATGGGGGAGCCGCCTTCGGCGCCCAAAAGATCACCAGTGCGCAGGCCTTTGGCCAGCACGGCCTCGATGGCCTGTTCCAGGCGGGTGGCCTCGTCGCCTTGGTCAAAGCTGTAGCGCAGGGCCATGGCGAAGCTGAGCACGCAGGCGATGGGGTTGGCTTTGCCTTGGCCGGTGATGTCTGGGGCGGAGCCGTGTACGGGCTCATACAATGCCTTGGGACGACCGTTTTCCATTGGGGCACCAAGCGAGGCTGAGGGCAGCATGCCAAGCGAGCCGGTCAGCATTGCGGCGCAGTCGGACAGGATGTCACCAAAGAGGTTGTCAGTGAAGATCACGTCGAACTGCTTGGGCGCGCGCACCAGCTGCATCGCGCCGTTGTCGGCGTACATATGGCTGAGTTCGACCTCGGGATAGTCTTTGGCCACACGGGTCGTGACCTCGCGCCACAGAATGCCGGATTCCATGACGTTGGCTTTTTCCATCGAGCAGACTTTTTTGCCGCGACGCATGGCCAGCTCAAACGCGGAACGGGCGGCACGCTCAATCTCGGATTCAGTGTAGCGTTGCGTGTTGATGCCGACGCGCTCGTTGCCTTCTTCAAAGATACCGCGCGGCTCTCCGAAATAAACGCCCGAGGTCAGCTCGCGCAGGATCATGATATCCAGACCAGCGACGATGTCTTTTTTCAGGCTGCTGAAGTCGGCCAGTGCGTCAAAACATTGGGCCGGGCGCAGGTTGGAATAAAGATCCATTTCCTTGCGCAGGCGCAGCAACCCGCGTTCGGGTTTGACCGAGAAGTCGAGATCGTCATATTTTGGCCCGCCAACGGCACCGAGCAGAACGGCGTCAACTTCTTGCGCGCGCGCCATCGTGTCGTCATGCAGGGGAACACCGTGGGCGTCATATGCCGCACCACCAACCAGATCTTCGCTGACGTCAAAGCTCAGGCCACGGTTTTCGTCGAACCAGCCGATGACTTTGCGAACCTCGGCCATGACCTCGGGGCCGATGCCGTCACCGGGAAGAATAAGAAGGGTATTGGTGCTCATGGGAAATCCTTGTCATCGCGATGGTTTTGCAGGGCGTAACGCGAAGCTATGGAAGGGTCAAGGAATGTGGGGTTTTATGCGGCTAATCAAGCGCAATATCGACCCAAACCAGCCGGTGACGGCTGGCGATTGCTGCGGTTTGGCCGTTGGGGGTGGTGTCATCGGGCCAATAGACGCCTGAGGCAAGGACCTGCAAGTCAGACGAGGGCAGGATGTAATCCACCCGCATGGAATCCAATTTGGGCCAATGAACCGTATCAAGCATCGGATCACCACGTTGCCCAGTCTGTGCCGAGACGGGGAAACTACGGTGCGGTGAGGGATCTTGCAGGCGCGGGTCTTGCAGGAGAGCGCGGATTGCCTCTTTGCGGCCCTCGCTATCTACCGGGTCAAGGTTGGCATCGCCCAAAAGGACGAAAGTATGCTCTGGGGGTGTGTCGAAAGCGCCGTCCATATAGAGTTGCCAAAAGCGCAATTCATCATGGTTGCGTCGGCCGTTGCGGTCTTCGGGGCCATCAAACACCGGTGGGCTGGCATGGAAGGCGAGCAAGGTTAAGGTGTGTGATTGAACGTTGATCGGCACAACCCAGTGGGCGACATAGGATAAACGCTGAATGTCGCGTATTGCTGATGTCAGACCTTGTGCTTCGTTGATATCTAGCAGCAGAGATGCGGGAATATCCTTCCACAGAACGTCTGAATAATCCTGAACGTCATCTGTCATGATGGGGTAACGCGATAGAATGGCCATGCCTTTTTGCCCCGAGAACGCCCCAAAACTTTGGGCGTCTTTTGCATTTATAAAACGACCATCAAGATCCATATCGAGCCCGGTTTGCATTCCTGTGTTGGGGAGAGACGAGAATATATATGGATAGTGTTGGCCGGCCTCAGACAGGGTTGCATTGAAGGCTGTGAGAGCATGCAGGTCGAGGTCATAATCGATGCTTTGAAGCAACAAAATATCTGGCTGAACTTTTGATATCACTGCTGTGAGTGCGGTGACCTGTGGGTCTGCGCCACTCGCAATGTCGCGTAACAACAAACCGGGACCATCGCGGGAAAGTCCGGTGTTATAGGTTGCTATTCTGACTGGATCGGCTTGAGGGGCTGTGCAAAATACTGCGCTTGTTAAACAGGCAGTGATTAGGCGCTTTGTAAGGCTTTGGCATCGGTATGCTGGGCGTAGGCGCGGCGGCGTTTCTCTTCGATCAGCCCTGCAATGCGACTGATCGCGATTCCGCGCATCAGGAGGCTTGCAGGTAGAAAGGCCCATGCTGTTATCGTCCAGATCAGGGTTTGCGGATGGTTCAACGAAAGCGGGTCGATCGTGCTGGACGCCGCGTTCACCGCGAATGGGATAAAGAATGGCAGAAGAAACCCTAACACAAGGTTAAGAGACGCGTCACGTTTCAGGCGTTCCAGAACATCGCCACGTGTCGGATCAAACAAAGGCAAGTTGATCCAGACGTTGAACGCGCCCTTGCGTACAGGCCAATCGAACAAGCGGACCATGGACAAGAAGACGAACATCATTGTGAATGAAACCATATAGGCAATGCCTGCTGAGGTTCGGATCAAAGAGATCGTCTGAGCGTCTGTTTCCGGAGGAAGCATCAATAGAACAAGGCGAACGGGTGAGTAAGGAAAGTCCATAACGCGGCCCAATCCATCACCCAGATTTGTGATTGCAGTTGTCCAACCGGTTGGGTTGGTTTGCCCGCGCAAAATGAGTGACAGCAATACGATAGTAATCAACAGTGCCGTGAACTTCAGCCGGTTGACCGGCGCTGCAAAGCGGAATTCGATAAAGCTGGGATAGCGACCGTAATATTCAATAAAGGTCAAAACAGAAGCAAGAATAGCGAGAACTACAACAACCTGAGCTGTGTCTGCGCCCGTATTTACCAACAGCAGCGATGGGGCGGCTATCAGGAGTGCCACCAACATGGCACGTAACAAGGCACTCACTAAACGTGGAATCACCGCCCGTTTCCCTTCGAACTGGCTTGCCGCGCAGTACTGTTGTACCACTGTCCCTTGATGAGCTTGCCACAATTGGCGGCTGTTTTGGTTCTCATACAACTTTTGCTTACTTTCAACTTACATCTCAAGGCTTTGGTAACAAAGACTTCAGTTTTCAGGCGAATCGATGGTCAAGTTGGTGCGAGAATGCATCAAAATGGGTGCAGAAATTGGGCAATCTTGTGTTGGCCTACTGAATGTAGGGGTTGCGTGGATTGGCGGCCCTAATGTGGGTGGCAAATTAGGGTGCTGCCTAGCAACATACTGTTTCTGAGTGTGAGGGGTCAACATAACACCGCCTGAAGCTGTACAGGCGGCGTTATTTCGCGCATCGTGAGTTACACCCAGGGGCGCTGTGTATTGTTTTGACCTTCATAGGTGTCAATTGAAGAGGCTTTTTCCAGCGTCAGGCCGATATCATCTAGACCATTTAGCAAGCAATGTTTCTTGAATGCATCCACTTCGAAAGCGATTGTTTCCCCTTCGGATGTGGTGATTTCCTGGGCCTCAAGATCAACGGTCATGCGTGCATTGGCACCTTTTTCCGCGTCACCCATCAGTACAGCGACTTGTTCCTGAGGCAGAACAATTGGCAAGATACCGTTTTTGAAGCAGTTATTGAAAAAGATGTCGGCAAAGGATGTCGAGATGACACATTTGATTCCGAAATCAGCAATGGCCCATGGCGCGTGTTCGCGGGAAGAGCCGCAACCAAAGTTGTCACCTGCAACTAAGATCTGAGCGTCACGGTATTGCGGTTTGTTCAGCACGAAATCAGGCAGCTCGTTGCCTTCGCGATCAAAGCGCATTTCATCAAACAGGTTCACACCAAGGCCTGAGCGCTTGATGGTTTTCAGAAACACCTTTGGAATGATCATATCGGTATCGATGTTGACCAATGGCATTGGCGCGGCGATGCCGTGCAATTTTTCGAATTTATCCACCCTTTATGCCCTTCTGTAGAAGTTAAGGATTCGTTTGCTTAGCTGGCTAAAAACCACCATTTCAGCCGTTCGTAAAGGGCTGCGGCCGTTTCCCACCGTTTAAAACCCACTTATAAACTTCGGAAATTTGCCGGGCCTTGGCGCTCCAGGTGAAGTTGTCCATCACAAACGCCTGCCCGGCCTGTGATTTTGCGGCCAGCTGTTCAGGTGATGCGCAAATATCCTGTACCACTTGTCCAAAGTCACGGATAATATCTTGGCGGCTGCCCATGGGGATCTTGTATCCAGTGTCAGCGTTCACCAGCTCTCCGGGGCCTGCGTAATCGCAGATAACCGGGACCAGCCCCATTTTCATCGCCTCCAGCACGACACCTCCGCCGAATTCCCGAATGGAGGGGAACAAAAGCAATTGGCTTTGCGAGGCGATATTCTGAACGTCCTTATGCTCGGTCCAGCCATGAAATGTGACGTGATCCTCAATTGCATTCTGACTTGCGATTTCCTTGAGGTGGGGCATTTCAGGTCCATCGCCGATAATATCGACGATCAATTTGTTGTCCTTTAACAGCGGCACAATCGCTTCCAACATCATATCGGCGCCTTTGTATGGCACGAGCCGCCCGATGAAGCAGGCCTGCAATGGCCCACCTTTGAATGCCTTTGATTCCAGACTGAAACGCGACAAATCAAGTGCGTTCTCGGGCAGGTAAATGACGCGGTCGCTGTGTTCCTGAGGAATCTCTGATTGGGTAAACTTTGATCCTGCAAGAATGGCGGCCGTGTTTTTCAGCATGCTCTGGCGTGCGGGATTCAATTTGTACATTGAGCGCACAAAGGACAGCCATTCACGTTCTTTAACTTGCTCTTGGCGAAATTCCTTGGGCCAAGGGACCCCGCCATTAAGCGGCCCCAGGACAAATGGCACATTATGTTTTTTGCATTTCTTGGCTAGCGAGCTGTTTGAGGTGGGCGATACTGGCGTGACCCGGTGCACAATATCATACTGACCCTGCATGATGTCGGCGCCAAACTTTTTCCAGATCAGGTGTTCAAAATATGGGTAGGCCAGGCTGGCGGCCGCTGCAACGGTGGTCCAGCCTTTGTTCGCTCCGCCGCGCAGTTTGCCCGCGATTTTTGTGACTGGTATCATAACCGCTTCGGTGTCGATGCATGTGAAGTCCTGTCCTTCAATCCAGCCCGCGCGCAAGATCGCTTCGCGATTTCTGATTTGCGTTACGAGATGAATATCGGCCACCTGCCGTAGGGCCTCGGTCAGGGACCAGCCAATGAGCGGCACACTGACACGCTCAGGATTTGCAGCTTCTGCGATGATCAGGACTTTGGGGCGTCTTGGACTGTTTGAAGCACTGATATCTTCGGTCATTTAAATACTCAGCCTAGAAAGAAACCGCATTGGTGTTTCCACCGGAATTCATTGAAAACAGACACTATCTGATCCGTTCTTAATACACAAACATCCGCCGAACTTAGGCCGGCGGATGGAATTTTAAATGTCGAAAAAGATGTCAGGCAAACGATAGGGCTGTCATGCCCCAAACGGTCATCAGGCTGGCAAAGGCAACAATGGTTGGAAGAATAACGCGGATCATATCTGTGCTCCTTTCCTGCATTCCGGTTGCCCGGGATGCGGTGCTTGCCGCGGCGGGATGCTGCAGCTGATACAGACATGGGAAGTGTGGAGGTCGACCAAAAGGGTTAACCTCCACACATGTTTTCACGCTCTACACAGGGGTTGTGAAGAGAACGTTGCGTTAAATCAGATCGCGGATGTCGGTCAGGTGGCCAGTCAGGGCTGCTGCTGCTGCCATGGCTGGGCTGACCAAATGGGTGCGACCTTTGTAGCCTTGGCGCCCCTCAAAGTTGCGGTTCGAAGTTGAGGCACAGCGCTCGCCCTCGGACAGCTGATCAGGGTTCATCGCCAGACACATGGAACAACCGGCCAAACGCCATTCAAAGCCCGCGTCACGGAAGACATCGGCAAGGCCCTCTTCCTCGGCTTGGGCCCGAACAAGGCCAGAGCCGGGAACGACCATGGCACGCATGCCGTCCTTGACCTTTTTGCCCTTCAGGATCTCAGCCGCAGCGCGCAGATCTTCGATCCGGCCGTTTGTGCACGAGCCGATGAAAACCGTATCGATGGCAATATCTGTCAGTTTCTGACCGGGGGTCAGACCCATGTATTCGATTGAACGGCGGGCTGCATCAACTTTGCCACCTTGGAAATCGTCTGGGCTTGGAACTGTCGCGGTGATTGGCAAAACATCCTCGGGCGAGGTGCCCCATGTCACAACTGGCTGAATGTCTTCACCTTTGAGGGTGACGACCTTGTCGAAATGTGCGCCGTTTTCGGTGAAGAGCGTTTTCCACCAGTTTAGCGCGGCTTCCCACTGCGCACCCTTTGGTGCATGTGCCCGGCCATTGACATAGTCATAGGTGGTTTGGTCAGGTGCGATCAGGCCAGCGCGTGCGCCACCCTCAATCGCCATGTTGCAGACGGTCATCCGCCCTTCCATGCTGAGGGCCTGAATGGCTTCACCACAGTATTCGATCACATAGCCGGTGCCACCAGCGGTGCCGGTTTCACCGATCACGGCAAGGGTGATGTCTTTGGCGGTTACACCGGGGTTCAACTGCCCGGTGATTTCGACCTTCATGTTTTTCGATTTCTTCTGGATCAGCGTCTGCGTGGCCAGAACATGTTCAACCTCGGATGTGCCGATGCCGTGCGCCAGCGCGCCGAAAGCACCATGCGTAGCAGTGTGGCTATCGCCGCAAACAACGGTCATGCCGGGCAGGGTCCAGCCTTGTTCAGGGCCAACAATGTGGACAATGCCCTGACGCACGTCGGAAACCGGATAGTAGTGAATGCCGAAATCCTTGGCGTTCTTATCCAGCGCTTCGACTTGAATGCGGCTTTCCTCGTTGTCGATGCCTTTGGCGCGATCCAGCGTGGTCGGCACGTTGTGATCGGGTACGGCAATCGTTTTGTCCGGTGCGCGCACGGGGCGGCCTGCCATACGCAGCCCTTCAAAGGCCTGCGGGCTGGTGACTTCGTGAACCAGGTGCCGGTCAATATACAAAAGACAGGTGCCGTCTTCAGCCTCGTGAACGACGTGGGCATCCCAGATTTTATCATAGAGCGTTTTGGGGGACATGGGTCCTCTCCGATGTATAGTGAAATTCAGGTGTGACAAAGATGGTCGGGGCCGTACATGCGCCCTATAGGCGGGCGAGAATGGTCAGGCCAGCGCCGAAGAAGCGCCATGGCAGGCGTGCGCGGTCATCCATGTCAATAATCTGTGTCATAAGGATCAGATACAGATGAGAACTGAGTCTATCAAGGGCTCAGATGCCAGTTTTGTTGGTTTTGACGCTATACATAGAGTTTGAGCCCCGGCGTTGAGCGCTACCTGCGGCCTAGCAAAACGATAAAGAACAGCCCGCCGATCAGACCGGTGACAATTCCGATGGGCATATCTTCGGGTGCGATGAGGGTACGGGCTGCAATATCAGCCCAGAGCAAGAAAATCCCACCTATGAGGGCTGACACAGGCAGGACGCGGGCGTTATCACCGCCGACTAACAGGCGCACGATATGAGGTACCATCAGGCCGACAAAGCCGATCAGGCCGGAAAAGGCGACCATCACGCCTGTAATCAATGCTCCAAAGACGAAGACCGCAAGGCGAAAGCGCGCCACGGGAATGCCAAGGGTTGAAGCGGTTTCATCGCCCACGGTCATGGCGTTGAGGCGCGGGGCTTGCAGCCAGAGCCATGCGCCACACAGTAAAAGGATCACCAGTGGGTAGATCAGGTGCGACCACTGAGCCAAGCCAAGCCCGCCAAGCATCCAGAATACCACAGTATGGGTGGCGCGCGGATCGCCTAGGAAGATCAGAACGTTCGCGCCAGCCATGATGACAAAGGACACGGCCACACCGGTCAGGACCAGCCGGTCCGCCGTGGTTGATGCGGTAAAATGCGAAACGGCCAATACCAAGAGAGTTGCCATAAGGGCACCAAAAAAGGCCAGCAGGGGCACGGTCAGGAGGCCCAGAAACAGTCCGGTATGCAAGAGAGCCAGAATGGCGCCAAACGCCCCGCCTGATGAAATGCCCAGAAGATGCGGATCAGCGAGTGGGTTGCGGGTGACGGCCTGTAGGGAGGCGCCGACGACGGCCAGCCCGGCCCCGACCATCACCGCCAGCAGTGCGCGGGGAAAGCGGATCTCCCAGACGATGGCAGCGCGGCCCTTGGACCATGTTGGGTCACCCAAATCAAAACCGATCTTATGGAAAAACACATCCCAAACGGTGGCAATGGGCACGGAAACGGCACCCACTGAAATGGCAAAGGAGAGGGACAACCCCAAGGCAACGAGACACCCGAGGGTGACCAGCCACAAAGGCAGTGGTTTGCGGGGTTGTCCCTGAGACATTATTTGCCCCAGAACCCTTGGGCGAGTTTCTGAACGGCCTTGATGTTGCGTGGGCCGGGGGTGGCCTCGACATATTCCAAAACGACGAAGCGGTCATTTTTCACCGCGTCGATATCAGCGAAGGCCGGGTTGTTCATCATGAAGGCGCGCTTTTCTTCGGCAGTGACATTGCCGTAGTTCACGATCACCACAACCTCGGGATTGCGTTCGACCACCTCTTCCCATGTGACGGTAGCCCAGCTTTTTTCAAAGTCATCCATGATGTTCCGGCCGCCTGCCGCTTCGATCAGAGCGGTTGGCATGGCGTAGCGCCCGGCAGTAAAGGGGGTGTCTTCGCCGCTGTCGTAGACGAAGACGCGCAGGGCGTTGTCGCCCGTGTTCAGGGATGCGGTAAAGTCTGCCAACTCAGCCTTGTAACCATCAACCAATTCTGCGGCTTTATCTTCGACGGCAAAGATTTTGCCGAGGTTCATCAGGTCGTTGTACATGTCATTCATGCTGACCTTGGCTTTTTCTCCGATGTGGATGCAGCTTTCGGTTAGCTCGTAGACCTTGATATCAAACGGGGCGAGGGTTTCGGGGGTGACCTCGCCGCCGACTTTCATGCCATAGTTCCAGCCTGCGAAGAAGAAGTCGGCATCGGCACCGACCAGAACCTCTTTGGAGGGGTATTTAGCGGACAGCTCTGGCAAGGCGTCGATGCCATGGCGCATCTCTTCGTCCAGCGTTTTCCAACCAGAAATGCCGGTGTAACCGACCATGCGATCCGCAAGGCCCAGAACCAGCATCATTTCGGTCAGGTTGACATCGTTTGAAATGGCGGCCTTGGGTGGAGTCTTAAAAGTGACCTCGCGGTCACAGCTTTGAACGGTGGTTTCGGCAAGGGCTGATCCGGCAATAACGGACAGGCCAAAAGCGAAAGCGGATGTTTTCATTGAAGTTCCTCTAGTTGAGTCGATGTGGATGGAAGTTGGTAAGACAGATAGGGCTTGCGACTGATGCTCAGCTCTTCGCGTCGGGCGTGAACCTGAAAGGTGTCCGCGACGATGGCATCCTGAAGGACGTCATCAGGATGGCCAAAACCCTGCGGTTGCCCGTTTTTGAGGACGAGAATGCGGTCACAGATATCGCTGGCAAGGTTCAGATCGTGCAGCGAGGTTATGATGGTCAGGTCCAGCTCGCTGATCAATTGCAGCACCTCAAGCTGATGGCGGATGTCGAGGTGGTTGGTTGGTTCATCAAGCACCAGAATTTGGGGTTCCTGTGCCAGCGCGCGCGCGACCATCACCCGCTGACGTTCACCGCCCGACAGTGTGGACAGGCTGCGCCCTGCCAGATTGCGCAATCCCAGCCGGTCGAGCGCGTTCTCGATCACCTGAGCGTCATGTTGTCCGGGACGGGCAAATCCCTGGCGATGGGGTACCCGGCCCAAGGCGACGATTTCGCGCACGGTCAGAGCGAAATCAGTGGGTTGTTCTTGCAGAACCGCAGCAACCTTGCGGGCCACCTGACGGTGGGACAGCGCATTGAGCGATATGTCGTCAATCAGGATTTTCCCGCGTAAGGGCCGATGGAAGCCATAGATCAGACGTAGCAACGTGGTTTTGCCCGCGCCATTGGGGCCCACTACGCCCATGACTTGTCCGGCTTGAAGATCAAAGCTTGTCTCATGCAGCAAGAGCGGGCTACGGCGGTGGGGGGCGAACGCGACCTGATCGATCTTGAGTGATGCAGCCTTCATGAGGCTTTCTCCAAGCTGTCTTGCAAAGCCTGAAAGGCAGCGGGAATGCGGGCGAGTGTGGACTTGCGGAGCTTTCCAGGGCGATCCAGTGAACTACACCAGCCGTCATCAAGCGTAGCGTATTGCTGCGCAAAGGTGATCAGATCTGCGATGTCGTGGTCAGGCTCTATATCGCCAAAAAGATAGGTCGCTTTGTTTTTACCGTGATAGGCCACCGTGCAAGGGCGGCTGCACCCCGCCATACAGGCCACTTCGGCAATGTCGAAACTTGCGGGCAAATCGTCACCAGCCGCCGCGAGAGCGGCGCGCAATTGCGCGATCAACTCATAACCGGGGCGGTTGGTCTTGTCTTTGTGGCGGCAAGAGGTGCAAACCGTAATGCGGTGAGAACAGGATTGGGACATTAATTCCTCCACAATCAGTCGGGGAGGAATGGAAACCTGTCATATCTGCGGCAAAAGCCGAATAAGCCATCTTGGCATCCTTCCTAGGCACCCCGCCCGGGTTGAAGTTGCGTTTCGATGGCAGGTCTCCTGACTCGCGGCTTGTAGTCCCACCCGACCTTCCCAGGTTTTCACCCAGTGGTCTTTCGGGGGGCACACCGCTTACAGTTGCGGGGGCAGTCATGGAATTGGCGCCTAAAAGGCTACACCGCACCACGTTCCCTTTTCATCCCGGTTTGCGCTGTGCGCCCGGGAACCATCGGGCAGGAGCATTCGGCTGATTGGTTGCATATGTCAACCGAATTGTGTGTGGGTGGTACGGGTAGACAGAGAGGGGCGGTGTCTTACACCACGACCTCCAATTTGTCCTGTTCGCCGACTTTGAACACCTTTTTGTAACGCGCGATCTGATCGTCGGGGCCCATGGCTTTGTTTGGGTTGTCAGACAGTTTGACGGTGGGTTGCCCGTTGGCTTTGACCGCTTTGCAAACCAGACTGAAAGGCGAGAGGGAATCGTCCGTCGTCAGGCCGCGGAAATCATTGGTCATCAACGTACCCCAACCGAACGAGGTTTGGACCCGGCCATCAAACTGGTTGTGTAGCTCGATGATCTTGGCTGTATCCAACCCATCGGAAAAGATGATGCGTTTTTGCTTGGGGTCTTCGCCCTGCGATTTCCACCAGTTGATCGCGGTTTCCGCACCGGTGGCGGGATCGCCGCTGTCGATGCGAATGCCAGTCCAACCAGCGAGCCAGTCGGGTGCATTGTCAAAAAAGCCCTGACTGCCATAGGTGTCGGGTAGGATAATGCGCAAGTTGCCGTCGTGTTCATCGTGCCAATCGGAGAGAACATCGTAGGGGGCCTGCGCTAAGGTGGCATCGTCTTTGGCCAATGCGGCGTAAACCATAGGCAATTCATGTGCGTTGGTGCCGATCGCCTCAAGATCGCGGTTCTTGGCAATCAGACAGTTTGATGTCCCCTTGAACTTTGTCCCCAAGCCTTCGGTCATTGCCTGCACGCACCAGTCTTGCCATAGGAATGAATGCCGCCGCCGGGTGCCGAAATCGGCGATGTTCAACCCCTCGATCGGGCGCAGTTGATCGACCTTTTCCCACAGCTTGGTCATGGCGCGGGCATAGAGCACCTGCAGTTCAAAACGTTTCATGTCATGTAGCACAGCGCGCGAACGCAGCTCCATCAACACCGCCAAGGCGGGGATTTCCCACATCATGACCTCGGGCCAGGAGCCTTCAAACGTGAGCTCATACTGACCATCGCGTTTCTCAAGGTGGTAGGGCGGCAGTCTGAGTTGCTCAAACCACTCCATGAATTCAGGCGTGAACATCTGGCGTTTGCCATAGAACGTGTTGCCGCGCAGCCAAGTGCTTTCGCCCCGGCTGAGTGACAGGGACCTGATATGATCCAGCTGCTCGCGCAATTCGCCCTCGTCGACCAGTTCGGCCAGACGAATGGATTTGCTCCGGTTGATCAGGGAAAATGTGACCTGCGTGTCGGGTTTGTTGCGAAACACCGACTGGCACATCAGCAGTTTATAGAAATCCGTGTCGATCAAAGACCTGACAATCGGGTCGATCTTCCATTTGTGGTTCCACACGCGGGTGGCGATATCGACCATTGGGGGCCTCCGGGATCTTGCGTTCAGATCGTTAAAGCAAAGCGGGAAGAAAGAGACAAGAGGCGGAGAGGATTGTGCGATCTGCACAAAAACTGCTGAAGCGCTAAGCCAGAGCTGCAGTTTGGGGGGCTATTCAGGGGGAAGAAACTAAACGAGCAGTGAAAGGACAAACTTATGAAACTCTATCTCGTACGTGGCGTGCCCCGTAAATTACAGCAAGATGGCTGGTGGATGGATGGCGATCTGGCGCCTGTTGATCATTCTCCGCATACCCCAAGTACGTCTGAGGTATCGATGTTTTCCCGGTTGCGTCAGTTTGTTTCCGGGCGTTGAATGGGGACTATGGTACAGACAGGGCGTACCAAAGAATAAGGGCCGGGAACAGCTGTGGCTAAAATATTGATTGTCGATGACGACCCGCAGATTCGGGATGTGTTGCGTATCACGCTGAAACAGGCAGGGCATGAGGTGAGCGAGGCCGGAGATGGGGCAGAAGGATTGGCCAAGGCCCGCAATGGCAATATCGATCTGATCGTGCTGGACATTGGCCTGCCAGAGATGGATGGGCTACAGGTCTGTCGCCGCTTGCGTGAAGATGTCGAAACGCCGGTGCTGTTTTTGACTGCACGCGACGACGAGATCGACCGGGTGTTGGCGTTTGAGCTGGGCGGAGATGACTATGTGTCAAAGCCGTTTTCACCACGTGAACTGGCAGCCCGGATTAAGGCGATTTTGAAGCGGGTTGGACCGGAGCCAGCAAAAAGCGGACTGAGCCGCGGCGTGCTGAAGCTGGATCCCGAACGGCACTTGTGTACGGTATCCGGGGAATCCCTGGCCCTGACGGGGCGCGAGATGGATCTGTTGGCGCATCTGATGGCGCGCCCCGAACATGTGGCGACCAAGGCGCAATTGGTGGATGCTGTATACGGCCCGTCGTTTCACATCTCGGACCGGACATTGGACAGCCACCTGCGCAATTTGCGAGCCAAGCTGACCAAGGCGGGATGTCATGAAGCGATTGAAACCGTACACGGGGTCGGGATCAGGATGGGTGCATGTCAAAGCAGATAAGACAAAAGTGGCGCCCGCCTTTGGCGCTTGTCATTGGCGGCACCTTGGCGGTGATCTTGTGTCTGCCGGTGATCGGAATTGGATATCTGCGCTTGGCCGGCGGCATCTTGGGCTGGTTGGAAACAGCGCAGCTGTTTGGATTGGTGGCCGCGATTGCGACCCTGATACTGGGGTTTTTACTGTGGCGCTTGGTTTTGCGGCCGGTTTATGCACTGACGGCCCATGCGGATGCGCTTAAAAACGGCCGGGATGATACACCCCTGCCGGATCATTTTGGAACGCCAGAATTCTCTGCGCTGGGTCGCGCAATGCAGGATATGGCGACCACGTTACAAGACCGCGAGGCTGGATTGCGCGCCTATACTGATCATGTGACGCATGAGCTCAAATCCCCCCTGACCAGTTTGATTGGCGCGGCAGAGTTGCTGGAAGGCGATGTTGATGCCGAAGATCGGGCGCAGCTGGCGACGACGATCAAGCAATCGTCACAAAAAATGGATGAACTGCTGAAAGCGCTCAGGCGTTTGGCTGCCGCGCGTGAACCCGTTGGCCGAGGGCCTGTGCAGGTCGCTGAGGTGGTGGCCGCGCTGTCGGGGAATATCGAGATAGAGCTTGCAGGTGATAGCGAGGTGCCGATTGATCGCGAGTCGTTGCATGCGGTGCTGACGCATCTGGTGCAAAACGCAGCGGCTCACGGGGCTGGGAAGGTGATGATCACCTGCGAAGAGCGGTCTTTGCGGGTCTCGGACGACGGGCCGGGAATTGCACCCGGCAATCGGGAGCGGATTTTTGACCCATACTTTACCACACGACGCGAGGCAGGTGGCACCGGCATGGGGTTGGCGATTGTACGTACGATGTTGCGGACCGTTGGGGGGGATGTCGAATTGGTGCCCTGCCAAAAGGGGGCTGCCTTTAGGTTGCGTTTTCCGGAATGAAACAGGTTTGACGAAGCATCCCCAGAATCAGAATTGAAGCGCGTCGCGCGTCAGGGCTCGTACTTCGCTTTGCGCCAACCGGTCCACGATTTGCATAGGCGACAAGCCTTCGCGCTGGGCTTTGTCCCAGATCTTGGCGCAGGACCGGGGTGACCATGGACGTGCTGCGGTGCTCAGCCATGAGCGGAGTTCTGGAGGCAGACGATCATAGGCTTGCATTGGGTCACCCGCGCGCCGCCGACGCTTGAGCCGCGTCGCGCCTAAATTTCTGTTCATGCCATTGTCTCGCTTTGAGTGTTGTGACTGATTTGTGTTGCCCGCAGCATGTCGAAACTGCGTTGCAGCTCTGCCCGGGCCACGTCTTTGGCAATCACGACGATGCGTGAAGTTTGATCACCTGCGGGCCAATCACTTAGCTGTATTGGAGGATCAAAGATGTGCTGCACGCCGTGGAAAACGAAGGGCTGGTCAATCTCTTCGAGAAAGACAATGCCCTTAACCCGCAGGATGTCGGGGCCTTTCAGCGCAATCAACGTGTCGAGCCACAGATCAAAGGCGGCGTCCTTTAGCGGCTCCTCAAACACCATCGAGACCGATTGTATGCGTGGGTCATGTGGCGAAAAAGCCGGTTCTTTTGTGGAGGGCGCGAAACCGGAGAGATTGGCCAGCGGGTCTGCCTTGGCGGGGGTCAGCCAGTCTAACGCTTGCGCGGCAGCTACATCACGCCGTAAACCATTCAATCCGAACAGGGCCTTCACAGGAACCTTGCCTTGGGTGGCCTGCACAATGCGTGCGGTTTGGTTCAGTTTGCGCAACCGATCCTGAAAGGACTTCGCTTTGGGTTTTGAAACCAGATCGACCTTGCTGAGCACAATCAGGTCCGCCATTGCGATCTGCGAAACAGCCTCGAACTGCACGTCTAATGTCGCAGGCCCTGCCGCCGCGTCTACGATCGTCACAACCCCATCCATCCGAAGGGTTTCTGCCAGCGCCGGATCAACCAGCATTGTCTGCAAAATTGGGGCAGGGTTGGCTAGACCAGTGGTTTCAATCACAAGCCGGTCAAATGCCACGTTCCCTGATTTGCGCCGCGCCAGAAGGTCGCCAATTGTTTGCGCCAGATCGCCACGGATTGAACAGCACAAGCACCCCGATTGCATCAGCACGATATCATCTTGCGAGGTTTCGATCAGGTCATGATCAAGGCCCGCCTCGCCGAATTCATTAACGACGACGGCAACGCGGCCCGCCGCGCTGTCTTTGAGAAGGGAGTTGAGGAGGGTCGTCTTCCCGGCACCAAGGAACCCGGTGAGTAAGGTTACGGGAAGACGGTGGTCTGTGTTTGTCATGTGTCGCGCAAGTTTTTGTGTAATGTTATACTATTACGTATTCTGCGTAACTTCAAGACCGAGTCTGGATGTTTATGGTGCGCTTTGGTGTGGCCTCACTCGAAAAGCCCCAGACTCTTGCCCAGCGCGGTCAGACCTGCCGGGATCAGATCTTGTGCTTTGCATGTGCTGTGCGGGACGCTTTGCATCTCGAGCGCGATGGCGTAACCGTCTGCGATGGTTCCTTCATCTGAGACCAAAATAACGTTTTGACCAAGCCAATAAGGGCGGGCAGCCATCAGTTCGGCCCCGATGAGGTGGCCGGTTACGGCGGCAGTGTTGCCTGAAACTTGCGCCTGACGCAGATGGGCGGCAAGGCGCTCGGGGCGGCTGAGGCTGTCGAACATCGCATCGCCAGCAGGTGGGAAGGCGCCGTTGAAAGCATCGATCAGGCCGGGACTGAGAAAGCTTTGGCAGCTGATCGCCTCGTTCGCGCTGATGTGGATCCAGTGGCTAATCCCGCTTGAAATGGCACAAATCACGCCATCCCAGTTGGGCTTGTCAGCGGCGAACCCGGCACACCACAAGCGGATCCAGCCGCCAATGATGTCGGGTGGGCTGGTCTGTTCGAAACCCGGCAGGCTTTGGCCGTCTTCAGGGGTCAGTTTTGCCGGCAGTCGTGCTGGCAGACCGTCGCCGATGCGGATGGTTTGTTCTGCGTCGAACTCCAGCTCTGCCAGTGCCGCGCATTCAGTGGGCGCGGTTGCGGACGTGACGAGCGTGCCACTTTCCAAAGCGTAGGCAGTAACGGTTTTTCCGGTTGGGCCGATAGCGATCCAGCGGGTCATCTGCGCTGCATCTGGGCCACGACGGCACGGACGTCATAACCGGCCTTATCAGCGCAGTTGATGATTTCATCCCCATCAAGGCGTCCGGCTTGCGTGATCGCCCAGATCATCGTGCAACGGGTGCCGCTGCGGCAATATGCCAGAATGGGTTTGGGCAGATCACGCAGGGCCTTGTCAAAAGCGTTAAGGTCGTCTTGACCGACACCACCCGAAACGATGGGCACGCAGGTGAATGCAAGACCCTCTTGCTGTGCGGCGGCTTCAATGTCGCACAAATCAGGTTGGCCAGGTTCCTCGCCATCAGGGCGGTTGCACATGATCGAGCGAAAGCCAGCCCCGGCGATATGAGGCACGTCCGCAGCCGTGATCTGAGGGGATACCGAGACGTCATCAGTGAGTTTGCGCAGGTCCATCTGGGCCTCCTTTGCCATCAACCAAGATATGTGCAGAAACCCTAGCGAAATTCAATGCCGATTTGGGCGTCACTAGCGTTGACATTTCAGCGCATGCACCCAAACGTGGGCCGGTCACACATACAGCATTTCACGGAGGACGGGGTAATGAGCGGCGCTTGGGAATTTTGGGTCGACCGGGGTGGAACCTTTACCGATATCGTGGCGCTTGATCCCGAGGGTGGCGTGCATACGCATAAGCTGTTGTCCGAAAACCCTGAACGTTATCGCGATGCGGCAGTGCAGGGCATCCGGGATTTGATGCAAGAAGACGGTGATTTTGCTGATGGCTCCATCCGCGCCGTGAAGATGGGCACTACCGTGGCGACCAATGCGCTGTTGGAGCGTAAGGGTGAAAGGGTGACGCTGCTGATCACCAAGGGATTTCGCGATCTGTTGTTGATTGGCTATCAAACCCGCCCACGCCTGTTTGATCTGGAGATTAAGCGGCCTGATTTGCTTTATGAAGATGTGGCCGAGTTGGATGAACGTCTGGATGCAGACGGTGCCGTGGTGCAGCCGCTGGATGAAGATGCTGCGCGGGCGGTGCTGCAAGCCGCCTACGACAAGGGCATACGCGCCGTGGCGATTGCTGGGCTGCATGCCTATCTGAACCCCGCGCATGAGGAACGGGTGGCTGAGATTGCCGCCGAGATTGGATTCACCCAGATTACTGCCAGCCATCAGGTCTCACGTCTGGCCAAGCTTGTCGGGCGCGGTGATACAACCGTGGTTGATGCCTATCTGTCGCCAATTCTGCGGCGGTACGTTGATCAGGTGGCTGGGGCGCTGGATGTAGGTCGCGCCTGCGAGGCATTGCTGTTTATGCAGTCCAATGGCGGGCTGACCGATGCGGGGCTGTTTCAGGGCAAAGATGCAATTTTGTCCGGCCCTGCCGGGGGTATCGTCGGCATGGTGAAAACCGGAGAGGTCGCAGGCCATGACCGGTTGATTGGCTTTGATATGGGTGGCACATCGACCGATGTGAGCCACTATGCAGGCGAGTTTGAACGCAGCTTTGAGACCGAAGTGGCAGGTGTGCGTATGCGTGCGCCGATGATGGATATTCATACGGTGGCCGCCGGGGGCGGGTCGATCTGCACCTTCCGCGACGGGCGCTTTCAGGTGGGGCCGGAAAGTGCTGGGGCCGATCCGGGGCCAGCGTGCTATCGCCGTGGCGGGCCGCTGACGGTGACCGATTGCAACGTGATGCTGGGCAAGCTGAACCCGTCACATTTTCCGCATGTGTTCGGGCCTGAAGGCAATGAGCCATTGGATGAGGATGTGGTGCGTGAGAAGTTTGAAGCGCTTGCGGCACAGGTGGCGAAAGAGACTGGTGAAGCGGCACGATCACCCGAGGATATGGCCGAAGGTTTTTTACGGATTGCCGTGGATAATATGGCCAATGCGATCAAGAAGATCAGTGTTCAGCGTGGCCATGATGTGACCGGCTATACACTGCAATGCTTTGGCGGTGCCGGTGGGCAGCATGCTTGTTTGGTGGCGGATGCCTTGGCGATGCGCAAGGTGTTGATCCACCCGCACGCCGGGGTGTTGAGTGCTTACGGCATGGGGCTAGCTGAGATTCGCGCCTTGCGTGAAGTACAGATGGATGTGCCGTTAGAGGATGTGGCGCAGGCTGAGGTTGCTTTGGTCAAGATCGCAGAGGCGGCAAAAAAAGAAGTGGCGGATCAGGGTGTGGCGGAAATCCGAATCGAGCGGCGGGCGCATCTGCGCTATGACGGCTCGCATCAGGCGTTGGAAGTGCCGTTTGGGGCAGTTGCAGCGATGCAGGCTGATTTCGAGGCGGTGCATCAGCAACGTTTCGGGTTCCATTCGCCAGAGCGGGCGATCTTGTTCGAGATGCTGAGTGTCGAAGCTATTGGCCAGACAGGCCAAGCGCCGCAGCCTGCATTGCCTCACGGCGATGGCGCTGCAACTGCGCAGATCCCGATGCATGTCGAGGGTGGCGCGCAAGATGTGCCGCTTTATGAACGAGATAATCTGAACCCGTCGATGACGGTTCAAGGCCCTGCGGTGATCACAGAATCCACCGGCACCAATGTGATTGAACCCGGTTGGGCCGCCTCAGTTGATCAGATGGGCAACTTGATTTTGGAGCGGGTCACGGCGAAGGCGCGGGAACTGGCCGCAGGGACGCAGGCCGATCCGGTCCTGTTGGAGGTGTTCAACAACCTCTTTATGTCGGTTGCGGATCAGATGGGGGTGACGCTGGCCAATACCTCTTGGTCGGTGAACATCAAGGAACGGTTTGATTTCTCCTGCGCGATTTTCGATGCGGCGGGCGATCTGGTGGCCAATGCCCCGCACGTGCCTGTGCATTTGGGGTCAATGTCCGACAGTGTGCGGACGGTGATGCGGCTGAATCCGGATGTACAGCCAGGCGATGCCTATATGCTCAATTCGCCCTACAACGGTGGCACGCACCTGCCGGATGTGACGGTGATTACGCCAGTGTTTGTCGAGGGTAAGCCAGAATTCTGGCTGGGGTCACGCGGGCATCACGCCGATATTGGTGGGCGCACGCCGGGCAGTGCGCCGCCCGATAGCACACATATCGAAGAAGAAGGCGTGTTGATCGACAACGTCAAGCTGGTGGATCAGGGCACGTTGCTGGAGGTCGAGGCCGAGGCGGTGCTGGCGTCCTGCAAATACCCTTGCCGGAACATCGCGCAAAACATGGCGGACCTGAAAGCGCAGGTTGCGGCAAATGAGACCGGGCGACAGGAATTGCTGAAGGTGGTCGATAACTTCAGCCTTGATGTGGTGCGTGCCTATATGAGCCACGTGCAGGATAATGCCGAGGAATCTGTACGCCGGGTGATCGACCGGATGAAGGAAGGCGAATACACCTATCACATGGACCACGGTGCGGTGATTGAGGTGAAGGTCAGTGTGGACCGCGACGCCCGCGAGGCGGTGATTGATTTCACCGGCACAAGTGGGCAGCACACGGGCAATTATAATGCGCCCAAATCGATTTGCGGCGCTGTGGTGCTGTATGTGTTCCGCACAATGGTGGGGGCGGATATTCCGTTGAACGAAGGGTGTTTGAAGCCGCTTAAGATTATTATTCCTGAAGGATCGATGCTGAACCCGGTTTATCCGGCGGCGGTGATTTCGGGCAATACCGAGGTATCACAGGCGACTTGTAACGCGCTTTATGGTGCGCTGGGCGTGATTGCTGGATCGCAGGCGACGATGAACAACTTTGTCTGGGGTAACGATGAGTTCCAGAACTACGAGACCATTGCAGGCGGCACCGGGGCCGGGCCGGGTTTCAACGGCTGTGACGCGGTGCAAAGCCATATGACCAACACTCGGATGACCGATCCTGAAGTGTTGGAAAAACGGTTTCCCGTGCGGTTAGAGGATTTTGGCGTGCGCGATGGATCGGGTGGTGCCGGTGAATGGCGCGGCGGTCATGGTGTGGTGCGGCGCATGCGGTTCCTGTCTCCGGTGACAGTCACAACACTGAGCAATCACCGGATCATCCCACCCTTTGGTGTGGATGGTGGCGGGGCTGGTGTGGTTGGCCGCAACTGGGCCGAGCTGCCGGATGGCGAGATCAGGGAAATGGCGGGCAATGATGAGATCGACCTGCCTTCTGGTAGTGTGTTCGGTATGGAAACACCCGGCGGGGGTGGCTGGGGGGCAACATGAGTCCCTGAAATGCGATGGCTCTCCAGAACGTCTGGCATGGACAGCCCAATCATTTCCGACAAACGTGCCATCGAGATTTTGTCATCTTTTTGAAGAATGGAAAGTATGTGGGGATCAACTATATCCACAGGAAATTTTCTCAAAATGATAAATTCGTAATGCCATTTCCGAATAATTTATCAACTTCAAGGAAGTTACGAAAAGTTTCTCATTCATGATATGTTACTAAGGGCTGTGTCGAAAAGATACATACACTTATAGGGGATAATTATGTCTGATAAATTTGTCGTTGGATATGACGGCAGCGACTCTGCTAAACGCGCGTTGGATTTCGCGGTTCAGCGGGCTAAAACGCAGGGTGGATCTGTTGTGGTAGCCCATGTTTTGGAATGGTCACCGTATTCGTTTTTGACACCAACAGAGCTGGAAGAGCGACACAAGCGTCGCCAGCAAGAGATCAGCCGCGCCAAAAAAGCAGTGATGGATCCGATCACAGCTGAGCTTTCGGATAAAGGTGTCACGGTTGAAACAGAGATCCGCTATGGCAAGATCGCCGAGGTTCTGTGCGCAATCGCTAAAGATGCAAACGCCAACCAACTGGTCGTTGGCCGTGATGGCGTTGACGGGTTGAGCTCGCGGGTCTTTGGATCTGTGGCGGGCACATTGGCTCAGACGTCGCCAGTGCCGTGCACAATCGTACCTTAATCAAAAATAATACAGGATAGGGACAATGATTAAGAATATTCAAAAGGCATGTCTTGGCGCCGCGATAACGAGCGCAATGACAGTGCCTGCATTTGCCCAAGAAACGGGTGGAATTGATGAGAAGGTCAACGAGATCTTTGCCAATTCAACCGGCTGGTTTGTCAGCTTTATCTTCAGCCCATTTCCGGGGACATCATTCCCGTGGATCGTGGCTTGGTTGGTGATCGCGGCGACAGTGTTCACATTGTATTTTGCGTTCATCCAGTTCCGTGCAGTTGGGCACGCAATATCGTTGGTCAAAGGTGACTACTCTGATCCCAACGATGCGGGCGAGGTCAGCCACTTTCAGGCGCTTGCAACCGCGCTGTCTGGCACCGTTGGCCTTGGAAACATTGCCGGGGTGGCCGTGGCTGTCGGAATCGGTGGGCCGGGTGCCACATTCTGGATGATCATGGCGGGCCTGATGGGCATGGCGTCAAAGTTCACTGAATGTACGCTGGGCGTGAAATACCGCAACGAATACGAAGACGGCACCGTTTCCGGTGGCCCGATGTATTACCTGACCAAAGGCTTTGCCGAACGCGGAATTCCGGGCGGTAGGATCCTTGCGGTCATGTTCTCGATCTTTTGTATCCTGGGGGCCTTTGGTGGTGGCAACATGTTCCAAGCCAATCAGGCGCATGCGCAGATCACCAACGTTGTTGGAAACTACCCTGGTTGGATCACCGGTGTGATCTTTGCCGGTATCGTCTTTGCCGTGATTGTCGGCGGATTGAAATCTATCGCCAGCGTGACAGAAAAGGTCGTGCCATTTATGGGTGTCCTGTACGTTTTGGCCGCACTTGTGATCTTGCTGATGAATATCGACAAGATCGGTTGGGCCTTTGGTCAGATCCTTGACGGGGCCTTTACTGGTGCGGGCGTTGCCGGCGGTATGGTTGGGGCGTTGATCCAGGGCTTCAAGCGGGCGGCGTTCTCGAACGAGGCGGGCGTTGGTTCGGCCGCGATCGCGCACTCCGCTGTGCGGACAAAAGAGCCGATCACTGAGGGCTTTGTCTCCCTGCTGGAGCCGTTCATCGATACGGTTGTAATCTGTACCATGACGGCGCTGGTGATCATCATCACCGGTCAGCTGGTTCAGGATCCAACCACCGGTCTTTATCTGCTGGACGAAGGTGCCAGCACTATTCAGACCGTTGATGGCAACAAAGGTGTTGCGCTGACCTCGGCGGCGTTCTCGTCAGCCTTTGGGTGGTTCAAATATGTTCTGGCGCTTGCTGTGATCTTGTTTGCCTTCTCAACCATGATCAGTTGGTCTTACTACGGCCTCAAGGCTTGGACCTATCTGTTTGGCGAAGGGCAGGGCAAAGAGCTAACCTTTAAGGTCATCTTCTGTATCTTCGTTGTCATCGGTGCGGCAGCCAACCTTGGCCCAGTCATCGACTTCTCTGATGCGGCGATCTTCGCCATGGCGGTTGTGAACGTTCTTGGCCTCTACTTCCTGATGCCAATCGTCAAACGGGAGCTGCACAGCTACATGTCGCGCCTGCAGTCGGGTGAGATCAAGAAGTTCAAATAAGAGCCAACACTCTGAAAAACGTAAGGGCCGGTATATGAGCATCGGCCAAAACAAAAGCGGGCAACTGATGTTGCCCGCATGACGCTATTTTTTGTATGCGATAGTTTTAGGCTATTTTACGACGGCGGCGAGAGATCGCTGCAATCCCGCCGACACCAGCCAGCAATAGTGGCAAAGATGCGGGAACCGGAACCGGGGCGGTGGTGCTAACACGTTCCACCATAAAGCTCATTGTGTAATCAATGCCGTCGACGCACGTCGGATGCAAAAAGCCATCACTTCCGGGTAAATTTTTTATTGCACAAGTTCCGCCGTTGTCGCGAAGCGTGCTGAGATAAATGCCAGGCCCCACATCCAGCGTGGGTGCATTGAAGGTTGCGACTTCATCACCCCAAGGGCCATTCAGCAGGCTATCAATGGTGAAAATTTCGGGTGTGACTGAACTTTCCTCGACATGCCAGCTCGGGGCGCCATCGGCACCTTGCAATCGCGTGCTTTGATAGGGGTTATCGATGGGGCTCAGGTTGATGCCCCAAAGGATGCTAGCTCCGATGAGCCGGAAGCCGTCTGCGATTTCAATGTTAAATACGTCAGCGGTGTCATGCGGGGCTTCGATAGAACCGTGGAAGAGGTTGGTTCCTTCGATCAATTGAAAAAGGGCGACATCCTCCAGCCCGCCGATTGTATCATAATCACCTGCAGGCAGCCCATCTTCAGCAAGAACGGTATCTTCGTCGAAGTCCCCGGAATATGATACATTGACTGTTGCGGCCCATGCGGATGTTGATGCGAAAAGAGCAGCGATTAACGTGCCAGTTGCAATAGGATTAAACTTCATACTATCCCCAATTCGTTTAAATATGCTTTGAACAAGTGCTTCTGAATGAAATATACAATAACATCAGTCGCAAAGCCAAAAAAATCTTTGGGAATTTTGGCTTTTTTGTGTCAGCGCTTACCGTTTGGCATGTTTTTAGAGAATATAGCGACAATGTAAGCGAAATGAGCATACACGTTTAGAGCGGTGGCGATGAATTATTGCTGCGCTTTATAGCGTGCAGGGTCCCATGCTTCGAGCACCTTGCTATTATCGTCGCTGTCGTATTCAAACAGTTCTTTTTGTCGAACGCCTGGAATGGTTCCGAATTCTTCGGCCAGTTGTTTGGGATACCATGTTGGCGACACTTGGCCAGGAAGCACCTGCGCCAGCACACGTGATGTGCCGTGGGCGCATTGGGCTTTGGCCACAGCCCCGTAATTCATAACGATATTGATCGCCTTTTCCGCCTGCTGCGGGGTGACAATTAGTTCCTGCACGACAACGTGAAAGCTCTGGCGTGCGTGATAGCGGGTGTAGACATCGGCCACCACAGGCGTTGCGCCAAAGATTACATCGTTTCGCTCTGGGATGGTTTCGTGTTTGAACGATCCGGCGGGGTCAAAAATGATCCGTTGTGACCCATTGATCATCAACGATGTGTGCGCGCCTTTGCCGGTGCGGTTGTTGATCATGGTGTACAGGGTCAGCTTGGGCGGGCCCTCGTGGCGATAGATCGATTTGGCCACCACATCGTCGGGGGCCCAGATCGATTCGCCAACACAGCCGGTTAGCATCACAAACGCGCAAAGCGCAAAAGTTACACCACGCATGATGCCCCCTGAAACAGATTGAATGCTGTGATCAGCCGCCGACAATCGCCAGCAAGATCAGGAACAAGATGATCCCAACACAGGAATAGGTCGTAGCTTTTACAAAGCCGTTAAACGCGTTTTCCTGAACTTCGATGTTCATTTCACCATGTTTATGTTCGGACATGTCGGATCCATTTCTTGAGTGAAGACAATTTCAGATTTTCGGCTGGATACTGTATTTCAGGCGGTCTGTCACCACCCAAGCTGATCTTAGCGTCAGGCTTTTTCCAGATCCTGTGCCAGACGGAAGCCAATCCTGTTTGGCTCGGCCTGTTCTACCTGCTTGGGCAAGGCGCGCAGCATGACGCTGAGTTGGCTGACGTGTTGAACAAGCTGGGTTTTTGCGCCCGATGGATCGCTGCCATAAAAGGTAATCACATCGGGGTCAAAATAGCCCATGCCCTCGATCCGCAGAACGCCAGCATCTCCGCCAGTAAAGCCCATCGCGACCTCGTGCTCGTTATCCAGTGTTTTCTCAAAGTTCTGGATGTACATGATCAGCCGTTCATAGGCCCATTGTGCCGGGCTTTTTTGCTCAACGGGTTTTTTAACCACATTTTCTGGTTGCTCTGGCGGGCAGCGTTCCGGATCGGCATGTACTTCATGGCAGCGCGGCATTGCCGCGGCTTCTGCCAGTTCGGCGGAGGTCTCAATTTTCTCGTTCATGTTCAATCCTTCATCTGCCAGACCCAGGCCCCGTCGGCGCGGGCGATACGGGTTACCTCTCCAGCCTGATGCAGATGGTTAAGATGTGCAACCGCTTCGACCAAAGCATGCCCATATGTGCCGCTGTCGACCTTGCGTTTGAAGAGTGGGGTGAAGCAGTCGGAGGCGATGCGCGGTTCGCTAAGATGTTGGCGCAGGCGTTTTAGCGCGCCGTGGTGATTTTCGCTTAGTTGCTCCATGCGGTGAGGCAAACCGGTGAAAGGCAGCTTGTGCCCGGACAGCACCAGATGATCTTTGCGCGCGAGCTTGGCCAGGCGCTCACAGCTTTCGAGCCAATCCGAGAGCGGGTCGGCCTCGGGTTCGGTTGGGTAGACGCCGATGTTGGGGCTGATGGATGAGATGATCTGATCGCCTGCGATGACCAGATTGTCATCCCGGCTCCAAAGTGTCAGGTGTTCGGGCGCGTGGCCATTGCCGGTGTGAACATCCCACGTCCGGCCTCCAGCGGAAAACGTATCGCCCTGTTTGATGCGGGTATATCCCACTGGGATCGGGGCGCAAACATCGCTGAAATTGAATGGGCGGTCGTTTATGCGAGCTTCGATGATGGCAGGGTCCATGCCAGCGCGGGTCCAGAAGGTGACGGCTTGCGCGGTTGGTCGCTCTTCGATGTCCAGCAGCAACATGCGCGCCATGAGCCATGAGGTGCGGCTCATTATCAGTTCGGCTCCGAACCGCTCCATCAGCCAGCCTGCCATGCCGATATGATCAGGGTGATGGTGGGTCAGGATCACCCGGCTTACGGGTTTCCCCTGTAGTGGGCCGCTCAAAATCTGTTCCCACAGGGCGATAGTTTTGCGGGTGCGCACGCCGGTGTCAACGATGCTCCAGCTGTCACCCTCGTCAATTGCATAGACGTTGACATGATCCAGTGCCATCGGCAGGGGTAAGCGCAGCCAGAGAACCCCATCAGCAACAGTAACGCTTTCTCCGTGAGCGGGCGGAGTGTCCCATGGGGTTTTGAGCATCTTTTATCCGGACCTGTTACATTGCCAATTCGTCGGTGGACAACGCATAAAGATCATCGGCCCCGGCTAGCGCATGTATGAGCAAGCCGGCATGTTCAGGCAAGAGGCGGGTGATAAAGAATTTCGCCAACTTGCTGCGCGGCCCCTCGCCACCTTCGGCGATTGCGGCTTGCAGATGTACATAGCCACCCAACACCCGGGCAAAGGCTTGCAGGAAGGGTACGGCACCTGCAAAGCGCTGGTTCAGCTCGGACTGGGTGACCATTTGATCTACAGCTTCGCGCAAGGTTTCACAGGCCTCCCAGACTGGTTCAGCAAGTTCAGGTAACCTGGCACGAGCGGCCTCAGCGAAGTCCTCGATTTCGTCCAACAATGCGTTGGCAGCCTCTCCATCATCCATCAATTTACGGGCGACCAGATCCATCGCCTGAATGCCGTTGGTGCCCTCGTAAATTGCAGTGACGCGGGCATCGCGGTAATATTGCGCCGCGCCGGTTTCCTCGATGAAGCCCATGCCTCCGTGCACCTGTACACCCATTTCCGAGACGCTCATCCCGATGTTTGTGCCGTAGGCTTTGGCAATTGGTGTCAGGAAGGCTGCGCGAGCAGCCCAGTCGCCAGATCCTGTGGCGTGTTCCATGTCGATGGCGACGGCGCAAGACAGAGCTATGGCGCGAGCAGCAAACACCTCGGCTTTCATGGTTGTCAACATGCGGCGCACATCGGCATGATCCGCAATGGTGCCGGTGCCGCTCTCAACTGGGGTTTTGCCTTGCTTACGCTCCAATGCGTAACTTAGGGCGTGTTGATAGGCGCCTTCGGCTGCGCCAATCCCTTGGCCCCCAACACCCAGTCGGGCGTTGTTCATCATCGTGAACATGGCGCGCATGCCACCGTGAGGTTCACCGACCAGCCAACCGGTTGCGCCGTCATATTGCATTACTGCAGTTGGCGAGCCATGCAGGCCCATTTTGTGCTCAAGGCTGACCACATTCAGGCTATTGGCCGTTCCGGGTACGCCGTTTTCATCGGGGATGAATTTGGGCACCATAAACAGGCTGATGCCCTTGGTGCCGGGGCCGCCATCGGGCAGTCGAGCCAACACGAGGTGACAGACGTTTTCAGTAAAGTCGTTGTCGGCCCAGCTGATGAAGATCTTTTGCCCGGTGATGGCATAGGTGCCATCGCCATTGTCGACGGCCTTGGTTTGCAGCGCGCCAACGTCCGAGCCGGCCTGCGCCTCGGTCAGGTTCATCGTGCCGCACCATTCGCCGCTGATTAGCTTAGGTAGGTAGAGCGCCTTGATCTCGTTACTGGCATGTTTTTCCAACGCTTCTATCTGGCCCTGCGACATCAGTGGGTTGAGCTGCAACGACAGGCAGGCGCCGCTCATCATCTCATTGACGGCGGTGGTGATGGCCAGTGGCAAACCCATGCCGCCCGATTCTGGGCAGGCGCTGATTGAAATCCATCCACCCTCGGCGATGGCCTTGTATCCGTCAGCAAATCCTGGGCTTGTGCGGACTATGCCGTTTTCCAGATGTGCGGGATGTAGATCGCCATTGCGCTGCAATGGAGCAAGTACGTTTTCGCACATCTTCCCAGCCTCAGAAAGAACCGCGGTGATCAGATCCGGGCTGGCCTCAGAAAATGTCTCGGTCTCGGATACCTGCTTCAAGCCGACAACATGATCAAACAGGAACTGATAGTCCTCAAGCGGGGCGCGGTATGGCATTGTGCTCTCCAGCAATTCACAGCGTGCATATGACTTGGCAACCAGCATGACGGCCTATATGCAATCTTAACCTTGCCTTAGACTAATCCAGCCTAGGCCATCATCAACCGAAACGCGGCGTCAGAAATTCAAAATGAAGCTAGAGACCGAAATATTGCAAGCCGATCATGGCGGTTACGGACGGGCGTGTGCCATTCTAGTAAGTGGTGGATTGGTCTCATTGCCAACAGAAACGGTCTATGGATTGGGTGGCGATGCACGCAATGATCGTGCCGTAGCCCGTATTTTTGAGGCTAAGGGTCGTCCGCAGTTCAATCCGCTGATCGTGCATGTGCCCTCGGCTGAGGTGGCTAAGACCTATGTCGAATGGTCGCATGAGGCGGAAGTCCTTGCCTCGGCCTTCTGGCCCGGAGCGATGACATTGGTGCTGCCGATTCGGAGCGATGCGGGTATTTCACCTTTAGTATCGGCGGGTTTATCGACATTGGCGATTCGGGTGCCGGCACATCCAGTGGCGCAGGAGTTGCTGGAGCAGTTCGGCGGCCCGGTTGCGGCACCTTCGGCCAACCCTTCGGGGCGGATCAGCCCAACAACTGCGGCGCATGTTCTGGCGGGGCTGAACGGTCGGATTGAGGCGGTGCTGGACGGTGGGGCCTGTGATGTGGGGTTGGAATCAACAATCATCGGGTTGGCGGATGATGCCATTTTGCTACGCCCTGGTGGGGTGCCTGCTGAAGTGATCGAAGCGGCACTGCAGATGAAATTGCGCCATCATGCTGAGGGCGCACAATTGAGTGCCCCGGGGCAGATGACATCGCATTATGCGCCCGGTGCAGCGGTGCGGTTGAATGCTGAAGTGCGAATGACCGGTGAATTGATGATCGGGTTTGGCGATGTTGATTGCGATCTGAACCTGTCCGCGGCAAGTGATCTGACTGAGGCCGCCGCAAATCTGTTTCACCACTTGCATGCATTGGATGCCAAAGGTGCGACAGGCATCGCCGTGTCGCCCATCCCGGAGGTCGGTTTGGGTCTGGCGATTAATGACCGGTTGCGCCGGGCGGCGGCGCCTCGGGATTGATGATCATGTAGGGTGGGTTTTCAGCCCACCACCCTGGTCACAAGGTGGGTTGAAAACCCACCCTACGAATTACGTTAGCAATGCGTTTGTCAGGGGGCTGTTTGCTTCAGATAATCCCTCGATCACGTTGAAATGGTTTAGGCCGGGATCGATGATATGTTTGGCATTCCATGCTTCGGTGAGCCAACGGGCGTGATCTAAAAACACAGGGCGTTCATCGGCGCCAACCCAGACGGTGACCGGAATGTCTGGCGCGGGCATCAAGGCCGGGCTTTCAGATTCTGCTTCTGCCATGTCCAGTTTGAAATCGGCGTTCATCGACAGGTTCATCAGGGGGCGCAGGTCTGAAACGGGGGAGATTGGGATGATGTGCTGGATGCGTGCCCTGACATCATCGGACAGCATCCCCCCAGCCCCCATTCGTGCCACCAGATGCCCTCCGGCAGAATGGCCGGTCAGGATGATTGGGCCATCAACAAGCGCGGCTGCTTTTTGCACAGCGCGTGCGATCTGCAAGGTGATGTCAGAAATCCGCACATCGGGGCACAGATCATAAGATGGCATTGCCACCGCCCAGCCGCGCGCAAGGGGACCTGCGGCGAGGTGGGACCAGAAAGTGCGGTGGAATTTGAGCCAATAGCCGCCATGGACAAAGATCACCAAGCCCTTGGATTCAGTGTCTGGCAGAAACAGATCAAACGCTTGACGTTTGCTGTCGCCATAGGAAATGCCGGTCTCGGCCTTGCCTTTTGCACGCAACACCGCGCGGTATTCACGCGCCTGCGCGGCCCAGCGTTCTGGATAGGCATCAGCCCCCGGAATATAGGGGGCGTTGGCATAGGCATCATCCCAGTTCATTTTGTTCCCCAAAAGTGATACTGGACAAGCCTTACGCAAGATGCTTTGGCTTTGCGAGATTAAAATACATATGACATGCAAGGGGTGCGCCATGACTGCGACGAATCTGAAATCACTGTTGAAGGATCCCAGCCTGCTGGCTGAAATGGCCTATGCCGGTGGCGAATGGGTCGAGGGTGACAACGGTACATACCCGGTCAAAAACCCGGCACGCGGCGATGTGATTGCCAATGTTGCCGACATGTCGCGGGCACAGGTCGCGGATACCATCGCCACGGCACAAGCGGCGCAGAAAGAATGGGCCAAGTGGACCGGTAAAGAACGCGCAGGCGTGATGCGCAAGTGGTTCGATCTGATGATGGAAAATGCCGATGATCTGGCGATCATCTTGACTGCTGAGCAAGGCAAGCCACTGGCCGAAGCCAAAGGCGAGATTGGCTATGGCGCGTCGTTCATCGAGTTCTTTGCAGAAGAAGCCAAACGGATCTACGGCGAGACTATTCCGGGTCACCAGCGTGACAAGCGCATTACCGTGATCAAGCAGCCGATTGGGGTTGCCGCGTCGATCACGCCTTGGAACTTTCCCAACGCGATGATTACCCGCAAGGCGGCCCCGGCGCTGGCGGCAGGCTGTGCCTTTGTTGGTCGTCCAGCAGCAGAAACGCCTTTGTCAGCGACGGTTATGGGTGTTTTGGCTGAGCGCGCTGGCATTCCGAAAGGTGTCTTTAGCATCGTGACATCGTCGCGGTCTTCCGAGGTTGGCAAAGAGTTCTGCGAAAACGACGCCGTGCGCAAACTGACCTTTACCGGATCGACCGAAGTGGGCCGGATCCTGATGCGCCAGGCGGCAGATACGGTGATGAAATGCTCGATGGAGCTGGGTGGTAACGCGCCGTTCATCGTGTTTGATGATGCCGATCTGGATGCTGCTGTTGATGGTGCTATCCTGTGTAAGTTCCGCAACAACGGCCAGACCTGTGTTTGTGCCAACCGGATCTATGTGCAGGCGGGTGTTTATGACGCCTTTGCCAAGAAACTAGCCGAAAAAGTCTCGCAGATGAAAATCGGCGATGGTCTGGAAGAGGGCACAATTTTGGGCCCGTTGATCAACAATGATGCGATCATCAAAGTGCAAGAACATGTTGCAGACGCCAAAGCCAAAGGGGCCGAGGTCCTGCTGGGTGGTGGTGAGCCGCTTGAGGGTGAGGGATATTTTCTGCCACCGACAATTGTCACCGGCGTGACACAAGACATGATGGTTGCGCAGGATGAGACCTTTGGCCCGATGGCGCCGCTCTTTAAGTTCGAGGACGAGGATGATGTGATAGCCATGGCCAATGACACGATCTTTGGTCTGGCAAGCTATTTCTACGCCAATGACCTGAGCCGCGTTTACAAGGTGGCCGAAGCTTTGGAATACGGCATCGTTGGCGTGAATACTGGTATCATCTCAACCGAGGTGGCGCCGTTTGGTGGCGTCAAACAATCCGGTCTGGGTCGCGAAGGCAGCCATCACGGCATCGAAGACTATCTGGAGATGAAATACATCTGCATGTCGGTCTGATCGACAATCAAATCCTGAATTGTGTCCCATTCAACCTTACGAATGGGACACAAACTTTACGACATATGCCCGTCGTTAAATTGCGCGACATGCCTTGCTCTGGATCTCAGGATGACCTGAAAGAGGAGTGCTGTCATGAACCAACCAAAGTCCCAATCCTCGCTTGATTGTTCAGAAGCCGAATGGCAGGCACGCATCGATCTGGCCGCCTCGTTTCGTATTGTTGCACATTATGGCATGTCTGATTTGGCCAACGGGGCAATTGCAGCCCGTGTGCCGGACCAACCAGATCACTATCTGGTCCATCCTTATGGTATGTTTTGGGAGGAGGCGACCGCCTCAGCGATGATCAAGATTGGCCCCGATGGTCAGCCGGTGGACCCGGAAGGCCCGTGGCTCAATGATGGGGTGCAAAACCTTTGTCAGTGGATTTTGGGATCACGCACCGATGCGAATTTCTTTGTTCATGGACATGAGGAAGAGGTGATGGCCGTGGGATCCATTGAAGACGGTATTTTACCGCTGAGCCAACCCGCCGTATATTTGGGGAACATCACCGGATATATCGAATATGAGTTTGAGGAGGATGAGGAGTTTGGTGCCCACTTTATCCAAACACTGGCACAGCATCAGATTTTGATCAGCCGAAACCATGGCTATTATGCGCTGGGTGAAACTGCGGCTGAGGCGTTTTTCAGAGCGTATTTTTTGCGTCAGACATGTTCGACCCAAATCAAGACGCTGTCCATGGGTCGGAAACTGCACCTGATCGACCCGCAAAAAGTGGCGCGCTATCAAGATCAGATGGCCCGGTCAGAGCATTACAATTACAATGGCAAAACTGAATGGGCCGGGTTGGTCCGACTGCTGGATAAACGCAGTCCCGATTACAAGACATAGTGAGTGCTATGCAGAATGCATCTGATCGGCACAGTATTAACCGGTTCGGCTGTACATCACATAATCGCCCGTAACGAGCATATAGCGACAATCCCGGTCAGCATGGTTAAGGGGAGGTTCCGGGTCAGCAAAGCGATGATCAAGGCAAGACCCGCCGCACCCCATTCTGCCGGGCCTCCTTGCGCCAGTGTGACTGTCATCAAGGCCGCGATCAGGCATCCGGGCAAGGCGTTGAATGCGCGGGCCCATGCCCCACTGGTGGGGAGACGCGCGCCCAACACGTAGCCGCCCAATCGGATGGCATATGTACCGATGGCCAGGCCCAGTATAACGAACCATTGATCAGCCATTGCAGAACACCCCGGCGGTGGCGGCCCCGACTATTCCACCACAGATTAGGGCCCAAGAGGGTTCAATTGGAGCAAACAGCGTTAGAGCGCCGGCGCTGGCGACAGCGGCTAACCAAGGTAGCGCATCGCCTTTGCCGCGCCATAGGCTGCACAGGATGGCGATAAATGCGGCGGTAAAGGCAAAATCCATTCCAATGGCGCGGGGTTCGGGCAGCATCGCAGCAAAGCTGACGCCCAACAGTGTCGAGGTGATCCAGACCAGAAACAGTGATGCGCCGCCGCCAACCAGATACCAGTACCCGGCGGGTCGGCCCTGTGCACGGGTGGCATGCATCAGTGCCCAGTTTTCGTCGGTCGTCATGTGGACACCCAGCAAGATCTGCCAGAGTGGGCGGCCCGCGAACTCTTCACGCAGCGAGGCGGTCATAAGCAGGATACGGACGTTCAGTGCCAGCCCTGCGATTAACGCTGCGGTAGCCCCGGCGCCCGAGACCAGACGCTCTGCTGCGACGATCTGTGAAGCCCCCGCAAACACGGTGGACCCCATAACGCCGGTTTGCAGCGTATCAATGCCCGCCTGTGCCGCGAGCAGGCCAAAGGCCGCCCCATATAGGGCCACACCAAAGGACAAAGGAGTGATGTCTAGAAATCCGGACTTGAAAGCTGGAAATGGCTCTTGAGATCGAAGGAATGACATGGGGCGTTCCATTTGCGAGATGAACGTTGTACGATATATCGAACGAATACACGTTCGTCAAGTCGAACGATTAATTGAAATATCGAACGCAGGTGTGTGGAGTGACCATGACCCCAAATGATCTGATTGCCAGCGCAATATCCCGAGAGCGAGAGCGCGCCGGGATCAGCCTGTCGGCACTGGCGGTTAAGGCCGGTTTAGCCAAGTCGACCATCTCCCAGCTGGAGGCGGG
This sequence comes from Roseovarius sp. EL26, assembly GCF_900327775.1. Taxonomy (NCBI): domain Bacteria; kingdom Pseudomonadati; phylum Pseudomonadota; class Alphaproteobacteria; order Rhodobacterales; family Roseobacteraceae; genus Roseovarius; species Roseovarius sp. EL26. The sequence goes on from NZ_OUMZ01000007.1 coordinate 125,817, forward strand.
CAATGGCAATCCGAGTATCGAAACCCTGTGGGCGATTGCTGCGGCGCTCGATGTGCCATTTAGCTTCTTGTTTGAAAACACCATTCCGCACAGCCAGTTGATCCGGGCGGGGGAAGGGGAGCGGCTGTCGTCTGATCATTCTGCATTTTCAGCGGTTTTACTGGCGAAATGCGCCCCGACAAATCGCCGGGACCTGTACCGGGTCAACCTGACAAAGGGCTCTGCTCGTATGGCTGAACCGCACCCGGCAGGCACGGTGGAACATGTGATTGTTTGTGATGGATCTGTGCGAGTTGGACCGGTTGGCCATTCCGAGGACTTGGCGACAGGTGATTATTATCGCTACCCGTCGAATGTACCGCATTCTTATGAGGCGACCTCGGACACAGCCACTTTGCTACTGGTGATGGAGAGTTCACGCTAGGTGCGTTAACCAAACGGTGTGAAATAGGGCGCCCCAGCATGATCCGGGACGCCTGTTGCTGCGAAGTTGGGATTAGTTGACCGCTTTGGCGTCGACGACATCTTTTTCGGTGACGCCGCCGCTTTGGATCTCGATCCGGCGTGGCTTCAGAGCTTCAGGGATTTCGCGCACGAGATCGATGTGCAGCATGCCGTCGGCGTGGCTGGCACCGGTGACGCGGACGTGATCAGCAAGCTGGAACTTGCGCTCGAACGCGCGGGTGGCAATACCGCGATGCAGATAAGATTTCTCGCTATCGTCTTCGACCTTACGGGCAGCGACAACCAATGCGCTTTCTTTGACATCAACAGTCAAGTCAGCATCGGTGAAACCGGCCACAGCGATTGAAATGCGATAAGCATCATCGGCGGTTTTTTCGATGTTATAGGGGGGGTAGCTGGGCTGATTCAGATCTTTGGTCAAAACGCGGTCCATCATATCAGCGATCTGGTCGAAACCAACAGTGGCACGGTACAAGGGTGCAAGATCAAAATTACGCATGGGTTATCCTTTCGCAAAGCGATACCAAATGTGAGCCTTCCCTTCTGGGACAGGCGGGGTAATCCGACCCGCTAGGCGGCACCGGATAATGAATACTTGGGATGGGGGACGATGGCGTTCAAGACCTGCGATGCAAACAGGCGCTGATTTTCGATTTATCGCATCGACACTGGTCCAGTATGGCTAAACGTCAGATCAGGTCGGCTGTTCGACGTCTACGAATAGCTAGCGATTTGCGAGTTTTGGAAATGCAAAGCGCCCCGGAGTCTGCCAACACACCGGACAAGGCCGACAAATCCAGCGCAGCCGTATTATGGCGCTTGCTGACCAGAGAAATGACCCGGTCGGGTTCGGGCTCTGCAAGCCGTAAGATGGCTAATGGTCCTGATAGAAGTGATTGATCAAGGGCGATCTCGGGCAGTAAGGTCGCCCCATAGCCGCTGGTTGCCAGCCCCGCCAATGTCTGCAGTGAGCTTGATCCAATCTGATTCAATACTTCCTGCGTGGCGAACCGACAAAGGTCCTGCGCCTGTTCTCTCAGGCAATGCCCTTCGGATAACAGCAACAACTTCAGCGGAGCCATATCTGTCAGCTCGATCTTACCATCTACCAAGCCAAGCGCGTTCGCCTGCTCACTTCTCAAGGCCAACACAAAATGGTCCCGAAACAGGATGTGTTCCCTATGGTTTGGGTCAGGAGAGTGCGTTGCCAGAACACATGCGTCCAGTTGGTTGGCTTCCAGTTCGGTCAGTAAGACTTCTGTCTGTGCCTCGCGAATGCGTATTTCCAGTTTTGGAAGCCGTTCTTGTAGCAGTTCCAACGCTATTGGTAGCAAATATGGGGCAACTGTCGGAATGACGCCAAGATCAAACGGTCCCTCAATGCCGCGCTGCAATCCTGTGGCCCGTTCAAGGGCGTCAAGTTCTGCCAAAACGCGCTTAGCAGTTAATAGGACCTCTCGCCCATGTGATGTCGGTAGGAAGGGGCGTTGGCTTCGATCTATCAGATCTGTGCCAATAATGTCCTCAAGCTCTTTAATTGCGACGGACAGCGCGGGCTGCGAAACATGCATGGCATCCGCAGCAAGGCCAAAATGGCCATGCTGACACAGTGCGTCAAAATAAGTCAGATGGCGGAGTGTGATTTTCATAAGGTTTTTTTGTCGAAAGCGCGCCTTTTTGTAAATTAATTTTATGGAAAAAGATGGAAAGACTTTGGAGCAGGTTAACTGGATTTTGTACTTCGTTGATGCAAGGCATCATCATACAGCCGCGGAAGTTCTTTGAAATTAGGGGTGATTTTTCGAAAAAAACAAACCCGGAAACTGCCAAGTACAGGAATGAAAATTTTTACAAAAAAGATGTCATTTTGGCATTGCAGTTCTAAAACGACAGAGCTACATAGGCCACCTGAATTGGCGCGGGATGGAGCAGCCCGGTAGCTCGTCAGGCTCATAACCTGAAGGTCGTAGGTTCAAATCCTACTCCCGCAACCAATTTAGTCGAACAGGCCTCCTTCGGGAGGCCTTGTTTGTTTTTGACCTCTTCCAATACCAGTAAACCGGCCAATTCCCCGACCAGTTCAATTGTAAGTGCACCGTCCTGCGGGATCAGGTGTATCTCTGTGAACAGGCACCAAATGATCGTCGTTGCTTCCGCTTTCGCACCTGTATCGTTCAGCGCAATGGCCAGATTTTCTACCTGCGCTTGTTAGCAGTCTGCGAGACTTGGATGCATGAGAACAGGTGTATCATCAAAAGCATCGCGCAGTTTGTTTGTAAGCGCTGTCTAAGACACTTCCAGTGCTGTCATCTTAATCCTTCATGCTTGGGTGAAATATACCCTCAACGCAGCAATTGGCTGATACAATTAGCGTCGTGTTTCAGAGAGCTAATACAGGCAGGGGGATTTCAACTCGCAGGTTCAAATTTCGATTAAAATTGCCAAATCAGAAATTGGAAATCGATGACATTAATGTTTAGCCTGATCATCTTTATTATTCTGAACGAGTGCTACGTGCCCGTATTTTCGGCGCACGTATCCCTCTTCCTCAAGCTCTGAAAGCAATTTCGCAAAGCCGCTGCGAGATACTCGACAGGCTTCTGCTAATTGTTCCTGCGTGAGAGGAATAGCTCTGGGTCGACCAGAAGAATTTGCTAGGCGTTTTAGTATAGTGAGGCATCTTTCCCTAGTATTCGCGATCAACAAGTCACGAGAAACTTGAATGGCCAACGCTCCATTTAAAGCAGACAAGACGCCCAAGGCCCTCCAAAAATCTGGGAGCTCTCTCAAAATGGAATGAAGTCCGGTTTCCGTGATTCTGAACAGCTCACAATCCGTGAGTGCAATCGTGCCAATAAGTCTTGCTGTGCCAGTAATGACAGCAGCTTCACCAAACCAATCACCAGGGCCGAATATATGACCGAGTGCGAGGCCTGCTTCGCTGTGGTCGATTTGTACGCCTACGACACCTTTGATGAGGCCATAAAGCTCTCTGTTCTGATCTCCAATAGCATAGATGTTTTGAGATCTTTCGAATTCGATTTTAGTTACTTCTTTAAGAATGCGTTGAGCAGTTGAAGTGTCCAAGGCTTGCAGCCATCGTGAGTCTTCCAAGTTTCAACTATCCCATCTCCAGAAAATGCACGTTTATTTCCCAAAATATCCAAAATTAGATATTTTGATACACATTATTGAGTTACCGTTTCAAATATCCTTTTATACCACAGGTAGAGGCACATTAAATTGATTAAATCAATGCGCTTAATCGCGGCTATCTTTGCCACATTCCTCTCACTCTTCGCTTCGCCTGCCGAAGCGGTAGAGGGTGGCATTGAAACCTATTTACTGGGTAGCAGAGATAGTATGGCAGGCGTTTTGCCACCTTCCGGAGATTATCTTAACAACGATTTTGTTTTCTTTAGCGGAACAGCACCAAGTTTATCAGCTGGCGGCATTGTTGTGACCGATCCGGATATTGATGTCTTCACTTACAAATTGAACTACACGCATGTCTTTGATGCGCAACTCGGCAACACGAGGTTGGGTCTCAATATAAACCTACCTTACGTATCAGCGGATGGAAATTATACCGGAGAACTGTCTTCGGGATTTGGCGGTACCTTGACCGATACGGGGGAACATGAATTCGGAGACTTTGTTGTGACGCCTTTGTTCAACTGGTCAAACAAAAAACTTCACACGACATTGGCATTGCAGTTCTTTCTCCCGACAGGTCATTATCAGTCGACGCAAGTCAATGTTGGAAACCGCACCATTGATGCCCTCAACGCGGGTAAGAACCGGTTTGCATTTGATCCCACATTAGCAATGACATGGTTTGATCCGTCAACCGGCTGGGAGTATTCTGGAGCATTTGGCATGACATTCAGTGCCGAGAATGACACCACCAACTATCAGACAGCGCCGGAGGCACATCTGGAAGCGACTATACTGCGTCATTTTCCAAACAAACTGGCGCTTGGTCTTACCGGGTACGCCTATCACCAAATTGGGAATGATAGTGGTTCAGGTGCTGTGAACACCCAGCGACTTTTGGGGGCAAGTAGTTTGGAAGCAGAGGTCTATGGCCTTGGACCAATCCTGAGTTATTCGACAGCCATTGGAAAAACACCTGTGTCGATCAAGACAAAGTATATCTCTGAATTTGGGGCTAAGCGGCGCTTTGAAAGTGAAAAGTTCTGGATGACAATTGGACTCGTATTTTGATGAAGATTGCTGGTTCGACTTTCGCGATATGCGTGTTGGCGAACTTCGTTACGGCACAAGAAACCGGTCAGTCTCTTGCCAGCAAAGCAAGCGATCCCACCGCATCGCTCATGTCATTTCAACTTCAGAATTTCTACACTCCGAATAGGTATAGTTCGGGCGGATCTCAAAATATTGTTCAATTTCGGGCCGCCGTTCCGTTCAAAACAGGTAACTTAAACCATATCGCGCGTCTCACGCTTCCCTATGTTTCGCAAAACAGTAATGGGTCAACAGGGATAGGGGATGCGACGCTGTTTGACCTAATTGCCTTTGATAAAAGTTGGGGGCGTATTGGCGTTGGCGCCGTTGCGCTTTTACCCACTGGATCTTCAGGTGTGAGTGCGGAAAAATGGGGGGCCGGTCCCGCAATGGGGTTTGTAGCTCGCCCCTCTTGGGGGTTGGCTGGCTTGTTCAACCAAAACATCTTTTCGTTTACTGGAGATGATGATCGTCCAGATGTAAACCTTTCAACTTTTCAGCCCATTATGAGCTACAGTTTAAAAAGCGGCTGGTCGGTAGGCACATCTGACATGACCTATGTCTATGACTGGGATCAATCTGAATTCACCAGCATTCCTGTCGGAATGAAGATATCGAAGCTAACCCCGATTAGTCATGTGCCAGTGCAGTGGCAGTTCAACTACGAATACAACTTTTATGATTCCGGAACCGGCCCGGAGGAAACAATTGGGCTAACGGCAAAAATTCTTTTGCCGAAAACCTAAGCTAATTGATCGCGACCGTACGTAAACTTGGTCCAAAGCGCGCGTCACGTGCTTAAGAAAGGAAAGTGTTATGAACAGGCAACTTCTGGCAGGATTGGCCTTCCTACTCAGTAATCTTTCGCCAGCTATGGCGCAAGATTCCGCCTCCGTTGACAATGCATCGGGCGATTTAAAAGGATTGCCATACTCACCCTATGCTAACCGAGGTTTTCCAACCAAAGTATTGTTTGGGGATACGCACGTTCATTCCGCTTTATCGGCCGATGCGGGGGGGGGCGGAACCAACCTGATGCCCCGCGATATGTATCGTTTTGCTCGAGGTGAGCAAATGACGTCAAATACAGGCCAGCCTGTAAAGCTTGATCGGCCATTCGATTTTTACATGTTGACCGAGCACACCGATGGTATGGGTGTCATCACCGACATCAAGAAGGGTGCGCCTAACATAATGGCCGACCCGCAGGGCAAGCAGTTTCACGATGCTTTTGCCAAAGGTGGTGACGACGCTAAACAAGCGAGTATCGAATTAATCGCGCAGTTTAGCCAAGGGACCATAAGCGAAGCCTTACTCTATCAACCCGGCACGCCAGGTTACGACAATACTTGGCGTGATTTGGTGCAAGCCGCAGAAGAATTCAATGATCCGCATATCTTTACGGCCATGATCGCGTATGAATGGACGTCTCTGATGGCTGGTAACAACCTACACCGCAACGTGATCTTCCGCGATGGCCCTGAGCGTGCGTTACAAGTCGTGCCATTCCTGATGGCCCCACCCAAGGGCAGCCCGGATCCGCGGGACCTTTGGAAATGGATGCAAGGATACGAAGATAAAACAGGCGGAGATGTTCTTGCCATCCCTCACAACCCCAACCTTTCGAATGGCATAATGTTCGCATTGAACGATACCTTGAATGGAAATGCCCCATTTGACCGCGAATACCTAAAAACGCGGCAGCAATGGGAAAGACTGGTCGAGATTGGCCAAACAAAGGGTGATAGCGAAACTCACCCTGTTCTGTCACCTACTGATGAATTCGCGGATTACGAGCGATGGGATTGGGCAAACCTTGACCTATCCGAGGCAAAGACAGCCGACATGATTGCCACCGAAATGGTTCGCAATACGCTCAAGAATGGGTTGGCATTCGAACAGTCAGATGGCGTTAACCCTTTCAAATTGGGTTTTGTTGGTGGTTCGGATATACATACGGGACTAACCACCCAACTTGATGACAACTTTTTTGGTGCTTTTACTTGGATGGAGCCCTCAGAGGTTCGCGCGACAACAGTGGCAAAAGGCAACCAAGATCTTGGTATTAGTTATAAAGGCTGGCAATATGCGACGCCCGGGCCAACTGCAGTGTGGGCCACCGAAAACACTCGTGCTGGTATCTTTGACGCAATGGAGCGACGCGAGGTTTACGCGACGACGGGCCCACGAATAACAGTTCGATTCTTTGGCGGGGCTTTCGTTTCAGATGATATCAAACATCGGGATTTGGCGAGGATCGGTTATTCCAAGGGCGTGCCAATGGGGGGTGATCTGGCCGGTCGTGATGCGCCATCATTTCTTGTATATGCGCTACGCGATCCCATCGGCGCAAATCTGGACCGCATCCAAATCATTAAAGGATGGGTCGATGAGGAAGGCGACACCCATGAAAAAATTCATGACGTGATCTGGGCTGGTGATCGTCAACCGGGTGACGATAACAAACTGCCTCCGGTCGGTAGTACTGTGGACCTTTCCATCCCAAGTTGGACCAATGATATTGGCGCTGCTGAACTCGGAACGGTTTGGACAGACCCTGATTGGGAAGCGTCTCAGCACGCTTTTTATTATGCTCGCGTCATAGAAATCCCAACACCACGTTGGCCTGCTTATGACGCAGTGCGTTTTGGAGTTGATATGCCCGCTGACGTCAAATTGATCACTCAGGAACGCGCCTATACTTCTCCTATTTGGTATTCCCCGAAAGGCTAACGGTATGAAACACTTTCTGAATTCGATTTGCATTTCATTGCTAGCAACGGCGGCCGCTGCGGAACCGAATCCACTCCGGAACGCCTATTTTGGTGAAACCCATATGCATACTGCATTTTCATTGGATGCTTACATCGGCGGCGCGCGCCTAATGCCGTCAGATGCCCTTGATTTTGCCCAGGGTAAACCCGTGACCATGCCCGACGGGACAGTAATGCAGCACAAGCGCCCACTAGACTTTGCGGCAGTCACCGATCATGCAGAGTACATTGGCGAAATGTACTCGACTATGTTCCAGGACGCTCCGGGTTACGACGATGATGATCTGGTTGAGCTTCGCGAGATGACAGATATCGAAGATCGGCAGAATTGGTTTTTCAAATATGTAATCTCATCTAACCGCTCAACCACGCCACAACATCCACCATTCTACGCAGGCCCAGGCACAGCACAAAGTGCATGGGACATCATTGTCCAAGCGGCAGAGGATGCGAATAAGCCAGGGGAATTCACATCCTTCGTCGCCTTTGAATGGTCCGGAGCGCCAAATGGAGCGAACCTTCACCGAAACATCATTTTCCGAGATGAGAATGTGCCAAAATCAGTTGTGAGCTACATCGATGTGAATTCCGAAGAGGGACTTTGGGAATGGATGCGCGAACAAGAAGCCGAAGGGCGCCACCTCCTTGCGATCCCACATAATTCCAATGCGTCCAAGGGACGAATGTTTCCCAATACAACAAGTGATGGAGGCCCCCTGACATTAGACTACGCACGTACTCGAGCACACTTCGAACCCTTAATTGAAATGCTGCAGGTCAAAGGTGGATCAGAGGTTCATCGTAAATTCTGGGCGGCTGATGAGTTCGCAGATTTTGAAAACGCAGATTCAATTCAAAAAAACTCGGGCCGTATTTTCCACAAAAAAGATTTCGTCAGAGGTGGTTTGACCGAAGGTTTGGGTCGTGAATTTGAACTCGGTGCTAACCCGTTTAAATATGGCTTCATTGGGGGCACGGACAATCACAATGGCCTCATGTCAGCTGTTGCTGAGGACCAATTCATAGGTGCGCATGGCCCCGAAGATGGTTCAGTCGAAAGGCGCAGAACCGGGGATGTTCTTGGCTGGATTGATGGCAAGGATTTATCCATAGGGTCGCTTGCGGCCGTCTGGGCAACTGAAAATACTCGTGCAGCCATCTGGGATGCCATGAAAAGACGCGAAACCTATGCAACATCTGGACCGCGCATCAAATTGCGTATGTTTGGTGGGAACGGATTGAGCGACCCAGAAGATCCGATAAAAATGGCTCAAGAAGGATATTTGACTGGGACACATATGGGCGGCACATTAGAGTCGGCTGTCATGCAGCCGACGTTTACGGTCTATGCGGAGAAAGACCCTATAGGGGCCAACTTGGATCGCATTCAAATCATCAAAGGATGGGTTGATAAATTTGGCGACACAAATGAGAAAATCGTCGACGTCGTTTGGTCAGGTGATCGTGAGGTTAATTTGGACACCGGTAAACTTGCTCCGGTCGGAAATACAGTAGATCTGGAGACGGCAAAATATACGAATGACATTGGTGCTTCGACACTGATTGGATCTTGGACAGATGCAGAGTTCGACTCACAAGAAGGGGCTTATTATTACGCACGTGCGCTTGAAATTCCGACACCCCGCTGGTCGACCTATGATGCGGTAAGATCGGGATTGCCGCTATTGGAGGATGTGCCTGCCACTATACAAGAGCGCGCCTGGGGATCACCAATTTGGTATTCTCCTGGCAGGTGAGTTAGTAACCTAGTCACGAAATCTCTAGGTTTCACCATGATTTCTTATCGAGACGATGGGGATTAAGTATCAGTAGGCGATCTTCACGCGTATACTAAGTCAAAAGCAAATTTGAGTGTCTCAATTTGAGATCATTAGTTATGCGGTTCGCATCCGCTGCAAACGACCGGTTCTCGTCGGTTCTCTTGAAAAACAACGTATTTCTGACGCAGGAAGTAGTGTTTTGAACACAGGGCGAGCGCCTTTCTAATCAGGCTTTGCGCCTTCGCTGCGGTGCTGGAAGTATATTGGCGAGTTTTGGGTGGTAGCGTCGAGGAGAAATTCATCATATGCACCGCACGGGCCGAGTGGTCGCAATTGTCCCAACCCTTAAAACGCAGCATAGCCCGCTCGCGACGTCGAAACGGCAGGTGCGAACTCTCAGCCCGATCGTTCTATCAACGTCCAGTCACCTGCCGTTGAGAGTTGTCGATGACTTTCACTGCAGCGACGCATGATTTAAGGTGGCCGGTAACGATTGCTTCTGGATTACCATACCGTTTCATTGATTTTCACGAAAACCTTGCCAAGATTCCATTGCTAGCTTGAACAAGAATGCTTTCGATGTGGGGCCAAATGTTTGAGTAGTTCATCGTGTAAGGTTGTAAGTCAGTATGGCCTTGAATGCGCTAGCCGTTTGCGGGTGCTGGGCCAAACATAATCATTGAATCAATGGCAGCAAGCTCAGAAATGTTGTCATTGGAGGGCAAGTTTTGCCTCGCAGCATCTGGCACCTTCGGATTGCGGGACTTGATAATAAATCAACTAAAACTTTGTGCATCAACGCGTTGGCACCGGCGTTTCCCCGCGATAATCATAAAATCCCCGCCCGGTTTTGCGGCCAAGCCAGCCGGCTTCGACATATTTTGTCAGCAGCGGACAGGGGCGGTACTTGGTGTCAGCCAACCCGTCGTGCAGTACATTCATGATTGCCAAACAGGTGTCTAACCCAATGAAATCGGCCAGTTCCAGTGGCCCCATCGGGTGATTGGTGCCCAGCTTCATTGATACATCGATCGAGGTCACATTGCCGACCCCTTCGTAGAGCGTATAGACTGCTTCGTTGATCATGGGCATCAGGATGCGGTTCACAATGAAAGCCGGAAAATCCTCAGACGATGCAGCGGTTTTGCCCAGCTTTTCCACCACGGCGCTGCAGGCCTGATAGGTTTCCTGATCGGTTGCAATGCCGCGGATTAATTCCACCAGTTGCATGATAGGCACCGGGTTCATGAAGTGAAAACCCATGAACTTTTCTGGCCGATCCGTTCCGCTGGCTAGTCGAGTGATCGAAATTGACGAGGTGTTCGAGGTCAAAATCGTATGGGGTTGTACGTACGGGACCAGCTTTTCAAAGATCGCTTGTTTGACGCTTTCCCGCTCAGTAGCCGATTCAATGACCAGATCGGTCTGTCCTAGGTCTTGCAGGCTGATTGTTGGCGTGATCCGGGCCATGGTGGCCTTCATGTCATCAGCACTAATCTTGTCACGGCTGACCTGCCGTTCCAGATTGGAGTGGATCTTTGCCAGACCTTTGTCCAGCATGTCCTGGCTAATGTCGTTGAGCAAAACGTCATAACCTGCCAGCGCCATGACATGGGCAATGCCGTTTCCCATCTGACCGGCCCCGACAATACCGACGGTACGAATTTCCATGACCCTGACCTCTTGCTGTTCGCCGCTACCATAGGCCTCGTCGGGTGGGGGCTGCAAGCGCTGTAAAAGCCTGTCATTCGCATTAAATTTTCACATTAGCAGTTTCGAAACAAGTTCCCCCGATCCTTGTCACCGGGTTGATAAAGGTGCTGGGAAAATGTCCTATGAAAAGATCGAGTTGGAGACTTTGAATTATGATCCGTGCCGGTATCCTGGAGCGAAATTGTTGTTCCGGGGGCCCAGACGCAAACTGATTTCGCCCTATCTGGCCTTTCTTGGCGGAACGGATACCTATGGTAAGTTCATCTCGCAGCCGTTTCCGAGTTTGATAGAGCAAAAGACCGGGTGGCTATGTGTGAATTTTGGTTGGTCCAATGCGGGGGCAGATGTTTATCTGAATGAACCATCGATCTTGCAATATGCCTCGAACGCGCAGCTGACGATTTTGCAACTGCCTTGCGCGCAAAATATGTCGAACAGGTTTTACCGCGTGCATCCACGCCGCAATGATCGTTTTGTTCGGGCCTCCAAAAAACTGCATAAGCTTTATCCAGAGGTGGATTTTACCGACTTTCATTTTGTGCGGCATATGTTGCGACACCTTAAATCGCTGTCGCCTGAGAGATTCGAAGATGTGGTCGACGAGTTGACGGAGGCATGGCTACCTCGAATGCGCTTGTTGCTGAGCCGTATTGAGTCCCCGGTTGTGTTGCTATGGTTTTCAATGCGCAGCCCAGAGGAGGCTGATGATAGCCTGCAAATCACAGATGAACCGGGGTTTGTGTCTCGCGAAATGATCGAAGGTTTGCGTTCTGAGGTGAAAGAACTGGTTGAATTTCAACCCAGCGTGAAGGCGCAAGAATCCGGGCAGAATGGCATGGTATTCTCACAGATCGAAGCCCCCGCTGCGTCAGAACTGATGGGACCTGCCGCGCACGTTGAAGTGGCGCAGGCATTGGAAACGGTGATTTCCGGCCTGATCTCTGATCCGATCAACGACTCGTGATGTAGGATCTGTGTTGAAAGATTGACATGGTGTACTGATCGGTACATTAAGTGGGTGCCGTTAAGCGACTGCACGACGGTATTCATATGCTAGGCGTTTCAAACCGCCAAAACTCAGGAGATAAGCAATGGCATTGGTCGATCACCTTAGCCTTGGTGCTAGCAATATAGAACGGGCAAAATTATTTTATGATGCGGTCCTCAACGAGGTTGGTATTTCGGCTATCGCAGGAGGTGATGGCTTTGTTGCCTACGGTCAGGATCGGATAGAATTTCTGATCCTCCAGCCTTTTAATGAAGAAATTGCCACTGGCGGTAACGGCACACATGTGGCCTTTGCCGCGCCCTCAGAGGAGGCTGTGAAAGCCGCCCATGCTGCGGGGCTGGCAAACGGAGCACGTGATGAAGGGGCACCCGGCCCACGCGATGCTTATCCGATGCCCGTGTTTACGGCATTTCTGCGAGACCCCGACGGGAACAAGGTGGAAATCATCCACAACGGATTCAGTACTGCATAATCAAAAAAGGCCCGCCAATCGGCGGGCCTTTCTCTTTTGCATAGGGCGAATTTCACCCGATCATTATCTTACAGTTTGTCCGTCAGCTCAGGAACAGCGGCAAACAGGTCAGCAACCAGACCGTAGTCCGCAACCTGGAAGATTGGGGCTTCTTCGTCTTTGTTGATCGCAACGATGACCTTAGAGTCTTTCATACCGGCCAAGTGCTGGATCGCGCCAGAAATACCGATCGCAACGTACAGATCAGGCGCAACAACTTTACCGGTTTGGCCAACTTGCCAGTCGTTCGGTGCAAAGCCTGAATCGACCGCGGCGCGTGATGCACCAACAGCCGCGCCTAGCTTGTCTGCCAGACCTTCGATCAGTTTGAAGTCTTCCTCTGAACCAACACCGCGGCCCCCGGAAACAACAACACCAGCTGAGGTCAGTTCTGGACGATCAGACGTTGCAACCTTGTCTTCAACCCACTCAGACAGGCCAGGGTTGGCAACAGCCGAGATGGTTTCAACAGCGGCTGAACCGCCTTCACCAGCGGCGTCAAAGGTTGCGGTCCGGAAGGACACAACTTTCTTGCCATCAGAAGACTTCACAGTTTGGATCGCGTTGCCAGCATAGATTGGGCGCTCAAACGTGTTGGCGTCAACAACGCCGGACGCGTCTGAAATAACCATCACGTCCAACAGGGCCGCAACACGTGGCAGCACGTTTTTGGCATCTGTTGTAGCTGGGGCAACGATATGTTCAAAACCGTCGGCCAGGCTGACGATCAGCGCGGCAGTTGGTTCGGCCAAGCGGTGACCCAGTGATGCATCTTCGGCAACCAGTACTTTTGATACGCCGTCGATTTTTGCAGCAGCTTCGCCAGCAGCGGCAGCAGATGCGCCAGCGGCTAGAACTGTGATGTCACCCAATTGCTTGGCTGCGGTCACAGCCTTTGCAGTTGCGTCGAACGCCAGTTCGCCTTCGGTGACTTCTGCGAGAAGAAGAACAGCCATTATACAGCCCCCGCTTCTTTGAGTTTCGCGACCAGCTCGTCTACCGAGCCAACGATTTCGCCTGCTTTACGTGCTTCTGGTTCGTCGGTTTTGACAATTTCCAGACGCGGTGTGACGTCGACGCCGTAATCGGCGGCGGTTTTCTCGTCCAGCGGCTTTTTCTTCGCTTTCATGATGTTTGGCAAAGACGCGTAGCGTGGCTCGTTCAAACGCAGGTCAACCGAGATAATGGTTGGCATGCTGACTTTGATGGTCTGCAGGCCGCCGTCAACTTCACGAGTGACAACCGCACTGTCGCCATCGATGTCCAGACCTGAAGCAAAAGTACCTTGTGACCAACCCAGCAGGGCGGACAGCATCTGACCGGTTGCGTTCATGTCGTTGTCGATAGCTTGTTTGCCGGCCAGAACGATACCTGGCTGTTCTTCTTCAACGACTTTAGCCAGGATCTTGGCAACAGCCAGTGGCTCAATGTCAGTATGCACATCTTCAGCCGCAACAACCAGAATGGCGCGGTCTGCACCCATCGCCAGCGCGGTGCGCAGCGTTTCTTGGTTTTGTTTCACGCCGATGGAGACCGCGATGACCTCTTCAGCTTTTCCGGCCTCTTTCAGGCGGATGGCCTGTTCGACGGCGATCTCGTCGAATGGGTTCATCGACATTTTAACGTTGGCAAGATCAACACCCGATCCATCCGCTTTCACGCGAACTTTCACGTTGTAGTCAATCACGCGCTTGACAGGCACGAGCACCTTCATTTGCATGGTCTCCTCATATGCATTGGAAGCCGCAAAGCGACTCCCGTTCAAAGCTCTCCGGATGCTTGATACAGATTCGTTTTCCCGGACAACAGTGTAAAATCGTCACGTTTACGTCTCATGGCGTCGTGTTTGAATATAACCGCACGTCAAACCGGTTTTAACGGTTGGCGCCAGGCACCCAAAGTACATCACTTTTGCCACCATCATTGGCCATACGGCTGGCGACAAAAAACCAGTCACTCAGGCGGTTCAAATACTTAACAGCAGCAGGATTTACACTCTCCTCTCCTGCCAGCTCCACAGCCAGCCGTTCAGAGCGACGCGAAACCGTCCGGCACAAATGAAGATGCGCGGCCAGCGCCGACCCGCCGGGTAGGATAAAGCTACGCAGAGGTTCGAGATTTTCGTTCATTACATCGATTTCAGTTTCGAGACGCGCAACCTGTGTGTCGTTGATGCGTAGGGGGGCGTACTCCGCCTCTGTATCTTTTGCCATGTCGGGGCGGCACAGGTCTGCGCCCAGATCAAACAGATCATTTTGAATGCGCGCCAACGCCTCATCTACTTCGCCTGATGCGTGCAGCCGTGCAAGACCCACAGTCGAATTAACCTCATCCACCGTGCCATAGGCATTCACTCGGGCTGAATGCTTGGCTACGCGGGTTCCATTACCCAGTGCGGTTTCACCGGCGTCGCCGGTCTTAGTGTAAATTTTATTCAGAACGACCACGCGGTTATCCTCCCTGTCGGCGCAAATAGACGAAGGCCAATATCAACAGGATGGCAATGAATTGTGCAATGATTCTCCAACGCATGATTTTGTTGGCGTATTTGCGATTGAACTCGCCACCTTTGCCAAAGGTGCCGATGCCAAATAGCAAAATGCAGGCGACTGCCCCGCAGGCCACTATGACCAGAAAGAATAAAGGATCATCGCGCATGGTTAGCTCCTATCAACGCAGGTCTGTCTCTCATCTAGCGGGCATGGCCCAAAAAGCGAACTGGAAAAATTGCCACGTTGAACGAAATCGCAGATGATATAATTTAAACAGTTTGCAACGCGATGGTATCAGGACCTCAGGTGTTGATGCATCGCTTTAATCCCAAGGATTCCATTTGAAGGGCGCGACCACATGACAGCTGACGACTTGCGTTTTCTCCGCACCGCTTATGACGAGGCCAAAGCCGGTTTTGACGAAGGAGGGTGCCCGATAGGATCAGTTCTTGTGCGTGGTGGCAAAATCATCTCCCAAGGGCGTAATCAGCGGGTGCAAAAAGGCGATCCGATTGCGCACGGAGAAATGGAAGCGTTGCGTCAAGCTGGACGTCAAAAGACTTACCGTGACACGACGCTGTACACATCGCTTAGCCCTTGCATGATGTGCACGGGAACGATCATCCAGTTTGGCATTCCTCGGGTTGTCATTGGGGAAAATAAGACCTTCGGTGGGAACGAAGATTTTTTGCGTGCCAACGGTGTGGAGGTGATCATAGCGGACGATGCCGATTGCATCGCCCTTATGCAGCGCTTCATTGATGAAAAGCCAGCGCTGTGGGCCGAGGACATTGCCGAATAGACCTGTCTACATTCTAGCTGCTGATACATTCCAAGGTTTCTAACTCTTGGCTAGTACCCAATCCAGTGCCTTTGTTGGCAGCAGGCGGCGCAGCGTGCCCATGATATAGGTCGGTGTGGTGACGTAGTATCGCGCTCGGGGGCGGGGGGATTCGATCGCATGAGCCAACTTTTTGGTCACCGCTGAAGCTGGCAATTCAAACGCATCTTTGCCAGCAGGCCCGTACAGACGCTTGCGCAATCCGACCTCATATTGTGCTTTACGTGGCGAGTTTTCCCAATCAATCCAGCGTTCAAAATGCGGAATGGCGTTCTTGCGTATATCCGAAGTGACCGGGCCAGGTTCAATCAAAACTACTTTGATATCTGTGTCGCGCATTTCAACCCGCAGCGTATCCGTCAGCCCCTCAACAGCAAACTTGGTCGCGTTATACGCCCCGCGCCACGGCAGTGTAACAAAGCCCAGAACCGAGGAGCATTGTACGATCCGGCCATGTCCTTGCGCCCGCATCACAGGGATGACCTGACGGGACAATTCGTGCCAACCAAAGAAATTGGCCTGAAAGATATCGCGCAACGCATCACTTGGCAGATCTTCGACCGCGCCGGGACAGGCAAAGGCACCGTTGTTGAATACGGCATCCAAAGTTCCGCCTGTGGCTTCCAGTACTTCATTTAGTCCCGAGGTGATTGTGGCCTCGTCCTGATAGTCAATCAACGGGCTGTCAAACCCTTCGTCGTGCAAACGCTGGCAGTCGAGCTTTTTTCTGCACGAAGCAAAAACGCGCCAGCCGCGCGCGCGTAAACCATGGGCTGCGTCATAGCCAATTCCCGAGGAACAGCCGGTGATGAGAATGGATTTCTGTGTCATGCCAAAGCTATGGCCCGCGCCACTGTGCAATGCAATCGGCATTGTTAACAATTCATGAAAACTGCCAAGCTTTTATAATTCCCCGAATAACCTCCAGGGTTTGGGGGCTGAACCCCAATCAGACGCTTCTTTGTGCTCAGTCGCTGGCGGCAGACAACAAACGTGCTGACATCCAACCAACCCGGCCAGTATCGTGGGCACGCAGTTTAACCCAACCATCACCGGGAACACGCAATACGGTCACCTCAGCTCCTTTGGCCAGTTTTCCGATCCGATTGTACCCAGTGCCTGGGCCGCTGCGCATATTCACGACGCTGCCGGTTACAATGCGTACATCAACCACCTGTTCAAGTGTGACCGCCGGGTCAGTAGTTTCCGTGACAGCAACGATCTTGACCGGATCAGCGGCGACGGTCGGAACCTGAACAGTTTCGATCACATGCGCGGCCGCTTGCGATGCCATAGCATCTGTACCACCGCTGGCACTGGCCAAAGTGATCTCAAATCGATCTCCTTCAGCAATGGCCAGACTGGCCAAAGACGTCAGCGAACGCGTTACCGGCTCATGCTGGACATTCCCTTTGGTTGAAACGCGCACAACACTGACTTGAACCGGTCTTGCAACCGGGCGAATATCAGCAACGTTGTCGCGGGCCTGAATAGACTGAGTGCGGGGTTTGTAATCTGCACCACCGCTAAGTTCGTAAAATAGCCACCCAAGAAAAGCGAAAGTAATTAAAACAAAACGCCACATAACGTGGACCTCCAATCTTTATACAATAGCACAATTTACCCCACACGCCAAAATCGCATGATTCGATAGGGCAGGGTCAGGGGAATTCGATAAATCTTTCCCCCACCAGCTTTACCAAGGCTTTTGGTGGGGCTACACATCATCTATGACTGACCTACTTGATGACCCCAATATGGGCGCTGAACTTGTTGCTGAACCTCTGCGTCGCGCCATTGGCGAGCGCTATCTGACCTATGCGCTCAGCACAATCATGCACCGGGCTTTGCCCGATGCGCGTGACGGACTGAAGCCGGTACATCGGCGAATCCTTTATGCCATGCGCGAGCTGAAGCTGGCCTCCAATGGGGGTTTCCGCAAATCGGCCAAGATCAGCGGCGATGTGATGGGCAACTACCACCCGCATGGCGATGCCGCGATCTATGACGCCATGGCGCGCTTGGCTCAGGATTTTGCCGTGCGCTATCCGCTCGTGGACGGGCAGGGGAACTTTGGCAACATCGATGGCGATAACCCGGCTGCCAGTCGTTACACTGAGGCACGGATGACTGTGGTTGCCGAGGCGCTGCTCACAGGTCTCAATGAAAACGCGGTTGATTTTCGCGAAAACTATGATGGCACACTGACAGAACCTGTCGTGTTGCCCGCGTCCTTTCCGAATCTGTTGGCGAATGGCTCATCCGGTATCGCGGTGGGAATGGCGACGAACATCCCGCCGCACAATATTTCGGAAACCGTTGATGCCTGCCTGCATCTCATCAAGGTGCCAGATGCGCGCGATGATACCTTGCTTAACTATATCCCCGGCCCGGATTTTCCGACTGGCGGTGTAATTGTCGAGCCCCGTGAAAACATCGCACAAGCCTATCGCACCGGGCGCGGTTCTTTCCGATTGCGCTGCAAGTGGGAAGTCGAAGATCTCGGCCGTGGTCAATGGCAGATTGTTGTCACCGAGATCCCGTATCAGGTCCAAAAATCCAAGCTGATCGAAAAAATCGCCGAAGCAATCCAGACCAAGAAGATCCCAATTCTGGGTGATGTCCGCGATGAAAGCGCCGAAGACGTGCGCCTGATTCTGGAGCCGCGCTCGAAAAACGTTGATCCCGAAGTGTTGATGAACATGCTCTATCGCACTTCGGATCTTGAGGTGCGGTTCAGCCTGAACATGAACGTGTTGATCGATGGTGTTACACCCAAGGTCTGCTCGCTCAAGGAAGTGCTGCGCGCCTTCCTCGATTTCCGGCAAGAGGTTCTGGTCCGCCGTTCCAAACACCGGATGGAAAAGATCGATCACCGGCTCGAGGTGCTCGAAGGTCTGATCGTGGCATTTCTCAATCTGGATCGAGTTATCGATATCATCCGCTATGATGACGGCCCCAAAGATGCGTTGATGCGAGAGGACTGGGGGCGCGATTTCGTCCGCGCCACGTCCGAGGCTGATTACGTGCCGCCACGCGCCGACGGTGCCGATGGCCTGACCGATGTGCAGGCCGAGGCAATCCTCAACATGCGCCTACGCTCCTTGCGCCGTCTCGAAGAGATCGAGCTGACTAAGGAACGCGACGCCCTGATGGAAGAGCGCGCTGGGCTTGAGGATTTGTTGGAAAGCGACGATCTGCAATGGACCGCCATTTCTGACCAGCTGAAAGAGGTTAAGAAAACCTTTGGCAAGGATTACGAACGTGGTCAGCGTCTGACGCATTTCTCAGAGGCAACCGAGATCGAAGAGGTGCCGCTGGAAGCGATGATCGACAAAGAGCCGATCACAGTGGTTTGCTCGGAAATGGGCTGGGTCCGGGCCATGACCGGGCACATTGATCTGACGCGCGAGCTGAAGTTCAAAGACGGTGATGGTCCGCGCTTTATGTTCCACGCCGAAACCACCGACAGATTGCTGGCATTTGGCTCTAACGGGCGGTTCTATACCGTTTCAGCTGCAAATCTTCCCGGCGGGCGCGGCATGGGCGAACCCTTGCGCCTGATGGTCGATCTGCCAAACGAGGCCGAGATTGTTGATCTCTTCATCCACGCACCTGGCCGCAAACTGCTGGTGGCCTCTGATGCGGGGGATGGGTTTGTCGTAGCCGAGGATGACGTCATTGCCCAGACCCGCACGGGTAAACAGGTGCTGAACGTCAAGGACGACGTGCGCGCCAGTGTCTGTCATCCGGTAGCGGGCGATCATGTCGCCTGTGTCGGTGAAAATCGCAAGGTGCTGGTCTTTGCGCTGGACGAGCTGCCCGAGATGGGTCGCGGCAAAGGTGTGCGATTGCAGAAATACAAAGATGGCGGCCTGTCTGACGCGACCACGTTTGCGTTGGAAGAAGGTCTCAGCTGGCTTGATCCGGCCGGACGTACCCGGACCGAGACAAACCTAGCCGAATGGCAAGGCAAACGCGCCAGCGCCGGTCGCATGGCGCCGCGTGGGTTCCCAAGAAACAACAGGTTTACTTAAATATCCACTTTGAGCACAAAAAGCGTTTCCATAACAGTGAATGGCACCTTGCGATTCTTGCAGCAGTAAAGTTGTCGTTGTTAAGGTTCCCTTAGTTAGGCTAACAGGAGGCGAATGTTGGGCCGACCCTATGCCCGCGACTTAGAAAGCCCACACATCTGATGTCTGACCTGCGCATGAAAATGGTATTGGTAACACCTGAAATCCCTTACAATACGGGTGCGATCGGACGGACCTGTGTAGCATTAAATCTGGAGCTGATCCTGATAAAACCTTACGGGTTTTCCCTTGACGAAAAATCAGTGCGGCGCGCTGGAACGGATTACTGGAAGCATGTTGATCTGTGCGAATATGACAACTGGCAAAGCTTTTTAGATGACAGAAGACCACCGCGCGAAAGCCTGTATTTCTTTGAGGAAGACGGCGCACAGACCCTTTATGCCCCAGAATATCAACGTGATGCATATTTGGTTTTCGGGTGTGAGTCTGCGGGTCTGCCAGCCACTATACTAGATGGTATGGATGACCGCGTATTCAATTTACCAATGCTTGATAAACGTGTCCGGTCGCTGAACTTGGCCAACGTTGCTACGGCAGTTGTTTATCAAGCTATGCGTACGCAGCTAGGTGGTTGAAAGCTGTCGCAGGCGTGTTTGCCGGCACAGCTTGCTGCGCCCGCGTACTAGACTTCAAACTGGCTCTGCATTTAGCCACACGCCTCCCTCTGGCCTTAGCGTGATGATCATCACTGGTTTGGGGGTGCATCCGGGGACCGGAGTGAATTTAAATCGCGACAGAAGGGTAGCCAGAATGATCACCGCTTCTTGCAAAGCAAAACTTGCGCCGATGCAGATCCTTGGCCCATCGCCGAACGGCAGATAAGCATAGCGCTCAATCGCCTTGCGGTCTGCAAATCGCTCCGGGCGAAAGGCATCAGCGTCTTCCCATAACACCTGATTGCGGTGTAGCGCATAGATCGGAATGATCACCGTGTCACCCTTACGCACTTCGCGGCCACACAATGTATCGTCTGCCATCGCCGTACGCGAAATCATTCCAGCTGGCGGATAAAGCCGTAGGGCTTCATCAGCGATCATACGGATGAACGGCAACTTAGCCACGTCTTCACCAGTTGCCGCGCGCCCCTGCAAAACAATTTGCGCCTCGGCCCTCGCGCGGTCCTGTACATCTTGGTCAAAGCCGCACAGATACAGCGACCACGCCAGTGTAAGCGCTGTGGTTTCGTGCCCCGCTACGATAAATGTCAGCAGATTGTCGCGCAGCTCGGCTGTATTCATCCGGCGTTTGGTTTCTGTATCCTCACCATCCAAAAGCAGATCCAGCAGGTCAGGCACATCCTTGGGGCCGCGTTTGCGCCGGGCCTCAACCGCGTCATCGGCGATGTGCTTCATCTGCTTGAGAGATTGGCCAGAAAACATTCGCCCAGGTCGGGGCACCCAATCGGGGAGTCCCAGAATATCAAACAAAGATATTTTCCCGGCCTCTTCGATGTAGGCGTCAATGCCGCGATGAACGGCATCCCCATCAAACGACCCATCTCCCGAAAAGGTCACATCTGAGATTACATCAAAGGTGGTGCTCACCATGTCTTGCAACATATCAATCGGCTGGGCCTGTGCGTCCCTAACACGGGCACTGCTCCGCTCGGCAGCACCTGTCATGAAGGGCGCCAGATTAAGCATGTTGCGGTGGCTAAAGGCAGGGGCTGCTGCGCGACGTTGCCAACGCCAGTGAGCGCCTTCAGCAATAAACAGTGAATCGCCAATCGCGGGCTTCAGTAGGTTCTTGGTTACAAGCGACTTTGGGTAATTATCCAGATTTTCCAACAGCATTCGGCGGATCGCCGCCGGGTCCATCACCATATGCCAGCGTTTGCCAGTGCGGCCTGAAACCATAGGTTGGGTTACTGAAATACTTGGAATGATCGATAAGATATTGCGTCGCGCCGCAGCCAGGCTGGTCAAAACGCCCATCGGCTCTGACACAAGCGGAACGGAGACGGGAAGCCGGATTTTGGTCATGGATCTCCTTTTGGTCGCTTAGGCCAGATATAATAGGCAATTGATATTGGGGCTAATGATTGCACCTAATCCCATCCTGCGCTATCGCAAAGGTAAGGAGACCTGATGAAAATGCCGATACTTCGCCTGCTATGCCTGTTCTTTGCGACCTCTTTGTTGGTGGCCTGTACCAATCCGAATGACCTGGATAAAGATCCGGACAACTTGGGCGATTTTCATCTGGGGCATAATGTGGTGGTGGCGCCGAATATCACCAAGGGTCCCGGCTCACGTCCGGCAGAAACCGAGGACTGGATCGCTTCGCTTAAAGGCGCGATAGATGAACGTTACAGTCGTTATGATGGCGACAAACTTTATCATCTGGGCATCAGTATCGAAGGGTATGTTCTGGCCGTGCCCGGCGTTCCAATTGTGGCCTCGCCGAAATCCGTTCTGATCTTCAAAGTGACGGTCTGGGATGATGAGGCCAGCAAGAAACTGAATGAAACACCGCATCAGATCACCGTGCTGGAAACCCATGACGGGGATGTATTGCTGGGCTCTGGCCTGACACAAACCGCCGAGGAACAGATGGAAAACCTCAGCCGC
This sequence comes from Roseovarius sp. EL26, assembly GCF_900327775.1. NCBI lineage: Bacteria > Pseudomonadati > Pseudomonadota > Alphaproteobacteria > Rhodobacterales > Roseobacteraceae > Roseovarius > Roseovarius sp. EL26. The sequence goes on from NZ_OUMZ01000007.1 coordinate 148,318, forward strand.
AATGCCGCGAAACTGCTTGAGGTTTGGTTGGCACAGCAGAACTTTGAACACGAATGGTTTGGTGGCGACAAAGCAGGTCAAACGACATTGGTTGGAACTGCACCTGATGCGACGTCTGAAATCGAAGTGACCCCTTTAGCGCCTGTTGGTGCAGGGACAGAGGCGGCGAATGATGGCACCGCTGTTGCCCCCGAGGCCGTGTCAGACAGCTGATAAACCTCTCTGCACAGCGTGAGTTTAATATAAGAGCAGAAAAATGGTCGTGGCATGCGACCTGATGTCCTGAATTACTTGATTTTTTGTGCGCGACTCAATATGTGCGCGCACAGAAGATCACTGGGCCGATTTGGCCCCCCAACAAAGCAAGGTGCCCTGAGATATGGCTAAGGAAAAGTTTGATCGCTCAAAACCACACGTAAACATCGGCACGATTGGTCACGTTGACCACGGCAAGACGACGTTGACGGCAGCCATCACCAAGTATTTTGGTGACTTCAAAGCGTATGACCAGATCGATGGCGCGCCCGAAGAAAAAGCCCGCGGCATCACCATTTCAACGGCGCACGTTGAGTATGAGACCGAAGGTCGTCACTACGCGCACGTTGACTGCCCAGGTCACGCTGACTATGTGAAAAACATGATCACCGGTGCGGCGCAGATGGATGGCGCGATCTTGGTTGTGAACGCAGCTGATGGCCCAATGCCACAGACCCGCGAGCACATCCTGCTGGGTCGCCAGGTTGGCATCCCGCACATGGTTGTTTACATGAACAAAGTTGATCAGGTTGACGACGAAGAACTGCTGGAACTGGTTGAAATGGAAATCCGTGAGCTTCTGAGCTCGTACGAATATCCTGGCGACGACATTCCTGTCATTCCTGGTTCGGCTCTGGCCGCGATGGAAGGCAAGAACCCAGAGATTGGCGAAGAGTCGATCAAAAAACTGATGGCAGCGGTTGACGAATACATCCCAACCCCTGCACGTGCAGTTGACCAGCCATTCCTGATGCCGGTTGAGGACGTATTCTCGATCTCGGGTCGTGGTACTGTTGTCACTGGCCGTGTTGAGCGTGGCGTGATCAATGTTGGCGACAGCATCGAAATCGTTGGTATCCGCGACACCAAAACCACCACCTGTACCGGTGTTGAAATGTTCCGCAAACTGCTGGATCGTGGTGAAGCTGGTGACAACATCGGCGCCCTGTTGCGCGGTATCGACCGTGACGGCGTTGAGCGTGGTCAGGTTCTGTGTAAGCCAGGAAGCGTGACACCGCACACCAAGTTCGAGGCAGAAGCCTATATTCTGACCAAAGATGAGGGTGGCCGTCACACGCCGTTCTTCGCGAACTACCGTCCACAGTTCTACTTCCGTACAACGGATGTGACCGGTACTGTTACTTTGCCAGAGGGCACAGAAATGGTTATGCCTGGTGACAACCTTAAGTTCGAAGTTGATCTGATCGCACCGATTGCGATGGAAGACGGTCTGCGCTTCGCGATCCGCGAAGGTGGCCGCACCGTCGGCGCCGGCGTGGTTGCCAAAATCCTCGCGTAACGCGCAACAGCGATTACACGACAGAAAGGGCTCCCATCAGGGAGCCCTTTTTTGTTGGTACCGTAGCATCTAGAAACCCGCGCGGTATCAAGGCCGCAGGCCGCCGCGCATCGGTTGTCCATTTGAGGCGCCATTGGTTCAAGCCCAATGGACGACGCCGCCCCGAGGCACGGCGATTTGGCGACCCCAAGCATGACATTGAAAGAGCGCGCGGCTTTGGCAGGGATATATTGAATAAGTCTAAGGGAATTATACGAACTTTCTGCGTAATTTATACCAATAACATCGGTACTAATGGAGCCGAGAGTTTTGTTGAAAAGGTCGGGAATAAAAACTGTAGTACCGTTTCTTACATTAATATTTCTTAGCATCATCGTCTTTGGGGGTTTTGGGCGCTTTTTAGCTTTTGGATTGTTTTGGGGTAATCGGCTTGGCGCTCCATATTGGTTTGTTTTGGCCATTTTTAGTTTAGTGATTTCATATCTGATTGTTTACCTGATTGTCCTTAGGCTTCCGAAAGCCGAATACGGAGAGTGCGCACAGCGATCAATTTCTATCAGTATATTTGTAATTTTGCCCGTAGCTTTCGTTGGCATCTACGCGGAGGTTTTACGCCGTCAAGCTATTGCAGAGTTTGAACCTGACAGGGTGTTTCAAAACCTGTTTTGGGTGTCGCTCCATAATGCACCGAGAGATTGGCAGTTTTATCTTCATGCAGGTGCAATGAAAGATTGTGTTCCATATGCGTGGAGCTATCGAGCGATGGGCATGTATGAATTGAAGGAAAGCGTCATGTTCAATGTTCTTCCATCCAAATGGTTTGATGAGTGTGGGATTAAGCCATATTACTTGGAGTAGATCCTAGTTTTTATCTCTTGCCACACCCCATTTCCCCCTGTATATCGCGCGAGTTCTCAAGAAGAACATGAAGGCGGGATGTTTCCCGCTTTTTGGGTTCGATGAGGGTTTGCGGTGGTCGCGGATCTTCCTCTCAACCTCAACGCCTAATAAAAGGCATGTGAAATGCAAAGCCAAAACATTCGCATCCGTCTCAAGGCTTTTGACTATCGTGTACTGGATGCCAGCACACAAGAGATCGTCAATACAGCCAAGCGCACTGGTGCAGACGTTCGCGGTCCGATCCCGCTTCCAAACAAGATCGAGAAATTCACTGTTCTGCGTGGTCCCCACGTGAACAAGAAATCCCGTGATCAGTTCGAGATCCGCACGCACAAGCGTCTGCTCGACATCGTTGACCCAACACCACAAACCGTGGACGCGCTGATGAAGCTCGACCTGGCGGCTGGCGTTGACGTTCAGATCTCGGTTTAAGGAGGGCTCCTGAATGTTGCGCTCTGGTGTAATCGCTAAAAAAGTCGGCATGACCCGGCTTTTCATGGAAGACGGAAAGCAGATCCCTGTGACCGTTCTTCAACTCGACGCTCTGCAGGTTGTTGCGCAGCGTACTTCAGATGAGCACGGTTATTCCGCTGTTCAGCTGGGTGCCGGCACAGCCAAGGTTAAGCGCGTAAGCCAGGCCATGCGTGGCCACTTCGCGACAGCCAAAGTAGAGCCTAAGCGTAAAGTCGTGGAATTCCGCGTCACGCCTGACAACCTGATTGCTGTTGGTGAAGAAATCACTGCTGATCACTATGCTGACGGTCAATTCGTTGACGTGTCCGGCACATCGATCGGTAAAGGTTTCGCCGGTGCCATGAAACGCCACAACTTTGGTGGTCTTCGTGCGACACACGGTGTTTCGATCAGCCACCGTTCACACGGTTCAACTGGTCAGTGTCAGGATCCGGGCCGCGTTTTCAAAGGTAAGAAAATGGCCGGTCACATGGGTGCTGCCCGTGTAACAACACAGAACCTGCAAGTGGTGAAAACCGATGCAGACCGTGGTCTGATCATGGTCAAAGGCGCTGTTCCTGGTTCCAAAGGTGGTTGGGTGACTGTCAAGGATGCGGTTAAGAAACCGTTCCCTGAAAACGCACCTCTGCCAGCTGCCCTGAAATCCGCCGCTGCTCCAGCTGCTGAGGCTCCTGCCGCAGACGTTGCCGCCGATGGAGGTGAAGCATAATGAAACTTGATGTCATTAAACTCGACGGCGGCAAAGCCGGTTCCGTTGATCTGGGCGAAGAAATCTTTGGTCTTGAGCCACGTGCAGACATTCTGCACCGCGTGGTTCGCTGGCAGCGCAACAATGCGCAAGCCGGGACGCACAAGGTTAAAACCCGCTCCGAAGTAAGCTACTCAACCAAGAAGATCTATCGTCAGAAAGGCACCGGCGGCGCACGCCACGGCGCACGTTCTGCACCTATCTTCCGCGGTGGTGGGGTTTACAAAGGTCCAGTTGTGCGTTCGCACGGCCACGACCTGACCAAGAAGTTCCGTAAGTTGGGCCTCAAGCATGCTCTGTCCGCCAAAATGGCTGCAGGCGAGCTGGTGGTCATTGAAGACGCGGCAACCGAAGGCAAAACTGCTGCTCTGGCCAAACAGGTGAAAAACCTTGGTTGGAAGCGCGCTTTGGTCATCGATGGCGCATCTGTCAACGAAGAATTTCTGAAAGCATCGCGCAACATTGAAGGTCTGGATATCCTGCCATCAATGGGTGCAAATGTTTATGATATCCTCAAGCGTGATACACTCGTCATCACCAAAGCGGGTATCGAAGCACTGGAGGCTCGGTTGAAATGAGCGCGAAAGCAGAACATTACGACGTGATCCGCAAGCCGGTCGTCACAGAAAAAGCAACTATGGCCTCTGAAAATGGTGCCGTTGTTTTCGAAGTGGCCATTGCCAGCTCAAAGCCACAGATCAAAGAGGCGGTTGAATCGCTCTTTGGTGTCAAGGTCAAAGCGGTTAACACCACGATCACGAAGGGTAAAAACAAGCGCTTCCGTGGGACAATGGGTACACGTAAAGACGTGAAAAAAGCCTATGTCACACTGGAAGAAGGCAACACAATCGACGTGTCCACCGGACTCTGATTGCGATCCCTTTGACAAGATTGAAAGCCCTCGCTCACGCGGGGGCTTTTGCTTTTGGGGCGTAGCCTTTGCCCGCCCACACACTAGCGCGGAATCAAGGCCGTCAGGCCGCCGCGCTATCGCCAGACCGCCCGCGAGGGCTGGCGATTTAGCAACGGGTGTGGCACACACTAAAGCCCGCGGATTTGGCAGGGATAAACGGGCCTGCACAGAGGTCCTGTCGCCATCCCGCGGTCTGGCGCTCGCGCTTTGCCGCAAACGGCGTGAAACCCCAATATTTCTTGGGCAAACGCTTGACCCGGGTGCGACTCTGAACTACACGAGCCAAGTCTTAGGGCCTCGGATTCGTTCCGGGGCCTCATGATATTTTGAACCGGGGACCTTCGGGGCCTTATAAACTTGGCACCTACGGGGGCCTTACATATAGGCGGGACACCCAAATAGGGGCCTGCTGTTAGCTAACGGAAGACAGAAAGCATGGCACTTAAGTCGTATAAGCCGACGACGCCAGGCCAGCGTGGGCTGGTGCTGATCGACCGTTCGGAGCTGTGGAAAGGACGTCCTGTCAAATCTCTCACAGAGGGTTTGACTAAATCGGGCGGACGGAACAACACCGGGCGGATTACCTCACGTCGTCGTGGGGGTGGGGCGAAACGCCTCTATCGCGTCGTTGATTTCAAACGGAACAAAGTAGATGTAGCGGCAACCGTTGAACGGATCGAATATGACCCGAACCGGACCGCATTCATCGCATTGGTCAAGTACTCAGATGGCGAGCAAGCCTACGTTCTGGCGCCTCAGCGTCTGGCGGTTGGCGATCAGATCATCTCTGCTGCAAAGGCCGATATCAAGCCGGGTAACTGCATGCCATTCTCAGGTATGCCAATCGGTACAATCGTTCACAACATCGAACTGAAACCAGGCAAAGGCGGTCAAATCGCACGTGCTGCTGGTACATATGCTCAGTTTGTTGGTCGTGACGGTGGGTACGCTCAGATCCGTCTGAGCTCAGGCGAACTGCGCATGGTGCGTCAGGAATGCCGTGCCACAGTTGGTGCCGTGTCAAACCCTGACAACAGCAACCAAAACTTTGGTAAAGCGGGCCGTATGCGTCACAAGGGCATCCGCCCAAGTGTTCGTGGTGTGGTCATGAACCCGATCGATCACCCTCACGGTGGTGGTGAAGGTCGTACTTCAGGTGGTCGTCACCCAGTGACACCTTGGGGTAAGCCAACCAAAGGTGCTCGTACCCGCAACAAGAACAAGGCGTCGCAGAAGCTGATCATCCGCTCGCGTCACGCCAAGAAGAAGGGCCGTTAAGACATGGCACGTTCTGTATGGAAAGGCCCCTTTGTTGATGCCTACGTCCTGAAAAAGGCCGAAGCATCACGCGAAAGCGGGCGCAACGAAGTTATCAAAATCTGGTCGCGTCGCTCGACGATCCTGCCCCAATTCGTGGGCCTGACGTTTGGCGTTTACAACGGCAAGAAACATATCCCGGTCAACGTTTCCGAGGACATGATTGGTCAGAAATTCGGTGAATATGCGCCAACCCGTACCTATTACGGTCACGCAGCCGATAAAAAAGCGAAGCGGAAGTAAGTCATGGGCAAGGAAAAGAACCCCCGCCGCGTGGCAGACAACGAAGCAATGGCAAAACTGCGCATGCTTCGCACTAGCCCGCAGAAACTGAACCTGGTTGCGGCCATGATCCGTGGCAAGAAGGTAGACAAGGCTCTTAACGACCTGACCTTCAGCCAAAAGCGGATTGCGGCAGATGTACGTAAGTGCTTGCAGTCGGCCATCGCCAACGCTGAGAACAACCACAACTTGGATGTGGATGAACTGATCGTGGCAGAAGCCTATGTTGGGAAAAACCTGGTCATGAAACGCGGTCGCCCTCGGGCCCGTGGTCGCTTTGGCGCTCTGCGCAAGCCGTTTTCAGAACTGACCATCAAGGTTCGTCAAGTTGAGGAGCAAGCCTAATGGGTAACAAAGTCAATCCGATTGGCATGCGCCTTCAGGTCAACCGCACCTGGGACAGCCGCTGGTATGCCGACACCAAAGACTACGGTGATCTTCTGCTGGAAGATCTGGCCATGCGCGATTTCATCAAGAAAGAGTGCAAACAAGCCGGTGTTAGCCGTGTCATCATCGAACGCCCGCACAAAAAGTGTCGCGTCACCGTTCACACAGCACGTCCGGGCGTGATCATCGGCAAAAAAGGCGCCGATATCGAAACCCTACGTAAAAAGCTGGCGAACATGACCGACTCTGAGCTGCACCTCAACATCGTTGAAGTGCGCAAGCCTGAGCTGGACGCTGAACTGGTGGGTGAATCCATCGCTCAGCAGCTTGAGCGTCGTGTGTCGTTTCGTCGTGCGATGAAACGTGCCGTGCAAAACGCAATGCGCATGGGCGCCCTGGGCATCCGTGTCAACGTTGCTGGTCGTCTTGGTGGAGCGGAAATCGCACGTACTGAATGGTACCGCGAAGGTCGCGTGCCTCTGCACACTCTGCGTGCGGACATCGATTACGCAAACGTCGAAGCCGAAACTGCCTATGGCATCATCGGTATCAAAGTCTGGATCTTCAAAGGCGAGATCATGGAGCACGACCCTGCTGCCCGTGACCGTAAAGCCCAAGAACTTCAAGATGGTCCTGCCCCTCGTGGTGCCGCGCCCCGTGGCGCTGGCGGCCGTCGCTGAGAAGGAATAGAACATGCTTCAACCAAAGCGTACTAAGTTCCGCAAGCAGCATAAGGGCCGTATCCACGGTCTGGCCAAAGGCGGATCTGACCTGAACTTCGGTACTTATGGCCTGAAGGCAACTCAGCCTGAGCGCGTTACAGCGCGTCAGATCGAGGCTGCTCGTCGTGCCATGACCCGTCACATGAAACGTCAAGGCCGTGTCTGGATCCGTATTTTCCCAGACGTACCTGTCACCTCGAAGCCAACCGAAGTTCGGATGGGTAAAGGTAAAGGTTCTGTTGATTATTGGGCATGCAAGGTCAAACCTGGCCGCATCATGTTCGAAATCGACGGTGTTGGCGAAGCGATTGCCATGGAGGCCCTGCGCCTTGCTGCGATGAAACTGCCGGTGAAAACCCGCGTCGTTGTTCGCGAAGACTGGTAAACGGATGGTGGGCAAACTGCCCACCCTTTGAGATCAAGAAACCCCCGTCGGGACACCGGCGGGGGTTTTTCTTTGTGTTTATGCCGCTGATGAGACTGGTTCATAAACGACATTTTCATAAACGACATTGCGATGTCGCAAGATTTTTCCGACAGTCAAAAGAGGAACTGACCAGATAACAGGGAAGGGGTCTCTTATGGGAAAGAAGCTGACATCTGAGCAAATCGAAGCGTTTCACCGCGATGGCTTTGTCGCCCCCATCGATGTGTTCTCGGAAGAAGACGCCTTGCGCTTGCGCAAGGAACTAGAAGCAGCCGAGGAGAAATGGCCCGAAGCCTTTGAAGGAGCGGCCCGCAACAACGCCCACCTGAACCTGACCTGTCTCGATGAGATCGTGCATAACGAAACGCTGGTCGATGCCATCGAAGATCTGATCGGCCCGGATATCCTGAACTACGGCACGGTTCTGTTTATCAAGGAACCCAAAGACCCCGGCTTTGTCAGCTGGCATCAGGATGCCCGCTATATGGGGCTCGAGCCGCACGTAGGCGTCACCGCCTGGGTCGCGCTGTCGCACAGCAACGATGAAAGTGGCTGCATGCAGATGATCCCCGGCACTCAGGGCGAGATCAAAGATCATAACGACACCTTTGGAGAGACCAATATCCTCACCCGTGGGCAAGAGGTTCAGGATGTCGATGAAAGCAAAGCGGTCTCGCTCACCCTGCGCCCGGGCCAGATGTCGATCCACAGCGCCCGGGTGATTCACGCCTCGCAACCCAACAAAAGCAATGACCGCCGCATCGGCTTTGTGATCCAACCCTATATGCCACCGCATGTGGTCCAAACCATCACCCGCACTGGTGCACAACTGATCCGGGGCACAGATCCGCACGGAAATTTTGACCGGCTTGAACGCCCCCAACGGGATATGGACCCAAAGGATGTGGAAATGCGCGACCATATCAATCAGACTTGGGCGGATATCCTCTATGACGGGGCCAAGAAACGGCGCGATTATTAAGCTCCCACTCGCCACGGCATTAAACGTGGGCTAAGACAGCGCCATGTCACAGATTGAATCGCTCTTCGCCACCCGCCTGTACCGCGCTGCCTTGTCTGAACAGGGCGCGCCGATTGACCCACAAGAGATGGAGGCATCGTGCTATTCCATCGCCGAGGATGACGAGGCCGGACAGGACTGGTGCGAGGCCAACGCCTATCCGGGCTATACCTCTTATGCGTCTCTGACCGATCTGCCATGGCGGTTCCCAATCTTTGCGGATTTGGTGAAATCACTAGATGCCCATGTCGCCGCCTTTGCCGAAGATCTGCAGTTTGATCTCGATGGTCGCGCGCTAAAGCTTGAAGATCTGTGGATCAACATCCTGCCCGAGGGCGGCATGCACGCCTCGCACATCCATCCGCATTCCGTGATCAGCGGCACCACCTATGTGTCAATGCCTGCGGACACCAGCGCGCTGAAGCTCGAAGATCCGCGTTCCGCCATGATGATGGCTGCGCCCGTGCGCGTCAAAGACGCCCGCCGCGAATTGCAAAGCTTCATCTACGTCAAACCCGAGGTCGGCGATGTCCTGCTATGGGAAAGCTGGCTGCGTCACGAGGTCCCAATGAACATGTCCGAAGATGACCGCATCAGCGTGAGTTTTAATTATAGATGGGAGTGAGATCCGGTTCGCGTAGCGACATTTGCTCCTGTGGAGCCAATGAGGATCGAACAGGCGGAGCCTAGGCCATCTTGGCAACACTCCGAAGGAGCGATTGAGGGCCGAACAGGCGGTGCATAATGATCGTTCAATGGGTTTATATTTAGCTGAAGATTCCTAATCTAACACTATCAGTGTCGATGCAAAATATTGATCCAATCGGTAGGAAAGATCCGTCATTCACTCAGACATGAGCCTATGAAAAGGCGAAGAATATCAATCCTTAAGAACATGTTGATCGGAATGAATCTTGCGGATAGCGTGGAGTAGGTGAATTCAGTAAAGGAAATATTGTGTCTAAGGCATTAGAAATAGCAAAGGAGCGCTTTGCAAAAGGTGAAATTACCAAAGACGAATTTGATGAGATTAAGTTTGAATTATCGAGTGATGTTGAAACGGCAGTGCAAAGCAATGATTTGTCACCATCTGAAGTCACGAGCGTCAAAAGTGAAAAGGGCAACTCAGGATTCAATATACTAAAGTTTTGGTGGGTCGCGGTCATAGTATTATTGTATCTGGGGTATGCGTCTATCAAGAACCAATTGATTATAGAAAATTTGTCAGCTGACTCTCCGTTGTTTGGGGCTACAACGGTAAGTGCAGTCGTCTATAATAAGGGTGCTTCAAGAGAATACAGCTACCACGTTTTAAAGAAACCTTCCGAAACAAAGCATTGCCGAGGGAGTTTTTTCATCGGAAAAAACGAGAGAAGAAGTATAAAGTTTCAATGCAATGCGCTCACAAACTTTAATGGGAAATTTACACTTATCACTTCGACTAATTAGATCTGACCAGCTAATTTTGACGTTTTAAGACTGTTAGGACTCGCATTGCAACGCTTCTCTTGGGAACGAAAAGGCGATACCCGATCGCGGGTGGGCATCGCAACGCAATTTGGAATACACTTTATCGTGCACCCTGGATCCTAGGATTATTTTTTAATGAAACCTCGCAAAGGATCCCGCCCATTGGGCAGTCGGGCTCTGCCCGGCGCGCTTCGCGCTTGATTCCGGGCATGGACAAATTCTACCGCCGCGCCCGAAATCTTATCCCGCCAACCAATCCTCGCGCAAAATACCCAGCCATCTTGTCATAGAACGTCTCGATCACCCGATACCCATCGGCTCCATGGACCGCTTCATAATCGGCGCGCCCCTCGCGAAAGGCCTTCAGGCGGGTGGCCGTGAACGTGGCCCAATCTTCAGTCATGTCAGTGCTGTCGGCAATCTCAAACCCTGCATCGCGCAGCGTCGCGTGGTAGCTCTCAATATCAATCAGTGAGTTTGGAAACAGATGGCGTTGAAAATCTTCTTGCTCTGCCGGATCCGGTGGAGCGATCAGATAAAGATCTTCCGCATAGAAATCACCGCCCGGTTTCAAGGCCTCATAAATCTTCCCCAAATACCGCGCTCGATCGGGAATATGAAACAGCGCCAGCCAACTGACCGCATGGTCAAAACCATGCCGGGGCAGGGGCGCCTTTAGAAAATCCGCATTCAGATGGGTGACACCTTGTGCCAACCCCGTCCGGTTGGTCAGATCCTGCGCAACGCGGTTGTAGTCGTCCTGCAGTTCCACCGCCGTGACATGCGCCCCGGACCGATGCGCCAGATAGCGCGCGCATCCACCCCAGCCTGATCCGATTTCCAGCACCTGCTCCCCGGTTTTCATTCCCGTCTGGGTAATTGCCACGTCCAGCGCTTCGGTTCCATGATAGTGCAACTGATCAAACCGGTTGAGGGTCTCTACATCTAGGGATGTCTGATCATCGATCCCGATGGCTGCCAGATCATCCAAAAGCCTCTCGGCCCGGGGATAAAGCTGCATGGATTTGATGGCGTCTGTCATGGCTAAAGCCTAGCACGGAAACCTTGTGTTTCGTCCAGACTTGTTTCATCTTACATGGGCAGAAGGGCGGTACAGTGTATTGCGTACCAAACCCGCGTACAGCCTGTACAACATGTACGCAACAAACCCCTTGCCCCCTCAACGACTCTCCCTTATAGGGACACATCGCGCGGAGTCCGGGTCACCGGGATTCGTGTGTTTTGTATTTCATCCATCAGGTCCAAGGTGACCCTGTAACAGGGGCCTTCTGATGTTTTGAGGAAGGATAGGCGAATGAGCGCCACTGAACTAAGAGATAAGACGCCGGATCAGCTCCGTGAGGAACTGGTTAACCTGAAGAAAGAGCAGTTCAACCTGCGCTTTCAGGCCGCAACTGGCCAACTGGAAAACCCGGCACAGATGAAAACTGCACGTCGCAAAGCTGCACGTGTTCTGACCATCTTGAACGAAAAAGCCGCTGCTGCGGCAGCAGAATAAGGGAGCCTGACAGATGCCCAAGCGAATTCTATCCGGCACCGTGACAAGCGACGCCAATGAACAAACGATCACTGTTTCTGTTGAACGTCGTTTCAAACACCCTGTGATGCAGAAAACCATCCGTAAGTCCAAAAAGTACCGGGCTCACGATGAAAAGAACGCTTTCAAAGTAGGCGATGCAGTTCGTATCATCGAATGTGCGCCTAGATCGAAAACGAAACGCTGGGAGGTTCTGGAGGCGTAAGCCAAAAGACCAAACAGTATTGAGCGAAACCCTGGGGGATCTAACGAGAACAGCCCCCACAGGTCGGGAGAAACCATATGATCCAGATGCAGACCAATCTGGATGTCGCTGACAACTCCGGCGCACGCCGAGTTCAGTGCATCAAGGTCCTGGGTGGTTCTAAACGGAAATATGCGTCGGTGGGTGATATCATCGTCGTTTCCGTGAAAGAAGCCATTCCACGTGGCCGCGTAAAGAAAGGCGACGTCCGTAAGGCCGTTGTTGTTCGGACCGCAAAAGAAATCCGTCGCGCTGACGGTACAGCAATCAGCTTTGACCGTAACGCCGCCGTTATCTTGAATACCGCAGGCGAGCCGGTTGGAACACGGATCTTCGGACCTGTTGTTCGTGAGCTGCGCGCCAAGAACTTCATGAAGATCGTCTCACTCGCCCCGGAGGTGCTGTAAGATGGCTGCTAAGTTGAAAACCGGTGACAAGGTTGTTGTCATTGCTGGCAAAGATAAGGGCAAAGAGGGAATGATCTCCTCGGTTGACCCAACTGCTGGCAAAGCAATTGTGGAGGGCGTCAACATGGCGATCCGCCACACACGTCAAAGCCAGACAGCCCAAGGCGGCCGCATTCCTAAAGCGGTACCTGTTGAGTTGTCAAACCTGGCGTTCCTGGACAAAAACGGCAAACCGACCCGCGTTGGCTTCAAAGTTGAAGACGGCAAAAAGGTTCGTTTCGCAAAAACCACAGGGGACGTGATCGATGCTTGATTCTGCAAACTACACCCCGCGTCTGAAAACCCAGTACAAAGACAGCATTCGTGCCGCTCTGAAAGAAGAGTTCGGCTATAAAAACGACATGCAGATCCCACGTCTGGACAAAATCGTTCTGAACATCGGTTGTGGTGCGGAAGCGGTCAAAGACTCCAAGAAAGCCAAATCGGCTCAGGAAGATCTGACCCTCATCGCAGGCCAAAACGCTGTTATTACCCGTGCCAAAAACTCTATCGCTGGTTTCCGCGTTCGCGAAGACATGCCGATGGGCACAAAGGTAACACTGCGTGGCGACCGTATGTATGAATTCCTTGATCGTCTGACCACGATTGCTATGCCTCGTATCCGCGACTTCCGCGGTGTATCTGGCAAATCTTTCGACGGCCGTGGCAACTATGCCATGGGCATGAAAGAGCACATCGTATTCCCTGAGATCAACTTCGACAAAGTCGACGAAGTCTGGGGCATGGACATCATTATCACAACCACGGCTGATAACGACGCTGAAGCTAAGGCACTGTTGAAGCACTTCAACATGCCCTTCAACAGCTGAAGCCGCGGGAGGAATTGAATTATGGCTAAAAAAGCAATGATCGAGCGTGAGCTGAAGCGTCAGAAACTGGTCGCTAAATATGCTACAAAACGCGCTGCACTGAAAGAGATCATCAGTGATGAAAGCAAGCCGATGGAAGAGCGTTTTCGTGCTTCTCTGAAGCTGGCCGAACTGCCACGCAACAGCTCTGCAACTCGTTTGCACAACCGCTGCCAACTGACAGGTCGTCCGCATGCTTATTATCGTAAGCTCAAAATCAGCCGGATCGCCTTGCGCGAGCTCGGTTCAGCCGGACAGTTGCCCGGCGTTGTAAAATCAAGCTGGTAAGGAGGGTACAGACATGAACGATCCTATCGGCGATATGCTCACCCGTATCCGCAACGCGGGTATGCGTGGCAAGTCCACCGTCATGGTTCCGGCCTCGAAAATGCGCGTGCGCGTTCTCGATGTGCTGGCAGGCGAAGGCTACATCCGTGGATACGAAGACTCCACGGGTACCAATGGTCATCCGGCCATCGAAGTCAGCCTGAAATACTTCGAAGGCGCCCCTGCTATTCGCGAAATGAAACGGGTTTCAAAACCTGGTCGTCGCGTTTACATGAGCGTTAAAGACATCCCAACAGTCCGTCAGGGCCTGGGCGTGTCGATTGTCTCCACCTCTCAGGGTGTGATGTCGGATGCATCAGCGCGCGCAGCCAATATTGGTGGCGAAGTGCTCTGCACCGTATTCTAAGGGAGTTTTAGATATGTCTCGTATCGGTAAACAACCTGTCGCTCTGCCTGATGGCGTAACTGCCTCTGTCAGTGGTCAGACAATCGAAGTTAAAGGTCCTAAAGCAACCAAATCCTTTACTGCAACTGACGACGTTACACTCGAAGTTCAGGACGGTGTGGTTGTGGTCACTCCTCGCGGCAAGTCAAAGCGTGCTCGCCAGCAATGGGGCATGACACGCACAATCGTGGCCAACATGGTTCACGGTTCAAAGGACGTTTTCAAGAAAGAGCTTGAAATCCGCGGCGTTGGTTACCGGGCACAGATGCAGGGCAACACCCTGAAGCTGAACCTGGGCTACTCACACGACGTAGATTTTGACGTTCCGGAAGGTGTAACTGTTACTGCGCCCAAGCCTACCGAATTGGTAGTCGAAGGCACAGATAAGCAGCTCGTTGGACAAGTCGCGGCAAACATCCGCGATTGGCGTCGCCCAGAGCCTTACAAAGGCAAGGGCATTCGCTACAAAGGCGAGTATATCTTCCAGAAGGAAGGCAAGAAGAAGTAAGGACGCGTTAAAATGGCAAACAGCAAAAGACAACTGTTCATCAAACGCCGCATGCGCGTTCGGAACAAACTTCGTAAGGTTAATGCAGGACGTGCGCGTCTTAGTGTTCACCGCTCGAACAAAAATATCAGCGTTCAGCTGATTGATGACGTCAATGGCGTAACTCTGGCAGCAGCCTCAACTCTTGAAAAAGATTTGGGTGTTCTGGGTCAGAACAATGTCGCAGCAGCCACTAAAGTGGGTGAAGCGATTGCGGAACGCGCCAAGAAGGCTGGTGTGACCGAAGCTTACTTCGATCGCGGCGGTTTCCTGTTTCACGGTAAGGTTAAGGCAGTTGCCGAAGCCGCACGTGAAGGCGGTCTGAAGATCTAAAAGCGTAGGTGGCCCGCTCAGGGCCACCTCGATGATCCGGGGGCGTCGCCCACTGGGATCGATAAGAAATAGGCGTGTTGAACGCCGGATTGAAAGGATGCCACAATGGCAAGAGATGACAACCGTCGTGGAGGTCGCGATCGCGACGAAACTCCAGAATTCGCGGATCGCCTAGTCGCGATTAACCGCGTGTCGAAAACCGTAAAAGGTGGTAAGCGTTTTGGCTTTGCTGCTCTTGTGGTTGTTGGCGATCAAAAAGGCCGCGTAGGTTTCGGTAAAGGTAAAGCGAAAGAAGTACCTGAAGCGATCCGCAAAGCCACTGAGCAAGCCAAGCGTCAAATGATCCGCGTGCCTCTGCGCGAAGGTCGTACGCTGCACCATGATGTTGAAGGCCGTCACGGCGCTGGTAAAGTCGTTATGCGCACAGCCCCAACCGGTACTGGTATCATCGCCGGTGGTCCAATGCGTGCCGTATTCGAAATGCTGGGCGTTCAGGACGTTGTTGCAAAATCGATCGGTTCACAGAACCCTTACAACATGATCCGTGCGACCATCGACGGCCTGCAAAAAGAAGCAAGCCCACGTATGGTTGCCCAGCGTCGTGGTAAGAAAGTTGCAGACATTCTGCAGCGCGATGCAAAACCAGCCGCTGAAAAAGCGGAAGCGTAAGGAGACCTCGATATGGCTAAAACAATCGTTGTCAAACAGATCGGTAGCCCGATCCGTCGCCCCGAAAAACAGCGTCAGACCCTGATCGGTCTGGGTCTGAACAAGATGCACAAAACCCGCGAGCTGGAAGATACACCAGCCGTGCGTGGCATGATCAACAAGATCCCGCATATGGTTGAGATCATCGAAGAGCGCGACTAAGCGCACATCTTCGTAGAATTTAGAACGCCCCGGTCAGAAATGGCCGGGGCGTTTCTCTTTTGACCTATTTTGTTATCTACCAGGTGAAACTGGCACCCAGATAGGGGCCATGCTGATCGATGTCATAGGCAAACCTGCCGCTGGATCGGTTGGTCGCGAAATCGATACCATACCATTGATATCCGAACTTGAGTGACACATTTTCCCATGCCTGCCAATCGAAGCCGGTCAAAACGGTGTATTGCAGATCATTGCCATTCACGCCAAACCCACTCAACTCTACACGTGCACCAGCGGTCCAATCTTCCGAAAGCTCATAGGCCGCGCGTAAGCCAATAGCGGGTTCAAACCACGTTTCTGTACCACCAACGCTGATAGCGCGTGACGTACCAGTAATATCGATGTCTTGTGTAATGCTGTTCCAGCGCACGCCGCCAGAGACATCCCAGGAATAGCGTCCTCTGGATGTGCGGCCCTCATGAAAGCGATAGGCCCCCATCAAGCTGATAAACGCCTGTTTGGCGGTGACTTCCAGATTTGCGCCAACGGGCCCGGGCAAAGTGGCATCTTCCTCCAGATAGGTGAAATATCCCTCCGAAATGATCCCAAATTGCCCCTTCCATGCTTCGAAACGCGCCGATAGCGCGCCCTGCAATATGTCCAGAATATCACCTAAGTCTAAATCAACACCGGCGCTGGAGCCATCGATGGTGGATGTCCCCTCGGTGGCTGTTGGCAGATATAAATAGGGGGTAAAGCTGTAGTGCCAATCATTTGAACTGTTACCTGCCGAGGAAAGGGGATTTGCCGCCGCGGCTTGAATATTTGCACTAACTATAGTGATAGCAGTGACCGCCAAAACAGCGGACGATCTGATCGCCTTTGCCAATCGCATTTTGAAATGCTCCTATGTCCCAATTCAAGGTCTTACCAGTAACGAATAGATACGAATAATATGCTAAGCGTATCTGAATGTATGTCATCAAGCAAATGAGCGGGCAGATCGTGACATCAATCACTTACCGGGCAGCGCAACGGTCGCTCATAGAGCTTTTGCCGCTGCATCGTTACCAGTTTTCAAAGCGGTTCAGAGGGGAATTGTTTATGCGAGGGCATGCCAATCGCAATTCGCAAAGGCATTGTGCAACAATACCAGCAGGCCGCACCGCAGAAGGCGTGGCACCTCTACGTTACGGACGTTCTGCAGGTATTGTATTTGCTTAATCCGCCTCAGCCATGTCAAAGCCCAGATGGCGCGCCACAGCAAAGATATCCTTGTCACCCCGACCGCACATATTCATGATGATGATGTGGTCTTTTGGCAGTTCCGGTGCGATTTTCATCACATGGGCCAGCGCATGACAGGGCTCAAGAGCAGGAATAATACCTTCAGTTGAACAGCTTAACTGAAAGGCCTCCAGCGCTTCTTTGTCGGTGATAGCAACATATTCTGCACGGCCAATCTCATGCAGCCACGAATGTTCTGGCCCGATGCCGGGATAGTCCAACCCGGCGGAGATTGAATAGCCTTCCAAAATTTGCCCGTCATCATCTTGCAGCAGATAGGTGCGGTTGCCATGCAGCACGCCCGGGCGTCCACCCGTCAATGAAGCGCAATGCTCCATCTTGTTGGTCACGCCCTTGCCGCCAGCCTCAACGCCGATGATCTTGACCTCTTTGTCGTCAAGGAATGGAAAGAACAGGCCCATGGCATTTGACCCGCCACCAATGGCGGCGATGATCGTATCAGGTAAGCGGCCCTCGGCCTCTTGCATCTGTGCTTTGGCTTCTTTGCCGATGATAGTTTGGAAATCACGCACCATGGCCGGGTAGGGGTGCGGTCCAGCAACTGTGCCGATGCAATAGAATGTGTCACGCACGTTTGTGACCCAATCTCGCAGGGCATCGTTCATCGCGTCTTTGAGGGTGCCCCGGCCAGATGTCACTGGAACCACCTCGGCCCCCAACAGGCGCATTCGGAACACGTTTGGTTTCTGGCGCTCGACGTCATGTGCGCCCATATAGACCACGCACTTCAGGCCAAACTTAGCGCAAACCGTTGCCGTGGCCACACCGTGCTGGCCGGCACCCGTTTCGGCGATGATCCGGGTTTTGCCCATGCGCCGCGCCAACAGGATCTGCCCCAGAACGTTGTTGATCTTATGCGCGCCGGTGTGGTTCAGCTCGTCGCGCTTCATGTATACCTTGGCGCCGCCCAGATGTTCGGTCAGCCCTTCCGCAAAATAAAGCGGGCTTGGGCGTCCGACATAGTGCGTCCACAAATGATCCATTTCGTCCCAAAAGCTTTGGTCGGTTTTGGCCTTTTCATACTGCGCTTCCAGTTCAAGGATCAGCGGCATCAAGGTTTCAGAGACAAAACGCCCCCCAAAATCGCCAAAACGGCCCTTTTCATCAGGGCCGGTCATGAACGAGTTGAATAGATCATTCATAGTATTTCTTTCTCATCTTGGTCTTGGCTTGAATATGGGACGCTGGCAGGATTTTCCAGCGAAAAGCGGTGCAGATGACGTGGCTACAGGATCTTCACCACGTAGGCATGCGACCAAAGCTCAGGTTCACCAAGCAAAAATGGCAAAAATCGTGGGCTTTGATAGATGATTTCCCACTGTCCTGTATCGGTCAACCGATCAATCACCTGTGGAAACCCCTGGTCCTGATAAGTCGCTTCTATAACATTAAAAACGCCATACCCGTCAGGCCGGGTCACCCGTGCCAAATGCTCCAACGTTGAAGGCGGTGCATGCCCCGGGCCAAACGAGCCAACACAGACAAATCCCGCAAAGCTATCATCTTCAAACGGCAATGCCGCGCCCATGTCCGCCTGTGCAAAATTCGCATAAGCCCCGGTTTTACGAGCCTCGGCAATCATCTCTGCCGATATATCGCAGCCCGTGATCGGGCCATATCCCATCAGGTTGAGGGTTTCAGCCACCAAGCCTGTGCCGCATCCTGCATCTAAAATTGGACCATTCGTTCGCCCCAAGTGTTGCGCCAGCAACCCGGCACCCAAGGCAGGTAAACGAAACCCACGAGAGATATTGTCGGCGTCATACCGGCTGGACCACTGATCATAGATCTTTTGGATTTCAGCAGGCGATTGCGCCCCGTAAACATCGCCCAGTTCTGCGGTATAGTCTGACATGTCTTCCTCCGGCCTCTGGGCAGTATAGCGAAAGATTGTGGAGACAAGGAAATCAATCGAGGTAGCGTTTGAACCCGATGTGAGACGGGGTAAACCCAGCCCGCTCATAGAAGTCGAGCGCGCGTTCTCGGGATCGGTTCGACGTCAGCTGCACCAAACGGCAGCCCGCCGCGCGAGCGCGATGTTCCGCGTCTGCAATGACTTGCGCACCAATGCCCTGTCCCCGGTGGCTGGCAGCCACGCGCACGCTTTCGATTTGTGCCCGGCGCGCCGCGCTGAGCGAAAGCCCCGAAATCAGTGTCAGCTGATAGGTTGCTACCGGTTGGTCTTGATCGTTGACCCCCACAAGGATGCGGTTCCCACCCTCAGACATGACGGCATCAAAGGCGGAATAATACGGCTGGAGGTTTTCAAGTTCGCGCGTGCTGCCCAGTTCATCATCTGCCAGCATTTCGACAATAGCAGGGACATCTTCGCGTCGGGCTGGGCGGAATGCGGTCATGAAAGTGCGGCCTTAATAAAGGTTTGGATAAGATCGATGTCTTTAACACCGGGCGCGCTTTCGACGCCCGAGGAAATATCGACCTGTCGCGCTCCAGTACGTTGGGCGGCTTCGATGACGTTGGCTGCCGTTAACCCTCCTGCCAGCATCCAAGGCCGCTGCCAGTACTTGCGCGCCGCCAACAGGCGCCAATCAAAAGTCAGGCCATTGCCGCCAGGCAAATCCGCGCCCTTGGGGGGCTTGGCATCGATCAGTAGCTGATCTGCCACCTCTGCATAGACATCAATTTGAGGGAGGTCATCAGCATCGGCTATTCCGATGGCTTTCATCACAGGCAGACCATAGCGTGTTTTAACCTCCGACACGCGCTCTGCACTTTCAGAGCCATGAAGCTGCAGCATATCTAGTGGCACAGTCGCGGTCAGCGTATCCAGAAATGCATTGTCCGCATTGACGGTCAGTGCAACTTTGGCGATCCCGTCTGGCACACCAATAGCAAGCTGACGTGCAGTTTCCATGTCGATATTGCGTGGAGATTTTGGAAAAAAAACAAAGCCAACATATGCCGCGCCAGCTGCGGCCGCTGCGGCAACAGTTTCGGGCGAGCTAAGCCCACAGATTTTGATACGTAGATCAGACGGCATGAAAGCGTCTTAGCTGGCCTCGTCCAAAATGGCCAGCACCTCGTCTTTGTTCTGGCTTTGCACGCCCTTCAGGCGCTTCACCTCGGCTTGCAGGCGTTGCATCTCACGGGCTTGGCGCGCGGCCTCGCTGCGTTCCTTCGCTTCGCGGATCCATTCCCAGACAAAACCGATGATCAAGCCCAGCAAAATACCCCCAAGGATCACAACAAACAGCGGCAGTTGAAAGCTTGGGTTTAGCGCTGCTAGATGAGCCAACTCATCAGGGAATATCTTCAGGGTGACCATCGAGCGGTTGGCCATGGCGACAAGAATAAGGGCCACCGCGAATATAGCGATGGAGGCGTAGCGAATATAGCGCATATTACTTCCCGTTCAGCCGATCGCGTAACAGTTTCCCGGTTTTGAAGAAGGGAACATGTTTTTCTTCAACTTCAACGGATTCACCAGTGCGTGGATTACGCCCGGTGCGCGCATCGCGTTGCTTGACCGAGAAGGCCCCAAAGCCGCGAAGCTCTACCCGGTTTCCCTGAGCCATAGCAGTGGTGATTTCGTTAAAGACGGTATTCACAATTCGCTCGACATCTCGTTGGTATAGATGCGGATTTTCCTCAGCTATCTTCTCAATCAATTCCGATCGGATCATCGGTTCCTCCCCAGGCGCATGGTTTCATGTCACGACTATTAATTACAGAAACTATAGATAAAAAAAGAAAAAATCGAAACACTCTGCTTCACAAGTTCGGCGGCAAATTGGGATTTTCCTTGTACCCGTGGGCTATTTTTTCGGAAAATATTTATTTGTGCATGCCATTTGACCGCTCACTTGGGGGAAATGGCGTTGTGCGATGTCATTGATTCGGTACGAAAAGACGCAACTCTCCGATCAAATACCATCAGCACACAAAAAAAACGGCCCCACAAATGTAGGGCCGTTTGAGAACCGAAAAATCGGTTGATTTACTCGTCGTCGCCTTTCAGCGCCGCGCCAAGGATATCTCCCAGCGATGCACCTGAATCGGACGAACCATACTGTTGTACAGCTTCTTTTTCTTCCGCGATTTCGCGTGCTTTGATCGACAGACCCAAACGACGGGTTTTGCTGTCAACGTTTGTCACACGTACGTCGATTTTGTCACCGACGTTGAAACGCTCAGGGCGCTGTTCGGCACGGTCACGCGACAGGTCGGAACGACGGATGAATGACTTCATGCCTTCGTACTCAACTTCTACGCCACCGTCTTCGATTGCAGTCACTTCAACAGTGATGATCGAGCCACGCTTCACGCCGCCAACGGCTTCAGCGAACTTGTCACCGCCAAGGGCTTTGATCGACAGAGAGATACGCTCTTTTTCGACGTCAACTTCGGAGACAACGGCAGAAACCATGTCGCCTTTTTTGTAGCCTTGGATCGCGTCTTCGCCGCGCTCGTCCCACGAGATGTCGGACAAGTGAACCATGCCGTCAATCTCGCCTTCGAGACCGATGAACAGACCGAATTCGGTGATGTTTTTGACTTCACCTTCAACTTCTGCGCCTTCTGGGTTGTTCTCAGCGAATACTTCCCATGGGTTGCGCATGCACTGCTTGAGACCCAAAGATACGCGACGCTTGGTGCCGTCGATTTCCAGAACCATGACTTCGACTTCTTGGCTGGTCGATACGATTTTGCCAGGATGTACGTTTTTCTTGGTCCAAGACATCTCGGACACGTGTACGAGACCTTCAACACCGGCTTCCAGCTCAACAAATGCACCGTAGTCGGTGATGTTGGTGACGCGGCCCATGTGCACTGATTCCAGAGCATACTTAGCAGCAACCAGATCCCATGGATCGTCTTGCAGCTGTTTCATGCCCAGGCTGATGCGGTGGGTTTCTTTGTTGATCTTGATGACCTGAACATTAACGGTTTCGCCAATTGTCAGGATCTCAGATGGGTGGTTCACACGGCGCCATGCCATGTCGGTGACGTGCAATAGACCGTCAACGCCGCCCAGGTCAACAAACGCACCGTATTCGGTGATGTTCTTGACAACGCCTTCCACAGCCTGACCTTCTGTCAGGTTGCCGATAACTTCGGCGCGCTGCTCGGCACGGCTTTCTTCCAGAATGGCGCGACGTGATACAACGATGTTGCCACGACGACGGTCCATTTTCAGGATTTGGAACGGCTGCTTCAGACCCATCAGAGGGCCGGCATCGCGTACGGGACGTACGTCAACTTGTGAGCCGGGCAAGAACGCCACTGCGCCACCCAGATCAACAGTAAAGCCACCTTTGACACGACCAAAGATCGCACCTTCGACGCGCTGGTCGTCGGCGTATGCTTTTTCCAGACGATCCCAGGCTTCTTCGCGGCGGGCCATCTCGCGTGAAACGACTGCTTCACCGCGGGCGTTTTCAGCCGAGCGCAGGAAAACCTCAACTTCGTCGCCAACGGCGATTTCAGGGGCTTCACCAGGGTTTGCGAATTCTTTCAGATCAACGCGGCCTTCCATTTTGTAGCCGACGTCGATGATGGCTTGGCCCGCTTCAATTGCGATGACCTTACCTTTGACAACTGTACCCTCATCGGGTGTGTCCATTTCGAAGCTTTCGTTCAGAAGGGCTTCGAACTCCTCCATAGATACGTTATTAGCCATGTGGCGTCTGTTTCCTAACTAGATCTTTGTTTCGGGCCGTGCGGTTGTCTCCGCCGGTCTTGGGGTTTCATTGGTCAGACGGAATGCAAAACAAAGAGGGCCGGAGGCTCCGACCCTGCTCGATCTCTCTATTTCGCGGCGTTTCCCGCCTTGTCGACAGGCAAGCACTTAAAGGGTTCCGGCCCATGTTTCAAGCCGAAATATAAGGGTTTTGGCGCTGGTGATGTGCCCTTAGTCCGGGCTTTAAGCCCGGGCCATGGCCAACCCTCCCCATAGGAGGGCGTTTCTGCAATGTGTCTCCTCATGGAACGGGCCTGTTTCTGGCCCGCGTCCCCAACCAATTTTATACCCCGAACGCCCACCCAGGGTCGGGCGTAACCCTTTGTCTAAGTTATCCCTGCTGCGCCGCCAGATGCGGGAAGCTTTTCACAAAACGCCCGAACTTGTGTTTGCCGCAGGTGACAGCCTCGTATTTGGTGGGGTTGTCAGCGGTGACGCAGCTGGGGATTGGTGCAAACTCTGCATCGTAGTCGGCATCGATAAAGAACGGGATCGAATAGCGTTCGCGGCCTGAGGTGTTCACCACCCGGTGCAGGTTCGCCAGATAGACATCATTTGTCAGGCGCTGCACCAGATCGCCGATGTTGATCACAAAACAGCCCGGAATCGGCGGGCCCTGAACCCAATCGCCATCGCGGTTCATCACCTGCAGGCCACCGACATCATCCTGCGCCAGAATGGTCAGGTTGCCGTAATCGGTGTGCGCGCCAATGCCCATCACGCTTTCATCAATCTTGCCGGTTTGCGGCGGATAATGCAGCAGCCGCTGAATGCTGATCGGGTTTTGCATCTTGGGTTCAAAGAAGGTTTCCTCTAGATCCAAGGATAGCGCGATGCCGCGCAGCAAAGTGCCGGAGAGGCGTTTCATCTCTTCGTGGTAATCATAAATTGCCGTGCTGAATTCTGGCAGGCTTTCAGGCCATTGGTTTGCCCCAAAAAACGGAGTCGTGTCACCGGGCGTTTCCGGCCCCAGGTCAAAGCATTCCTTCAGATCTTTGGTTTTGGTCGGATCGGTGTTTTCGCCAAACATCTCAATATACCCACGCAGGGCGGTGCCGGACTTGCTGACATGCAGCTTCATCTTTTCCTCAAGCGGAAGATCGAAGAATTTCTTGGTTTGTGCAAAAGCTGCCTCAAGCGTTGGTGCGGCAACCCCGTGATTTTTCACATACATGAAGCCCGCATTGGCCAGCGCCCAGCGGATTTCCTTGGCAACTTTCATCTTATCTCTGCCATCCAGCAGGGGGGCGACATCCACAACTGGGATGCTGTCAAAAGATTGGCGCGTGGCGCGCAGGCTGTCATCAAGTTGCGCTAGGGCGGATTGGGTCATGTCAGTCTCCATTCTGATGGAGCAGACATGCGGTCAAAACCGATAGGGGACAACACCAATAAAATTCCATATGGCTTAGTTAGATTAATCCAAAACTTGATTGATGATTATAAATAGCGCTATGCAGAGATATGAATTTTCAGGGCTGAAAATACGATGAGCGACAAGCACTATGGCTTACCTTCTCTAAGCGCATTGGCCAGTTTCGAAGCCGCCGCACGTCACGTAGGCTTCAAGGCGGCAGCGGCCGAACTGAATGTAACGCCTGCTGCTGTAAGTCATCAAATTAAGGCTTTAGAACAAGAGCTTGGGAAATCACTGTTCCATCGTCACCAGCGCGGGGTCGAGCTGACAGAAACTGGCATCTCGCTGTTTCTTGCTGTGCAACGCGGGTTGGGCCAGATGTCCGACGCAGTGCAACACATCCGGGCCACATCAGCCCGACAAGGCATCACTATCCGGGCGACAACGGCAGTGTCATCGCTTTGGTTGACACCGCTTTTGGCTAAATTCTGGCGTACCCATGGCCATGTGGTTGTCACCCAACAGGTCACTGATACAGCCCATAGCGCAGCGGAATGCGATTTGGTCGTGCGTTATGCAGATATGAGCCGGGAAACCGGGCCATGCCAATCTCTGTTCAAGGATCATATCATCGCCTTGGCCAGCCCAAACTTCTTAAAGCAATATCCGATCAAGACCCTGTCAGACCTCGCTCATGCCCCGCTGATCCAGCTCCATGCCGAAGACCAGACCTGGACCACCTGGCCACAGTGGGCGCAGGCGTTCGGCTATGATGGGGCGTTGGGCGAGGGGCTGCATGTCAACAACTACACCATTGCCCTGCAGGCAGCACAGGATGACATGGGCGTCGTGCTTGGCTGGGAGCGTCTGACTCGCCCCCTGATCGATCAGGGGACATTGGTGCAGATCTTGCCTCACCGGCTTGAGACGCCGCAGGACTTCTATGTCAAACTCCGCCGCAATGCGCCGGCCAATGCTAAGGTGCTGCGCGACTGGTTGCTGCAACGGGCGCGCAACGAAGGCATTAAGGCCTAAGGTTCAGCGCTTTGTACGATCTGCAATATTATTGGAATTATCAGATCTAATAATTCTTGATGACTGGCGTATTTACTATCTTACCGCACCGAAGACCGGCGCGAAATGAAAGGAATACCCTATGAAAAACCTGATGATCACCGCCCTTATCGCCACTTTGCCACTGGTCGCCAGCCCTGCTTTTGCTGCAGACGAGCTGAATGTCAGCAACGGCATCGCAGCCCCCGGTGCCCCGCTGGCGGTACATGGCGCAGACCCTGTTGCTTTGCTGGATGGTGGCAAACTACTTGATGGTTCCGCGGCGCACGGATTGGCCTATGAGGGGGCGTCTTATTACTTCGCCAGCGCTGAAAACAAAGCGGCGTTCGAGGCCAACCCCGCAAAATACCTGCCTCAACACGGCGGCTTTTGCTCCTACGGCGTGTCAGTCGGCAAGAAATTTGATGGCGACCCAAGTGAGTTTGTTGTGCACGACGGTAAGCTGTTCCTCTTCCTGAATGCGCAAACCCGTGCGCTGTTCCTCAAGGATGTTGCAGGCACAACTGTCACTGCCGATGAAAGCTGGGAACGTATTGAGAGCATCTCTGTAGCAGAGCTGGCCGCGTCTTAAGGCGTCACAATCCAATAAAGAGCAGGGCTGCCGTGGCGGCCCTGTTTCTATCTCGTGCCATGCAGTTCACCATTGCATAGATGGGCATTCTGAGCAGAGTGATCCCATCGAAGATTAGCGATGGAGTGGTAAGATGGCGAAACAACATAGCTTTCCCAAAGGGCACTGGAACTGGCCAGTGCAGTTAACCCACCATCACGCCGTCCGGGCGGGGGATCTGATCTTCACCGGCGGTCAGGTGGATCTGGATGCACACGGCACGGTGCGCAATCTTGGTAATCTGGACCAGCAATGCCACAATTCCATGACCTACATGTCCGACCTACTCACAGATCTGGGGGCGGACTTCTCTGATCTGGTACGCTTGGTGGTTTACTATGTCGGTGATTCGGATGATGAGGCACGTTTATTCGACCTCCTTGCGCAGATTATCGGCCCCAAGACCAAGCCGGTCATCAATATGATCAACCTGCCCGAGCTGTGTTACCCTGGGATGCTAACCGAAATCGAAGGCGTCGCAATGCGGGCCGAAAGCGGCGACAGGCTTCCCAAACAACAATTTCATCTGCTAGATATGCCACATCTGCCCGAAGCCTTCTCTCACGTCCTGCGTTGCGGCCATATGGTGTTCACCAGCGATATGTCGGCCTTATCCCTACAAGGTGCGGTAAATACCCCGGATGATATCGTCGCTCAGACCGCTTTGATGATGGATCGCCTGCACGAGGCGCTCAGCGTCGCCGGGGCTACGATGTCCGATGTCGTTAAGGTCAATACCTTTTACCGTGGTGATGGCACTGCCGAAGACTGGGCAAAATCCGCCAATATCCGCGCCGATTACTTCCCCGATCCCGGTCCAGCTCCAACTGGCATACCGGTGCCGTCTTTTCCGCATCAGGGGTTAATGACCAAAATCGCCGCCACCGCCATTTGCGCGCAAGAGGGGAAGGCGCCTTTGACGAAACGCTTTTCCTGGCCCGAGGGGCATTGGAACTGGACCGTCAAATTGCCCTATAAACACGGGACGCTATGTAACGATGTGATCCACGTCGGCGGGCAGGTGTCACTTGATAGCGCAGCCAAGGTGATCCACCCAGATGATGTGATCGCCCAGACTCGCGTTGCGATGGACAATCTGAAACGGGTTCTGGCTGAATTTGGCGCAACGCTGGATGACGTGGTGAAAATCACGACCTTCTACCAAGGCTCTGCCTCAGCTGAGGCGTTGCACGAAAACCTGCTCATTCGCTCCAACTCCTACACCGTCCCCGGGCCCGCCACTACCGGCATCCCGGTTCCAGCGTTGGTTTATGAGACTATGGTGATCGAGATCGAAGCGATTGCGATTCTTGAGTGAATTCCATCTGGCTTTTCCGCACTTCATCAGGGCCGGGACTGCAGAAAAACCCTTTTAATGTCGCCGCCCGCGTCTTTGGCTAAATCAAGGGGGGATTGTCCAAACTCAGAAACAAATGACACATTTGCGCCAGCTTTCAGTAAAGCGCCAATCACAGTAACATCTTGTGCTTTAACAGCGATATGGAGAGGCGTTTCAGACATATCGCCAACTGCGTTTACATCCGCACCCGCCTCAATGAGTAGAAGAGCGCCGTATGTATTTTTGCGCCATAACAACACATGCAATGGTGTGTCACCGTCAACGTCGCGACTGTTGAGAGTGACAGGTGCGGCCCCCAATTCCTCGGGAAATATCGTGTCAGAGCAGGAGATTAAGATCTCTTCTAACGTTTCGCGTTCTTTGGCTCTTTTAGGCATGCACGAAAAAACTCCGCATTTGGTTACAATGCTAAATGTACCAGCGGAATACTTTCTTTCATCAAGGATTTCTGAACGGGATTTGCAATAAGGTAAGTTGGTGTAATCACTGCAATAGCGCGATCCGTTATGCTACTGCTTCCCGGTGACCTTCACTGTTCCCGCAATCTTAGCCCCGTTTTCGGTGGTCATGGTTTGGGCTGCAACCTTGGCATTCAGGTCCGAGGTTGAGGTCAGCGTTAACTCATCACATTGAACGCTGCCTTTGTGCTTGCCTTCGATTGTCACAACCTTTGCAGACAGTTCACCGTCTATAGACCCTTTCAGGTGCAGCTTTACCGCATGGGCATTCACGTTCCCGGTGACCCGGCCTTTGATATCCAGATCGCCCTTGCTGGCATTAATATTGCCCTCGATGATTAGGTCTTCTTCTATCACAGAATCGGTCATTTGAACTCCCCTTTCCAAATGTCGCACTAAAATTCTTTCTGAGATGACAGCTTGAACGACTTTGATGGCCAGTGGCAACAGGGCAGGGGGTTAGGTGTTGATTTGCGCCAAAGCTTGCCCATTTGGTGCACGAATACGCCCATTTATCAGAAATTGAGCAGTTTTTCCGAATGTTACGGGTGCAAAGGCCTGCTCACTAAGACGTTTAATGCGTGTGATGTCCACTTCCGGCAGAATGCTCCGGACAAAGAACCGGAGCCCCCCATGCCGTTTACACGTCGAGAATTCACCGCTGGCCTGGCTGGCACAGCGTTGCTTCCAACGATCGCCACCGCTCAAACAGTTTACAAAGAAATTGACCTGCTCAATGCGACGATCAATAGCTCCCCCGAGGGGGCCTTTGCTGCGCTGACTGCCATACGCAAACGTGGCAAGCCCGATCTGGCTGCGGGTCTGATCATGGCGATGCGCTTTGCTCAGTTGCCGCAAAGCTATTTTGTCGAAACCCTGACCGAGATCACTGGTGCCAAGCCCGGCGACAATTGGTTCGACTGGATGCTGTGGCAAGAGGCCAATCCACAGATCATCCCGCATCAGGCGTCATTGATTGCGTTCAAACGTGAAATCTACTTGCAGATTGATCCCAATTTCGACGTCTTCCTCAAACCGCGCCACTTGCAGCGCGAGCGGATGACGATCCGGCTAGAGGAAATCACTTGGGGCGGGGTGCGCAAGGATGGCATTCCGTCGCTCGACAACCCCAGCCTTATCACCGCCAAGCAGGCCGACTACATGCGCCAGGATGATCTGGTATTTGGTGTCTCTATCAACGGCGATACAAGGGCCTATCCTCTGCGCATCATGGGCTGGCACGAGATGTTCAACGAGGTCATCGGCGGGGTGCCGGTTGCCTTGGCCTATTGCACGCTCTGCGGTTCGGGCATCTTGTTCGAGACAAACATCAAAGGCCGCTCGAAACCGCTCGTCTTTGGTTCGTCCGGTTTTCTCTACCGCTCCAACAAGCTGATGTTTGACCGCGCAACGCACTCTTTATGGAACCAGTTCACGGGTAAGCCGGTTTCGGGCAAACTGGTCAACAAAGGGGTCGAATTGCAACAGCGTCCTGTCGTCATTACGACATGGGCAGATTGGCGACAAAGCAACCCGCAAACCCGGGTTCTGTCGGTCAATACTGGGCACAATCGCAATTACGGCTCAGGTGTTGTGTATCAAGACTACTTTTCCTCGCCCGATCTGATGTTTCCCACTAATGTCGATCAGCACCAGTATCGGCAAAAGGATTATGTCTTTGGTATTCGTGCATTTGGCGGGGCCAAGGCCTGGCCACTCAAGGCCTTCCGCAGCAAAAAGGTCATCAACGACACGATGTTGGGCCGCCCCTTAGTTCTGATCGGTGATGACAAAACCCGAACGGTGCGTGCCTATGAACGAAAGGGACAAACATTCAAAGGCAATGCCAAGGCAATAAAATCGTCTGATGGAATCCAGTGGCAAATCACCGAAGAGGCGCTGATCGCCCCTGATGGCCGCCGCTTGCCGCGCGTTGCTGGTCATATCGCCTATTGGTTTGCCTGGAATGGCTATCTCGGCACGCAGAGCGAGATCTACAAAGGTTAGGAACCTTGCGCCATCCGCGCCCGCGCAATCTTAGCTGCAGCCTCGATCGCATCGGCGATGCTCATCTCGGACGTATCCAATACCGTTGCATCTTCGGCGGGTTTCAGCGGGGCTGTGGCCCGGGCACTGTCACGCGCATCGCGTGCCTGCAGATCCGCAAGAACATCTTCCTGCGTCAGATCATGTCCCTTGGATGTCAATTCTTGAAACCGCCGCCGCGCCCGCACGTCATCGTTGGCAGTGACAAACAGTTTCACTTCGGCTTCGGGACAAATCACAGTACCGATGTCACGCCCATCTAGAACTGCGCCGCCATCACGGCGGGCAAATGCGCGTTGGAAGTCAATCAAGGCTTGCCGAACTTCAGGGATAGCTGCGACGCGCGACGCCGCTTGTGCGACCTCGCTGGTGCGCAGATCGTCTGCTTCCAGATCCTGGGGGTCAAGCCCCTGAGCGGCGACAACCGGATCGGCACCATTGAGTGTCTGCAGGCCGGTCGCACGATACAGCAGACCAGTGTCCATATGGGGGAATCCGAAATGCACAGCCAAAGCCTTGGAAATGGTACCTTTACCCGCGGCGGCTGGCCCATCTATTGCAATCGTAAATGCCATCAGTGTCTTCCTCGCAAACTCACTATATGGGTAGAACACTGGGCGCGGTATCTCAACCCAGTAGCTATGAGGGAAACTTGACGCCTGGTTGTCTTCGGAAAAACAAATTTTTTCCAAATATGCTCCAATTAAAATGTGTCAAGATTGCCTTATTTTTGATGCCGGGATAAATGACTTCAGGGAATTCAATGTAAACAATAAAAAATTAAGGCATTGATTTAAATGGTATCATAATTTTACTGTTGCTTATTTGGGAACAGTGATCCCGTATTCTATATGCTTTATGGCGATAGGCGCGTTCAATTGTGGCGAAATAGTGTTCAACTACGTCAAAATTGTGCCGATATTCATCTTCAAATAGGCTGCGTACGATATTCAGTTTTCTATTTTTAGGAGAAACCCATGTTTTGGGACATGATAACCAGTAAGACCTGTATGAACATCCACCCGGCAAATGAAAGACGCAAGTGTGCGCGTGAAACTAACAAGCCTTCCGAGACAACTATTATTTTAGAGGTGCCAGACACAGTACGAAACGACAAAACCAGCCCGATTGGGCGGCGCATGTCTGATTTGTCTTGGCTGCCGGTTACTGAGGTGTTTGCTTTAACCTGTTTGTATTTATTGATTACTCATCCGTTCGGATAAATATTTGGTGGGATTTATATAGTTGCAATAATCCAGCAGACAGGGACCTGTCTGCTGACACGTATTTGGGGCAAGAGGCATTACTGTCTCTTGCCCTATGAATTTCTCATGCAATGTGTATTAAATTCTTCTGCCCCAGAGTATTTACAACGTATGAGACCTTCCAGATGAGCCTCCAAACCATATCGGTAGATGATCGTTTTCAAACCGCATATACCTACGTATTGGATGCGCCTATGGGTGAGCAGTTTGCGGCTGAATTCACCCCAGCATATACCCCACCTGAAATGTTGAGGATGGGAGTCTTTGAAGGCAAATATATCAACGACTGCATAGGGGAGTTTCCCGCCGAGTGGTTTGCTGAGGCCAAACTGTCCGATCATGCAGATGCCTCTTTGAACTATTTTGGTGTCAAAAGCCGGCAACCTTTGGCGATCTGGCGTGAAAAAGGGTGGATCTATGGACCGGACCCTAGGGGGTGGTTTCAATGGTATTGCCGTTACTATTTGGGCCGCCGCCTACTGCAAACGGATGCGATACAGATCAAACGATGGCGTGCCTTTGCGCGCCATGCCGGACAAATTCGCGCGAATTGCGATCCGGGTGATATCTTTTGCCGCCCGCGCCAACGGCAGGGACTTCTACAATGGGCACACGATGCGCTGATATAGGGCGGCGCCATGGCAAATTGATGCGGCGCAATTAGCCATTGCTGATCGCGTCGCGGCACCCGCCGACGAATTGGGTCAGTTTTGACAATTGGCAGCTACAACTGAACGTCACATTACTCGCATCAAAAGAGTGCCCAAGCCCCTCAATCTGTAACAGAGTTTCATTGCATCTGAAGCCGAAGTAAGCATTTTCACCACGTATCAAAAGCACCTGTCATTGATCGTTAAGGCCATTCATCTTCTGCTCGTCAGCTTCCGAACCCCAAGTATCTGCCAAAGTATACCCTTCCTGAAACGGATCAGACGGATCGCGCCCCAATTGCATCATTGCATAGATCCAGGCCCGGCCAGATATGCGCGGAATGATCGCGGGTTTTGATCCCACGCGGGTTTTCGACAGCACGGATGCTTCAAAACTAGAATCAATCGCCGAGCGCATATCGAACCGTTCACCAAGTCCAGCGTGGCCTTTCGCATGCATCACCGCCAGTCGTGCCGCTGAACCGGTACCACACGGTGATCGGTCCACGCGTCCGGGCGGCATGATCGTTGCGTTTCTCATGACCCGTCTCTCAGTGTCTGCCACTTCAGTAAACATGATGAAATCGATCGAATTAAAATCTGGTATTTCTGGATGTTGAACAAGAATCTGTTCACGCGCAGCGGCCTTTATCTTGCCGCCTATTTCAACCATGTCCCGTGCCACATCGGGACCGATTTTAAATCCCAGTTGATCGGTCGAAGGCATCACATAAAAGACGCCACCAAAAGCGATATCTGCGCGAATGGTCCCCAGACCGGCAACCTCGATATTCGCGTTCAGATGTTCGGCGTAGGCTGGGAAAAAATCCAGAGAAACGCGTTCAACCTTACCGTCTGCGCAGCGCGCTGTCGCCTTCACAGGGCCCACGGCAGTATCAAGCACCACAACGGTTTCGGGCTCATGCATTGGTAAAATCCCGGTTTCCAACAGCACCGTTACCACGCACATTGCGTTTGACCCCGACATCGCATGTGTTCCGTCCGCCTGCATTGGGATAAACGACGCATCCGTGCCCGGTGCGCAGGGCGGCAGCAACAGATTGGTGGTCATTTGTGCACATCCACGTGGCTCTTGGTTGACGAATTTGCGCAATTCATCGTTGGCTTGCAGGTACGTCATTTTGGCCAACATTGTGTCACCGGGAACGTCCAGAACGCCCCCGGTGATCACCCGGCCAACCTCGCCTTCTGCATGTGCCCCTACAACCGTGACAACTCGGTTCCAGCGCATGTTCTTTCCTCACGATTATCCGGCAATCAGGGAAATGCCGGACCGTGCCCGGCCCTAGCCAGATTTAAAACTTGCAATGAATAGGCAACGCATACCGACGAAGGAAGCTGAGCCTCGAATGAAGAGCGGGGTCAAGGCCTGCCGCTTGGGCAGACCTTGGCAAATTTATTACCCTTCGAACCACCAGCGGCTGGCGGCGCGGCCACCATCCATTGACCAGCTTCCAGCGAGCTGACCGATGTGCTGCACGTTCTTACGGCGGCCCGACACGAAGTTCGGGAAATATGGCAAAACAGTCCCACCATCGTCACGCATCAACATGCCCATTTCGTGGTACATCTCTGCGCGTTTGGCATCGTCCAGTTCACCTTTTGCTTGGGTCAGCACTTCATTAAAGCGCTCGTTCTCCCAATGGGTCTCGTTCCATGGTGCACCTTTCTTGTAGGTCAGGCTGTACATCACATCGGGCGTTGGGCGTGCGCCCCATGTCACCATGCAAAACGGTTTTTTGAGCCAGACATCCGACCAATAACCATCGTTTGGTTCGCGCACGACATTGATGTTGATACCCGCCGCCTTGGCTTGCTCAGCATAAAGAACCATCGCGTCCACTGCACCGGTCGTGATGGATTCGGCGGTCGAGACGTTGATCGGCTGATCGCCTAAACCGGTCTTCTTCCACAACGCCGCGGCCTGATCCGGATCATACTGCCGCTGCGGGATCTCTGACGGGAAATACGGCATCGATGGCGCATGGTGGAAGTCATTGCCGATTGTCGCCGCCCCAAAGGTGATTTTTTCAATGATCTCCTCCCGGTCGATGGCCAGCTTCAACGCCATACGGACATCATTGTTGTCAAACGGCGCCTGATCCACATGCATCGCCAGTGTGATGGCTTGCGCCGAGGAAACATTATCAACCAGTAGGTTCGGGTCGCGCTCTAGCAGGCCCATAGTTTTGTTTTCCAACAGGCTGACCGCGTCAACATCACCAGTCACCAGCGCGGTCTGACGCGCATTCGGATCGTTGATGTACAAGAACTGCACCTCATCGAAATAGGCGCCTTCACCGTGCCATCCGTCATGACGCACAAGGCGGGACTGAACACCGGGTTCAAATTCAACCAACTTATACGGTCCGCTGCCATCAGCTGATTGCCAGTTCAGCGTCCCATCGGGATTGGCCGGGCAAATCGCCATGTGATAATCCGGCATAATCCACGGCAGATCGGCATTTGGCGCCGTCAGCTTGATCACCACGGCGTGGTCACCATCCGCCACGATATCCGCCACATCTGTAAAGAACGCGGCCACAGCCGAGGTAGTGTTTTCCCCGCGGTGGTGGTTCAACGTGGCAATCACATCCTCAGATGTGACCTTCTTACCCGAATGGAATGTCGCGTCTTTATTGAGCTTAAACGTCCACTCTGTCGCGTCTGGCGAGGCCGACCATTCTGTCGCCAGATCGCCACCCAAGGATTGATCGGGGTTGATCATTGTCAGGTAAGACCGGAACGTTGGGGCCAGCGCAATATCGGCGAACGAGACGTACTTGCCGGGGTCATGCTGATCAGATGTGTTGCCATCATGCTGGCCAATGCGGAATAACCCGCCACGTTTGGGTTCCGCTTTGGCCGAGGTTGTCCAAAGGCCGGTCGCGGCGGATGCGGTCACGCCTGCCGCCATTGATGTGGACATAAATGACCGCCGCGAAATCCTGCCCTCTTTGGCCGCTTCAGCCAGCCGGTCCATTAATATTGGGTTTGTCTTCGGTTTCATATTTTTACTCCCTGATTTTTGTGGGCCCCAGAAACCGGCGGTCGGCGTGAACAGTCAAATGTATTTTCAAAACGCAGATTGCCGGGTTTCGGCCTGGGTGACATCCATCACCTTGACGGGGCCATGGATAAGAATAAGCATGGACTGCGCTCAATATTCAGGAATGAATTAGACTATTAGCGGAACAGGACGGACATATGTGATGCCACTAGAGCCTAAACCGGGATCTTTGCCTCCCTTCGCGCAGCATGGGGATTGGGACCCGGACTTGCGATTGGGGTTCATCCTGACGCCCGCTTTTACCATCCTGCCACTGGCCGGCTTCGTGGATGCAGTGCGCCATTCAGCCGATGATGCCGATCATAGCCGGCAGGTGTTTTGCCATTGGGAGGTGCTGTCGCATAATCTTGACCCAGTCACCTCCAGTGCGGGTCTGGCGATTACTCCGTGGAAGACTTTTCCAGAGGCCGGGCAATACGACTATCTTGTGGTCGTCGGTGGGTTATTGGATCAGCTCGATGACATCCCCCCAGAGACATTGAAGTTTATTGAGACACAGCACAAAAACGGCGTCAAACTGATCGGCCTGTGTACCGGCAGCTTTGCTATCGCTAAATCGGGATTGTTAGAAAACAAACGCGCAGCAGTACACGTTCACCACCGTATCGAATTTCTCGAGCGTTTCCCCAATTCCTTACCGGTTGAGAATGAGTTGTACGTTGTAGACGATGATATCATCACCTGTCCGGGTGGTACGGCGGCGATTGATCTCGCGGTTGAAATTCTCATCGAGCATTGCGGCAAATCACGCGGCATGAAGGGGCTGACCGCCTTGATTGTGGATGAGCACCGCTCAGCACATGAGGTGGGACGATTGCCCTATCAGGATCTCGAAGATTGCGGCAACTGGCGGGTGGCACAGGCAGTGAAAATCATGCGGCAAAAGCTGCGCGCCCCGGATACGACGCAGAAACTGGCGCAAATGCTCGGCTCTACCGTTCGCCAACTCAACCGTGCCTTCCAGGAACATGCCCATGCTGCGCCCCAAGAGGTCTGGCGCGATATGCGCCTGCAACACGCCCGCTGGCGGCTGATGAATTCGAAACGCACGGTCACCCAAATCGCCCATGAATGTGGCTTTGCCGACAGCAGCCACTTTTCCCGCTGGTTTAAAATCCGGTTCGGTGAAACTCCAAAACAATACCGGAAACAGCGCCTTACAAGGCAAAGATAATTATTCGCACTTAACACCAGTGCGCCTCTGCTCTCGGCGATCCTCCGCATTAATACAGTAAGCTGACACTTGTCATAGCAGGGACAATGGCAACCACTTCCGCAATGCGTATCTCGACAGCCGAAGAGGCAGGTGAAATTGGAAATGTGCTTACATCAAAGCTGGGTTTTTTGTTAGCGTCTCCAAGAGCCAGATCAAGAAGGGACATACCATGATCGTGAAACACCTCTCCGAGATCCTTGGAACCGATGCACATGTGGTCGGTGAAACATTCGAAAGCCGCCGTATTCTATTGGCGTCCGATGGGCTTGGGTATTCATTGCATGACACATTTATCAAAGCCGGGACTGAGCAACACCTGCATTACAAAAACCATGCCGAATCAAATTATTGCTTTGAAGGGGAGGGCGAAGTTGAAAACGTCGCCACAGGCGAGGTGTTCGTGCTTAAGCCCGGCTCGATCTATGTTCTGAATCATCACGAGGCGCATATCCTGCGCGCCCGAACCGATATGCGTCTTGTCTGCGTATTCACTCCGGCGCTGACAGGGCAAGAAGTCCATGACAAAGACGGAAGTTACGCCGCGCCAGAATAGGTCTCTGCTATGCGATTTGTGCATGTCTGCTTTGTTGAAATTGCGTTGGTGAATCAAAGCTATATCACCTAAATGCGGCCTCAAGGCATAGTGCCGAAAATCAGGGCAAACAGTTATGACCACTCTTACCAAAACTCTCCCCGCGCTGGGCGTCATTTCTGCGGCGACGTTGATGATTGTTCGGTTGGCGAAGGCGGCGACACCGCCTCGTATCCCACATTGGACAGAATATCTGCGCGAGACACGCGACAACTCATAAGCAGACATCACGGGCGTGCGCTTTGGCTATAAGCTGAATGGTCAGCTTTGGTCTTGATCGCGCCCTCCATCCCGTCTATACGCGCCCGGTGACCTCACTGGGTCGCACACCTTTAATCAAGAAACGCCGCGTTTGCCCATCACGCTTCGGGGGCATATCCGGCAAAGGAGAAGCGATATGAAACTCAATGAACTGCGCGACAATCCTGGCGCAACCAAAAAACGCAAGCGCGTTGGCCGTGGTCCCGGCTCCGGCATGGGTAAAACTGCTGGCCGTGGTATCAAAGGTCAGAAATCCCGTTCGGGTGTATCCATCGGTGGATACGAAGGCGGCCAGATGCCCCTGTACCAACGTCTGCCAAAGCGTGGCTTCAACAAGCCAAACCGCAAGCAGTACGCTGTTATTAACCTGGGCCTGATCCAGAAATTCATCGACGCCAAGAAAATCGACGCCAAAGCTGCGATCACTGAAGATGCGCTGCTGGAAAGCGGCCTGATCCGTCGCAAGCTGGACGGTGTTCGCGTTCTGGCCAAAGGCGAAGTGACATCGAAACTGAAGATCGAAGTGACCGGCGCGTCGAAATCAGCTGTTGAAGCAGTTGAAAAAGCAGGTGGCTCACTAACAGTCACAACCGCGCAGGCAGCCGAATAAAAACTTGTGAGCGGCGTGCGCGCCGCTTAGATAAACCCCAAGTTTTCCTTAAAACGCCGCCTGGGTCGGAAAACGACCTTAGGCGGCGTTTGATTATGAAAGAGACCTATTCATGGTATCTGCAGCAGAACAAATGGCGGCCAACACAAGCTGGTCCGCGCTTGGCAAAGCAACTGATCTCCGTAAACGCATCGTTTTCACCCTTATTGTACTGATCATCTATCGCTTGGGCACATACATCCCTGTGCCGGGTATTGATGGCCAAGCGCTGCGTGAATTCATGGAAGAGGCGGCAACCGGCATTGGCGGCATCTTGTCGATGTTCACCGGTGGTGCCTTGGGCCGTATGGGGATTTTTGCGCTGGGCATTATGCCGTATATCTCTGCATCGATCATCATTCAGCTTCTGACCGCCATGGTTCCAGCATTGGAACAGCTTAAGAAAGAAGGCGAGCAGGGCCGCAAGAAGATCAACCAATACACGCGCTTCGGTACTGTTGGTCTGGCCACGTTGCAATCCTACGGTCTCGCCGTCAGCATGCAATCGGGCGATCTGGTCACCAATCCGGGCTTCTTCTTTATTGCCAGCTGCATGATCACACTGGTCGGTGGCACGATGTTCCTGATGTGGCTGGGTGAGCAAATCACCGCCCGCGGCATCGGTAACGGTATTTCCCTGATCATCTTCGTTGGTATCATCGCCGAAGTGCCTGCCGCTCTGGCGCAATTCCTTGCCTCGGGTCGTTCTGGTGCGGTTAGCCCCGCCGTGATCATCAGTGTTTTGGTGATGATTGTTGCTGTGATTGCCTTTGTTGTGTTCATGGAACGCAGCCTGCGCAAGATCCACATTCAATACCCCCGCCGCCAGGTGGGCATGAAGGTCTATGATGGCGGCTCAAGCCACTTGCCGGTTAAAGTAAACCCAGCCGGTGTTATCCCAGCGATCTTTGCCAGCTCACTGCTACTGCTGCCGATCACCGTTAGCACCTTCTCGGGCAATCAATCTGGCGGTTTCATGTCGGTTGTTCTGGCCTACTTTGGCCCCGGTCAGCCGCTCTATCTGGCGTTCTTCACGCTGATGATCGTGTTCTTCGCTTACTTCTATACCTTCAATGTGGCGTTCAAGCCTGATGATGTTGCGGATAACCTCAAAAACCAGAACGGTTTCATTCCGGGCATTCGCCCAGGCAAGAAAACCGCCGAATATCTGGAATATGTGGTCAACCGGGTTCTGGTCATCGGTGCGGCCTACCTTGCGGCAGTTTGTCTCTTACCTGAAATTATGCGTAGCCAATTCCAAATTCCGTTTTACTTTGGTGGCACGTCGGTTCTTATTGTGGTCTCGGTCACAATGGATACAATCCAGCAAGTGCAATCGCACCTTCTGGCGCATCAATATGAGGGCCTGATCGAAAAATCACAATTGAGCGGCAAAGGTAAAAAGCGCGCTCGCAGAAAGGGAGCTGCTCGTCGATGAACATCATTCTTCTCGGACCACCGGGTGCCGGTAAAGGCACACAAGCACATATCTTGGTTGATGAACGCAACATGACCCAACTGTCTACTGGGGACATGTTACGCGAAGCCAAAGATAGCGGGACCGAGATGGGCAAAATTGTTGCCGATGTTATGGCGCGTGGCGATCTGGTCACCGATGAGATCGTGATCGGCCTGATCCGCGAAAAGCTACAAGGCGAAAAGGGTGGGGGCTTCATCTTTGATGGCTTCCCCCGCACGCTGCCACAGGCGGATGCTTTGGGCAAACTGCTGGAAGAATGCGGCGAAACACTCGATGCCGTGATTGAGATGCAAGTCGACGACAGCGCATTGGTCAGCCGCATCACCGCACGGTCAACCTGTGCAGGCTGTGGTGAAGTGTACAACGACATAACCAAACCGATCCCAGCCGATGAAACCTGCACCAAATGCGGTCAGGCCAAAGGCTTTAACCGTCGCGCGGACGATAACGAGGACAGCCTCAAAAACCGCCTGATGGAATATTACAAAAAGACTTCACCACTGCTGGGCTATTACTATGCCAAAGGCATGCTGGAGTCGGTCAATGGTCTGGGCGAAATTGACGAGGTGAAAGCCTCGATTTCTAACGCGCTTGGCTAAATGATTCTGCGGGGTCTTGACGGCCCCGCGATTTCCTCATAACCAGCGCTATCTCTATAGAGATACGATTCTTTAACCGGGTCGCCCCCGGCGAGAATCGATCACCTGAATTCAGCTGCGGCCCGATGCTTAAACGCTTCGGGCTTACGTTGTGAAAAAAGGGTCTGGTACTACGGACCCGCAACGCAAAAGGAAAATGACACTTGGCACGTATCGCCGGCGTTAACATCCCGACCCACAAACGGGTCCCGATCGCCCTGACTTATATCACTGGAATTGGCCACACTTCGGCTAAAGCCATCTGCGAAGCCGTCAACATTGACGCCTCACGTCGTGTAAATGAACTCAGCGATGCTGAAGTTCTGGCCGTTCGTGAGCACATCGACGCCACATACAACGTCGAAGGTGACCTGCGCCGCGAAACGCAGATGAACATCAAACGCCTGATGGATCTCGGCTGCTACCGTGGCCTGCGCCACCGTCGTAACCTGCCGGTTCGCGGTCAGCGTACTCACACAAACGCACGTACACGCAAAGGCCCTGCAAAGGCCATTGCTGGCAAGAAGAAATAAGGAGGGCTGATCAATGGCACGTGATACCAAACGCACCAAAAAGAAGGTCTCCAAGAACATCGCCACTGGCGTTGCTCACGTGAACTCTTCTTTCAACAACACCAAAATCCTGATCTCTGACGTTCAGGGCAATGCTATCGCATGGTCGTCCGCGGGCACCATGGGCTTCAAAGGGTCGCGTAAATCGACACCTTACGCCGCTCAGATGGCTGCCGAAGACGCAGGCCGCAAGGCTCAGGATCATGGCATGAAAACTCTCGAAGTCGAAGTTCAAGGCCCAGGTTCGGGTCGTGAATCAGCACTGCGTGCTCTGGCTGCAGTTGGTTTCAACATCACTTCGATCCGTGATGTGACCCCAATCGCACACAACGGCTGCCGCCCACCAAAGCGTCGTCGGGTTTAATCCGCAATTATTAGGGTGGGGCTGGGTGATTTTTCCCGGTCCCATTCCGTCAATTTGTAACCTCGGGCGTTTCCGGCATTTGGACATGGAGCCGGGAACAAGAATGGAGGGACAGCATGATCCATAAGAACTGGGCAGAACTGATCAAGCCAACACAGTTGGACGTAAAACCGGGCAATGACCCGCTGCGTCAAG
The DNA here is from genome assembly GCF_900327775.1 of Roseovarius sp. EL26. Taxonomy (NCBI): domain Bacteria; kingdom Pseudomonadati; phylum Pseudomonadota; class Alphaproteobacteria; order Rhodobacterales; family Roseobacteraceae; genus Roseovarius; species Roseovarius sp. EL26. Next base: position 189,021 of record NZ_OUMZ01000007.1, read on the forward strand.
CTGTTGTAACGGCAGAGCCGCTGGAACGCGGTTTTGGTCTGACACTTGGCAACGCGCTGCGTCGCGTGCTTTTGTCGTCGCTGCAAGGCGCAGCCATCACAAGCATTCAGATCGATAACGTTCTGCATGAATTCTCATCCGTTGCTGGTGTACGTGAAGACGTCACCGACATGGTTCTGAACCTGAAGGGCGTTGCCCTGCGTATGGAAGTCGAAGGGCCTAAGCGCCTGTCGATCACTGCAAAAGGTCCGGGCGTTGTAACGGCTGCTGACATCACTGACAGTGCTGGCATCGAAATCCTGAACAAAGAGCACGTTATCTGTCACCTTGATGACGGCGCGGATCTGTTCATGGAACTGACCGTCAATACAGGCAAAGGCTACGTTGCCGCCGACAAGAACAAACCAGAAGATGCGCCAATTGGCCTGATCCCGGTTGATGCGATCTATTCGCCTGTTGTTCGCGTCAGCTACGACGTTCAGCCAACACGTGAAGGTCAGGTTCTCGATTATGACAAACTGACCATGAAAGTTGAAACAGACGGCTCACTGACGCCTGACGATGCCGTGGCATTTGCTGCGCGTATTCTTCAGGATCAATTGTCGATCTTCGTCAACTTCGAAGAGCCAGAAGCTGCCGGTCGTCAGGACGAAGACGATGGTCTCGAGTTCAACCCACTTCTGCTCAAGAAAGTGGACGAGCTGGAACTGTCTGTGCGTTCGGCCAACTGCCTCAAGAACGACAACATCGTTTACATCGGCGATCTCATCCAAAAGACCGAAGCAGAAATGCTGCGCACGCCAAACTTTGGCCGCAAGTCGCTTAACGAGATCAAAGAAGTGTTGTCCGGAATGGGCCTGCACCTCGGCATGGACGTCGAAGACTGGCCACCCGACAACATCGAAGATCTGGCGAAAAAGTTCGAAGACGCTTTCTAAAGCCAGAAACGTACAAAAACCGCGTACAGGTTGTACAACTTGTACGCAAATTCCGGGCAATCCCGCCCCAAGGAGAGTTGGCGACACGCATCGCTGGCCAGACAAAGCAAAAAAACACTTAGGAGACTACAATGCGTCACGCACGAGGCTATCGCCGCCTGAACCGGACCCACGAACACCGCAAGGCTCTGTGGGCCAACATGGCCGGCTCGCTCATCGAACATGAGCAAATCAAAACAACTTTGCCAAAAGCAAAAGAACTGCGCCCGATCATCGAAAAGCTGATCACTTTGGGTAAACGCGGCGATTTGCACGCGCGTCGTCAGGCCGCAGCACAGTTGAAAGAAGATCAATACGTTAGCAAACTGTTTGATATTCTTGGCCCCCGCTACAAAGAGCGTCAGGGTGGCTATGTCCGCGTCTTGAAGGCCGGCTTCCGTTATGGCGACATGGCACCAATGGCGATCATCGAATTCGTTGACCGCGACGTTGATGCCAAAGGCGCAGCTGACAAAGCCCGCGTTGCAGCAGAAGAAGCTGCTGAATAATAAGAGAATTTTTAGCTACGGCTGAGAACAGAACCCCTGCCTTTGGCGGGGGTTTTCTTTTGCGAGTAAGACCCTTGTATCTTTTGTCTGCAGATTTCATATCTTTCCTGCATAGAATTAAGAGGCTCTGATGCTGCGACTTTGTGTTTTGTTATCCATGCTTTTGGCTCCACCTGCCTTGGCCGAAACGCAGGTGCCCAAGTCGCAGGCCGAAGTCAGTCTGAGCTTTGTGCCTGTGGTCAAGCAAGCGGCCCCCGCCGTGGTAAACATCTATGCCCGTATTATCCATCAGGGACGGCGTAGCCCGTTTCAGGGCGATCCGTTTTTTGAACATTTCTTCAAAGGTTTAAGTAATCCGCGCCCGCGTATTGAAAACTCACTCGGCTCCGGTGTTATCCTGTCTGAGGATGGCATCGTCGTGTCCAACTACCATGTTGTTGGTATGGCCTCAGAAATCCGTGTCGTCGCTCAAGATGGCCGCGAATACGATGCCAAAGTCCTGCTGGGCGATCAGGAAAGCGACCTGGCCATTCTCAAACTAGAAGATGCAAGTAATCTACCGTACCTAGCGCTTCGCGATTCCGATGACGTGGAAGTGGGAGAGCTGGTTTTGGCCATCGGCAATCCGTTTGGGGTGGGCCAGACTGTGAGCAGCGGGATCGTCTCGGGCCTTGCCAGATCAGGCACGGCCACCGGTAACAGCCGGGGATATTTTATCCAGACAGATGCGCCAATCAATCCAGGAAACTCTGGCGGGGCCTTGGTGGATATTGAAGGCCATCTTATTGGAATCAATACCTCAATCTTGTCGCGCTCAGGGGGGTCGAATGGCATTGGTTTCGCTATTCCCTCGGCTTTGGTTGCACAGTTCCTGTCTCAAATGCACGAAGGATATGAGGTGTTTCAGCGCCCTTGGGCGGGGGTGACAGGCCAAACTGTCACTTCAGACGTGGCTGATGGATTGGGGTTGGATCGCCCCGGTGGCTTGATCCTGTCGCAACTCCACATGCAAAGCCCGTTTCGCGACGCCGGGTTTGAATCCGGTGATATCATTGCCGCAGTAGATGACTATTCGGTCAATACGCCGGCTGAGATGATTTACCGTATGTCGGTGGCAGGAATTGGCAAGGAATCTCTAGTTACCCGCATTCGAGATGGGCAGAGCGAGGACATCGCGGTTGCCCTGATGGCAGCACCAGAAACGCCAGATCGGGACACGATGACAACCGGGCGCGAATCACCTGTGCCGGAGCTGGTTCTATCAACCATCAATCCAGCGGTGATTGCCGAGTATAACCTGCCGCTGATGTCGGAAGGGGCGATTGTCGAAGATCCCGGTCCTATCGGCGCACGTTTGGGGTTGCGCCACGGGGATGTAGTCGCCGAAGTTAACGGGCGGCCAATCCTTAATAGCAATATGGCTGCCACCCTGATGCGCAAGACGCGTGAGTATCTGCGCCTTGATGTTATGCGTGGCTCGCGTCGGCTGTCTTTGCGTTATAAGCTCTGATCATGTCTGACCTGTTTTCCTCATCGACTTCTGACGCGCCACAAACCGCACCCCATCCGTTGGCCGACCGGCTGCGCCCGCGCCGTTTGGCGGAGGTGATTGGTCAGGAACAGGTTCTTGGCCCTGATGCGCCGCTTGGCGTCATGCTGGCGTCTGGCAGCCTTTCATCGCTCATATTGTGGGGCCCACCGGGAGTGGGGAAAACCACAATCGCGCGCTTATTGGCGGATGAAACAGACCTGCGTTTTGTGCAGATCAGTGCGATCTTTACTGGTGTTCCTGAGCTGCGCAAAGTTTTTGAGGAAGCTCGCTTGCGTCGATCAAACGGGCAGGGGACGCTTTTGTTTGTGGATGAAATCCATCGCTTCAATAAAGCGCAACAGGACGGTTTTTTGCCGTACATGGAGGATGGCACCATTCTTCTGGTCGGGGCAACCACGGAAAACCCCTCGTTTGAGCTCAACGCCGCTTTGCTTAGCCGGGCGCAGGTGCTGGTGTTGGAGCGGTTGGAATTGGCTGAGCTCGAACGGTTGGTGCAACGGGCGGAATCAGAATTGAGCTGTGCCTTACCATTAGATGGGCCCGCGCGCGAAGCGTTGCTGGAAATGGCCGATGGTGATGGTCGGGCTTTGCTAAATCTGATTGAACAGGTGGCGGCATGGAAAGTTGATGGAAAGCTCAACACCGATGCGTTGACCAAACGTTTGATGAAACGGGCGGCAAAGTACGACAAAGGCGGGGATGAGCATTACAATCTGATCTCAGCCTTGCACAAGTCTGTGCGCGGTTCAGACCCGGATGCAGCGCTTTATTGGCTGGCACGCATGTTGGGCGGTGGAGAGGATCCGCGCTACCTTGCACGGCGAATCACACGAATGGCTGTCGAGGATATCGGTTTGGCCGACCCGCAGGCGCAAACGATCTGTATGCACGCTTGGGAGCTTTATGAACGTCTTGGCAGTCCCGAAGGAGAGCTGGCCTTGGCGCAAGCGGTGACTTATCTGGCCTTGGCACCTAAGTCGAATGCCACCTATGTGGCTTATAAGGCAGCAATAAATGAGGCCCGACGCACAGGTAGCGAGCCACCACCAAAGCATATTCTGAACGCACCAACCAAGTTAATGAAAGAACAGGGCTATGGAGCCGGCTATGCCTATGATCATGATGCCGAGGATGGTTTTTCAGGACAGAATTATTTTCCCGAAACGATGAAGCGCCCCGTATATTATCACCCGGTAGAGCGTGGTTTTGAACGAGAGCTTAAAAAACGGTTAGATTTTTTCACCAAATTGCGCACTCGACGAAACCCGTAAACCAATTTAGGTCAAGTGTTTTCTGGCGAAAACCCTTGTTACACCAATGCTTTAAGCCTTTGGTAGCGGGAAATTTTAAAAAAACATGATTTGATTAACTAAAGGGTAGATGTGACGGACCTTTCGTGTTTTGTTGGGTCTATGTCGTATTCAGGCTGTTCGCGGGGCTAAATGATCTACAAGATTTGGCAGAGATCTCACATCAAGAATGAGATGCGTTCAGCAGATAACCAGGGAGTGCACATGAATCCTGCCGTAAAAAGCGAAGAAGACGATACACCATCTATTGGCCCGTCTCGCGGTTTTGGATCATGCCAATCTTTCACAATAAATTACTACCCAATGTGTTGGGAGAGCGTGCAAGGACACATCCTTCAATGCACGCAATCTAATCTTCTTTGGCCATTCGTGAAGAATGGCCAATTTCGTTTGGCCTGAGCTTGTCAGGCTTCAATTGCCCAGGTGCTGCAAATCCCATTTGAGCATCAGGGCCACCAACTTTAGCAGGCTGAATATTCGGCTTTGCAAAGGATAATAACGCTGTAAGGGCGCGGAGCACGGCCATCATTGGCATTTGCGACCTGCGCAGACAGAAGGAGGGACAGATGGGAGACATACTAGGGCTCGTTGGAAAGCGGCTCGGATTAGGTTTGGTCATCCTGTTGGTGATCTCGGCCATAATTTTCTTTATGATCGAGTTGCTGCCAGGAGATGTTGCACAAGCCGTGCTTGGCCAAGGTGCAACCGAGGAAAACCTTGCTGCGTTGCGTAAAGAGATGGGGTTGGATCAACCCGCGATCGTACGCTACCTTGATTGGCTCCGTGGGGCTGTTGTGTTCAATTTTGGTACATCGATTGTAACGGGTGATTCCGTTGCTGCTGCCATCAGCGAACGATTTGCAAATACGCTGTTCCTGGCCGCTTATGCTGCCATGATCGCTATACCGATCTCGATCTTGTTGGGTGTTGTGGTGGCCTTGCTGCGCAATTCCATCTTTGACCGCGTTGCTAACGTTGTCACACTGTCGTTCATTTCATCACCTGAGTTTTTTCTCGGCTACATCCTTATTCTTTACTTTGCGGTGAAGTGGGGCATGTTCCCGGCGATTGCCAGCCTGAATGATGACATGACACTTTTGGACAAGATGTACCGGACATTCCTGCCCGCCTTGACGATGGTTCTGGTGGTCACGGCCCATATGATGCGGATGACACGCGCCGCGATTATCAACCTCTTGGCTTCGCCTTATATCGAAATGGCCCGCCTGAAAGGTGTGCCGCCATGGCGCGTCATCGTAAAGCACGCTTTGCCAAATGCTTGGGCTCCGATCATCACCGTTGTTGCGTTGAACCTTGCCTATCTGATCACTGGTGTGGTCTTGGTTGAGGTGGTCTTCGTCTACCCCGGTATCGGACAATTATTGGTAGATGCTGTTGCGAAACGCGACGTTCCCGTTGTGAACGCATGTTGCCTGATTTTCGCTGCGACCTTCATCTTGCTGAACCTTGCAGCTGACGTTGGCGCAATTCTAACCAACCCGCGTCTGCGGCATCCGAAATAAGGAGGGGATGACATGAGCATTTTTGTAATTGGCTACTATGCCATTCTACTCGTCGGGTCCTGCCTGGCGGCCTACTTCAACAAGCGGTCAGTCTTTCTGCTGCTGTTTTCGCTGACACTCGTTTCCTTTATCTTGGGGATCGTTGGCGGAACCGGTGCGCTGAAAATGGTTGTCATCTTTGCTGGTATTCTGGCGATGGCCGCGATGGTATCCTATGCCTTCCGCGAGTTCCTGATCATGATGGTTTCGGACAATACGGCCAAAGAGCTTCGGACAGCACCGCTGACCGCAGCCTTCGGGATGTTTATCATCTTCACCTATGCGATCGCAGGCATCTTTGCGCCGTGGATTGCACCGTTTGGTGAGGCTGAGATTATCTCGTCCGCTTTTGCTCCGGCAGATGAAAACATGCTACTGGGCGCGGACCAGCTTGGCCGGGATATGTTTAGCCGGATTGTATACGGTGCACGTAACTCTGTTGGGTTATCATTATCCGCAACTATCGCTGCGTTCATTATGGGAGCAGGGGCTGGTATGTTGGCCGCAACAAAGGGTGGATGGTTTGATCAGTTCATGGGGCGTTTCGCCGATGTGATTATGTCAATCCCATCATTGATTTTTGCTCTTTTGATGCTGTCAATCTTTGGCTCAAGCATGATCGTGATCATCATCGCCGTGGCAATCATCTATGCTCCACGTGTCTTCCGTTTGACACGTGCGGTCGCAGGGGATGTCGTGGTTATGGATTACATCGAAGCGGCCAAGCTGCGCGGTGAGGGAACAGGTTATCTGATCCGCAAAGAAATCCTGCCGAACTCGACAGCGCCACTGGTGGCGGAATTCGGACTGGAGTTCTGCTTCGTGTTCCTGCTGGTTGCTGGCCTGTCCTTCCTTGGGCTTGGTATCCAGCCGCCAACAGCCGACTGGGGTTCAATGGTGCGTGAGAACGCAACACTGATCTCGTTTGGTGAACTTACCCCACTGATCCCTGCTGCGGCCATTGCTTTGCTGACGGTTGCGGTCAACTTCGTTGTTGACTGGATGCTGTTCCGGTCCTCAGGTCTGAAGGAGAAATAAGACATGATTAAGAACAAAGACGTTCTTCTGAAAATCAGGGACCTGAAGATTCAGGGGTATTCTGATGAAACGTGGGTCGACATCATTAAAGGTGTCGATCTCACCCTCCACCGCGGCGAGGTGATGGGTCTGATCGGTGAATCCGGCGCTGGTAAGTCTACCATTGGTGCCGGTGCCATGGGCTATGCCCGTGATGGCACGCGCATCTCAGAAGGCTCGATCGAGTTTGATGGAATGGAGCTGACCACGGCGACTGAAAACGAAAGGCGCGCTTTGCGTGGTAATCGTATCGCGTATGTGGCGCAGTCTGCTGCCGCATCGTTCAACCCGTCGCACAAAATCATCGACCAACATACTGAAGCGCCAATTCAATACCGTATTCAAAAGCGGATGGAAGCACAGGAAGACGCGATTGACCTCTATAATCGTCTGCGTCTGCCTAACCCGGATGAAATCGGTTTCCGGTATCCTCACCAGGTATCGGGTGGTCAGCTGCAGCGTGCGATGACAGCGATGGCGATGTCGTGTCGTCCTGACCTGATCATCTTTGATGAGCCAACCACAGCGCTTGACGTGACCACGCAGATCGAGGTTCTAGCCGCGATCCGTGATATCGTTGATCAGTTCAACACTGCGGCAATCTATATCACGCACGATTTGGCTGTTGTGGCGCAGATGGCGGACACGATCAAAGTTCTGTTGAAAGGCAATGAAGTCGAAGAAGCCTCTACTGAAGAGATGCTTAACAACCCGAAAGAGGATTACACTAAATCCCTCTGGGCTGTGCGCAGCTTTGAAAGCCCACAACGATACCGTCCTGAAAATACAACGCCACTGATTTCGGTCAAAAACGTTGACGCGGCATACGCCAGTGGCCCGAAGATTTTGAACGATGTCTCGTTCGATATCTACGCAGGTATGACTGTCGCAGTCGTGGGTGAATCCGGTTCCGGAAAATCGACGACCGCGCGGTGTATCACGGGCCTTTTGCCCCCTCAAAAAGGTGAGGTTCTATTCAATGGTACACCGTTCCCACCGGATTATCGTAACCGGTCAAAGGATGAGCTACGTCAGTGTCAGATGATTTATCAGATGGCGGATACAGCTTTGAATCCCAAGGTGAAGATATCCGAGATCATCGGGCGACCAGCACAGTTCTATTCTGGTCTTACCGGGGCAGCATTGAAAAACCGGGTCGACGAGATACTTGACCTGATGGAACTTGACCCATCCAAGTACTACAACCGATATCCACCAGAGCTTTCTGGCGGTCAGAAACAGCGTATTGGTATCGCCCGCGCACTTGCAGCTGAGCCGACGTTTATTGTCTGCGACGAGGTGACAAGTGCTCTGGATCAGCTGGTTGCGGAAGGTATCCTACGTCTGTTGGACCGACTGCAGGATGAACTGAACCTTGCTTATATGTTCATCACCCACGATCTGGCGACTGTGCGTTCAATCGCTGACGAAGTGATTGTGATGCAGCATGGTAAAGTGGTTGAGCAGGGGCCTAAGGATGATATGTTCAAGCCACCGCACCACCCCTATACCGATCTGTTGCTCAGCTCGGTTCCTGAAATGGATCCGAACTGGTTGACAACGCTTCTGGAAGAGCGCGGTGTTGATAATTTGGGTGATGCCGCTGCTGCAAAAATCAGCAGCTAAAGCTAAACACGATACTTAAAACAAAAACGGCGGCTCCAGTGGAGCCGCCGTTTTCTTTATGAGGCCAAATTCTAATTAAGATGCGGCTGATAAAACCATCGTCAGCACGATCAGGCCGTATACAACGGCCAGTGCCTGCCAAGATCCTGCACCGTTACGGATTTCGCGGTTCAATTGGTCACGGTTCATGTCGGCCTCCTTACATGAAGGGCACTGTTGATTCTGATGCCATCTGCATCGATAACTCGCAAATAATCCTTTTTTACGCATTCGCAATGACAAAATGCAGCAAAATATATGCATTTTTCGCAACGCAGCCACGCTCGTTAAGCATAGCTGCGGAGGCCTGAAATTAATCATTGTTTTCCAATGAGTTAATTTCAGGCGAGGCGAGTGATTAACGAGTGCCCTGCAACGGTGTGACCTCGATGTCACCCTCCTGACGGGCCTTCATTGCCATTGCTGCCGCATGTGCAGCTGCAGATGTCGTATAGTAAGGCAACTTATCATAAAGCGCGACGGAACGAATTTCACGGCTGTCTTCGACGGCTTGTGCACCTTCGGTCGTATTGATAACCAACGAAATTTGCCCATCCTTGAGCATATCAACAATGTTGGGTCGTCCCTCGTAGACTTTGTTCACGATCTGGCAGGCAATGCTATGCTGTTCCAAAAACGCAGCGGTGCCACGGGTTGCAACAATGGTAAAGCCAAGCTCGACCAGAGTTTGCGCGGTCTCAACCAGCAGATCTGTTTTATCGGAATCTTTGATCGAACAGAATACAGCACCTTCTTCAGGTAGGAATGTACCGGCACCCATCTGCGCCTTGAGGAAGGCCCGTGGGAAGGAGACATCCCAACCCATGACCTCACCGGTAGAGCGCATCTCGGGCCCTAGTATGGTGTCAACGCCGGGGAAACGGGCAAACGGCATCACCGCCTCTTTGACCGAGAACCAAGGCATATTTGGATCAGCCAATGTCATCTGGTCAGCCATCGGCAGGGAGCCGGGTTTTGCGTCTTCTGGGTAATCGCCACGGTGTGGAAAGTCATCCAGCGTCTCACCAGCCATTAGGCGGGCCGCGATCGATGCAATTGCTGAATCTGTCGCTTTGGCCACGAAAGGCACGGTGCGGCTGGCGCGTGGGTTGACCTCGATCAGGTAAATCTCATCATCTTTGACTGCAAACTGCACGTTCATCAGGCCGCGCACGTTCAACGCCAGAGCCAGCGCCTCGGACTGCTTTTTGATTTCTGCGATGATTTCATCGCTCAACGAATACGGCGGCAAAGAGCAGGCACTGTCGCCGGAGTGAACTCCAGCCTCTTCGATGTGCTGCATGATACCCGTGACATGGACCTTTTCGCCATCACACAGGGCGTCAACGTCACATTCGATAGCCCCGGACAGATAACTGTCCAGCAAAACCGGACTATCGCCAGAGACGACTACGGCCTCGTTGATGTAGCGTTCCAACTGGGCTGTATCACGAACAATTTCCATCGCACGGCCACCCAGAACGTAAGAGGGGCGGATCACCAGAGGGAAGCCAATTTCGTCTGCAATCGCAAGCGCCTGCGCATCGGTGCTGGCAAGGCCATTGTTAGGTTGTTTAAGGCCCAGTTGGTTGACCAGTGCCTGAAAACGTTCGCGGTCTTCAGCCAGATCGATCGCATCTGGCGAGGTGCCCAGAATTGGAATGCCTTCGGCCTCAAGTGCGTTGGCCAGCTTCAGCGGAGTTTGACCACCGAACTGTACGATTACACCATGCAGGGTGCCGTTTTCCAGCTCTACCCGCAGGATTTCCATCACGTGTTCAAACGTCAGCGGTTCAAAATACAGACGATCCGAGGTGTCATAATCGGTTGAAACCGTTTCCGGATTACAGTTGATCATGATGGTTTCATAACCGGCTTTGGTTAGCGAATAACAGGCGTGGCAGCAGCAATAATCAAATTCGATCCCTTGGCCGATCCGGTTTGGACCGCCGCCCAAGATGACAACCTTCTTGCGCTCGCTGGGGCGAGCTTCGCATTCTACCTCGCCCATCATTGGGGCCTCATAGGTGGAATACATATAAGGTGTTTGCGCCTCAAATTCAGCCGCACAGGTGTCGATCCGCTTGAAGACGGCAGTGACACCTGCCGCTTGGCGTGTGCGGCGTACATCCGCTTCGGTAAAGCCGGTCAGCGTTGCCAAACGTGCGTCGGTAAAGCCCAACATCTTGAGGGCGCGCAATTCGGCCTCGGTGTTGGGCAGGCCGTTGGTACGCACGCTTTCTTCTGCGTCGACGATTTCGCGAATGCGGGCCAGGAACCAAGGGTCAAACGCTGTCGCATTCTGAATTTCATCATCCGTCAGCCCATGCCGCATGGCTTGCGCAATGGTGCGCATCCGGTCCGGGGTTTGGCGGCTGATCGCTTTGATCACGGCGGCCTTATCTGGCGCACCTTCAATGATGATTTCATCAAATCCGGTCAGTCCCGTTTCCATCGACGCCAGCGCTTTTTGCAAAGATTCGTGGATCGTGCGGCCGATGGCCATGACCTCGCCCACGGATTTCATCGCGGTGGTCAGGGTTGGCTCTGAGCCTTGGAACTTTTCAAATGCAAAGCGCGGGATTTTGGTGACAACATAGTCAATTGTCGGCTCAAAGCTTGCCGGGGTGACTTTGGTGATGTCGTTGTCCAACTCATCAAGCGTATAACCAACCGCCAGCTTCGCCGCGATCTTGGCAATCGGGAACCCAGTGGCTTTGGAGGCTAGCGCGGAAGACCGACTGACGCGTGGGTTCATTTCAATGACAACCATACGGCCATCTTCGGGATTGATTGCCCATTGTACGTTCGATCCACCCGTTTCGACGCCGATCTCGCGCAGAACAGCAATCGAGTCGTTGCGCATCGCCTGATATTCTTTGTCGGTCAGCGTGAGGGCAGGGGCCACGGTGATGGAATCGCCAGTATGCACGCCCATCGGATCAACGTTTTCGATGGCGCAGACGATGATGGCGTTGTCGGCTTTGTCGCGCACGACCTCCATCTCGAATTCTTTCCAGCCCAGCAGGCTTTCATCAATCAGGATCTGATTGACCGGCGAGGCATCAAGCCCGGATTTGCAGTAAAATTCGTAATCGTCGCGGTTATACGCAACACCACCGCCGGTGCCGCCCAATGTGAATGCGGGGCGAATGATTGCAGGCAGACCGATGTCGTCAAGCGCGTCCATGCATTCTTCTATGGTGTTGGCGATTGTGGCACGTGGGTTTTCGATGCCCAGACGGTCCATCGCTTCGCGGAACAATTTGCGGTCTTCGGCCATCTCAATGGCTTCGCGGTTGGCACCGATCAGTTCGACGCCGAACTCATCCAAGACGCCCAAATCTGCCACCGCCAGTGCGGTGTTTAACCCGGTTTGTCCACCCATCGTGGGCAGCAATGCGTCGGGACGTTCTTTTTCGATGATCTTGGCAACTACTTCGGGCGTGATCGGCTCGATATACGTGGCATCGGCCAGCTCAGGGTCGGTCATGATTGTGGCTGGGTTCGAGTTTACCAGAATGACCCGGTAACCCTCTTCGCGCAGCGCCTTACAGGCTTGTGCGCCAGAGTAATCAAATTCACATGCCTGGCCGATGACGATTGGGCCGGCTCCGATGATCATGATGGATGAAATATCGGTTCTTTTTGGCATGGGTCCCTCGTGTCAACAGCTGGCAAATTGAAGCGGGTTATAGACATCAAATGTCTGTGTGCAAGAGCTTGTTGGCAGCGCATCTCGCCTCACCTATGTAAGGGGAAACCACGAGGGACGCAAAACCAATGAACCACCAATTAATTCAGGCGAGGCGGCATGCGTTGTTATGGCTGGAAATGATTGGCATTTTTGTGATTTCCCCAGTTATCATGGCTGTCTTTTTACCACCAAATTGGCTGTTCTCGGCGTTGTTTTTATTGATGCTTTTGGGGCTTTGGCTGCTCTACCGGACGCCGAGTTTTAGTTATAGTGATTTATATCGTGGCTTTTCGGCCATAAACTGGGCGGTGATTTTTGGCTTTTTCGCTGCGACGGCAGTGGTCTGCTATGCCGTGGTGATATATTTTGCGCCACATGCGGCCTTTGGTCTAGCGCGGCACAACTTACCACTGCTCCTTATGATTCTGCTGCTTTATCCGGTTCTTTCGGCCTTGCCACAGGAAATTGTCTATCGCGCGCTGTTCTTTGAGCGGTACAAGGCCATACTCCCATCTCCCGGTGCCGCCGTAGTGTTGAACAGCGCGTTGTTTGCACTGGCGCATCTGATGTACTGGAATATCGTTGTGACATTGATGACCTTTTGCGGCAGTCTATTGTTTGCGCATTCCTATGCGATTGGGCGCAACTTTCCGCAGGCTGTGCTGTTACATGCCATTGGGGGGAACCTCGTTTTCATCTTTGGTCTCGGAATTTACTTCTATTCCGGCAACGTGACCCGGCCTTTCTGAATATTCAGAAACCAGATACCGAAAAATGGCTGTCATTTCGCGCGCAAGCGAGTAGATACACCCATCACCAGACGGAGCGCATGGCGTGAAGATTCGCTTTGATCATGGCCCATCCGAGGCCCCTTGCTGTTTTTCCCAGCCAATAAAGCAGATTGTGGCGGCTGAACCCGCCGATGTGCCACATGCTTTGCAACAACTGGATGAGGCGCGCAAGGCGGGCCATTGGTTGGCAGGTTATGCCAGTTATGAGTTGGGTTATGTGCTGGAGCCACGCCTGCATGCGCTGATGCCACAACATCGCCGCCTGCCTTTGCTGAACTTCGGTGTATATGAGGGGCCCAAGGCGGCTGATCCACTTGCACAAGCTGACGCAGGGTTTGCGGAATTCGCGGCAGGTTGGGATCAAGAGACCTATGCAGAAGCATTTCAAAAGGTGCATGACTATATTTGCGCGGGCGATATTTATCAGGCCAATCTGACCTTTCCGCTTGCGGTTCAGGGGCAGGGTGAGGCCGAAGCAATATATCGCGCACTTTGCGAGGTTCAGCCCGTGCGCTACGGCGCGATGATACAGGAGGCGGGCCGCCCGGATATCCTGTCGCGCTCCCCCGAGCTGTTCTTTAAAACCACACCCGATGGCCGGGTTGAAACCCGCCCTATGAAAGGTACGCAGCCGCGCAGTGAAGATGCAACTGAAGACGCGCGGCGCCGCTATTTTTTGCAAACGGATGAAAAGAACCGTGCCGAAAATCTGATGATTGTGGATTTGCTGCGCAATGATATTTCACGTATTTGCGAGGTGGGCAGTGTTGAGGTGCCGGAACTCTTTGCGATTGAAAGCTTTGAGACCGTGCATCAGATGACCTCACTTGTGGCGGGGCAGATGCATGCGGGCACTGAACTGTCCGATATTTTCCGGGCGCTTTTCCCGTGTGGTTCAATCACCGGGGCCCCCAAGTTGCGCGCGATGGAGATCATTGCCGAGCTGGAATATCAGGCGCGCGATATCTATTGCGGTACTATCGGTTGGGCCGCACCGGATGGACATGCTGAGTTTAACGTCGCGATCCGCACCTTGATGATGGAGAACACCCACGTCACGATGAATGTGGGCGGCGGCGTCGTCTATGACAGCACCGCCGAAAGCGAATATGAGGAAGCGTTATGGAAAACCCGCTTTGCCCGCCTTCTGACCCGAACTTCCGACTGATCGAAACCTTTGGGTTTGCGCCGGAGCTGGGATGTATGCGGCTGGATCTGCATCTGGAACGTTTGTCAAAATCGGCGGCGGCCTTTGGCATTGCTTTTGATCGTGATCAGGCCTGTGACATGGCTAACGCCATCACCAGCGAAGTCGCTCTTAGATGCCGCATGACACTGGACCCCTTCGGGAAAGTTGACCTGGTCACGGCGCAGATGAGCGAGACTCCTGTGGGCAAATGGACACTGGCCGTCGCACCAGAACGCCTGAAAAGCGATACGATTTGGTTGGCCTATAAGACAACGCAAAGAACACTCTACGATCAAACGCGTGCAAATCTGCCAACCGGTGTGGACGAGTTAATATTCCTGAATGAACGCGGCGAGGTGTGCGAGGGAACCATTACAAACATCTTTATTGAGACAGCTAAGAGGGCATTAGTCACGCCGCCGTTGACCTCGGGACTGTTACCGGGGGTGCTCCGCCACTGCGAGATCGCCTGTGGGCGCTACGCTGAGCAGATCATTACGCTGGATGATCTCAATCAGGCGCGGCAGATCTGGGTCGGTAATTCACTGCGCGGATTGATCCCATCCCGCATGGTCTGATCCACGATATTCAGCACCGCTTGTATGGCTTAGGGCGTTGAATTTGGCAGATACGGTGTTTTTTCGAAATTGTGCGGTGTCATCTGACCCGCCCCCCTTGACTTTAGCCCCCGGCCAAGGTGTATCGACGCCGATCGGAATAGCGCCCCACGCGGGGCCGGAAAGGGCATCATGCACGCATATCGCAGCCATACATGCGCAGAACTGAACAAATCCAATGTTGGACAACCTGTCCGCCTGTCAGGCTGGGTGCACCGCATTCGGGACCACGGCGGCATTCTGTTTATCGATTTGCGCGATCATTATGGTGTAACGCAGGTTCTATGTGATCCCGATAGCCCGGCATTTGCTGACGTTGAAAACGTTCGTTCCGAATGGTGCATTCGCATCGATGGTGAGGTCAAAGCCCGAGATGAAAGTCTGGTGAACACAAAACTGCCAACCGGCGAAGTCGAAGTGTTCGTACGCGATCTTGAGGTTTTGGGCAGTTCAGAAGAGCTTCCTCTCATCGTGTTTGGTGATCAGGAATACCCCGAGGAAACCCGCCTTCGTTATCGTTACCTTGATCTGCGCCGCGAAGTGATGCAGCGCAACATGATTATGCGATCTGATGTTGTTGCCTCAATTCGCCGCCGCATGTGGGATATCAATTTCCGCGAATATCAAACGCCGATCATCACCGCCTCCAGCCCTGAAGGTGCGCGCGACTTTCTGGTGCCCTCCCGTCTGCACCCCGGTAAGTTCTATGCGCTGCCACAGGCCCCACAGCAGTTCAAACAGCTGATCATGGTGTCGGGCTTTGACAAGTATTTCCAAATTGCGCCGTGTTTCCGCGATGAAGATCCACGTGCTGACCGCTCGCCAACAGATTTCTATCAGCTTGATCTTGAGATGTCGTTTGTTGAGCAGCAGGACGTTTTTGACACCATTCAACCCGTGCTGGCTGGGATCTTTGAAGAATTCGGCGGTGGTCGTCCGGTTGATCAGGAATGGCCGCAAATCTCGTATCGTGATGCGGCGCTTTGGTATGGCTCTGACAAGCCTGACCTGCGCAACCCGATCAAGATGCAGGTGGTCTCGGATCATTTCCGGGGGTCGGGCTTTGCCATCTTCGCCAAGCTGCTGGAGCAAGAGGGTACTGAGATTCGCGCTATTCCGGCGCCAAAGGGCGGTTCACGCAAATTCTGCGACCGGATGAATGCTTTTGCACAAAAAGAAGGCCTGCCCGGCATGGGTTATATCTTCTGGCGTGATCAGGGTGAGGGTATGGAAGCAGCCGGACCTTTGGCTAAGAACATTGGATCAGAGCGCACCGAGGCCATTCGTCAGCAGTTAGGCCTTGGTGTCGGCGATGCGGCCTTCTTCCTGGGTGGTAAGCCTAAGGCGTTTGAGACCATCGCGGGCAAAGCCCGTAACGTCATCGGCGAAGAACTAGGTCTAACCGACAAAGATCGTTTTGCATTCGCTTGGATCGTGGATTTCCCGATTTACGAGCAGGACGAAGAATCTGGTAAAATTGACTTCGAGCACAACCCGTTCTCGATGCCGCAGGGTGGCATGGCCGCGCTCGAGGGCAACCCGCTGGACGTGTTGGGTTATCAATATGACCTGTCGTGCAACGGCTACGAGTTGGTCTCAGGCGCGATCCGGAACCACCGCCCCGAGATCATGTTCAAAGCCTTTGAAATTGCGGGTTACGGTAAGGATGAGGTTGAAAAGCGTTTTGGCGGTATGGTTAACGCCTTCCAGTATGGCGCCCCTCCGCACGGTGGCTGTGCTGCAGGTATCGATCGGATCGTGATGCTGTTGGCAGACGAGGCTAACATTCGCGAGGTTATCATGTTCCCGATGAACCAACGCGCCGAAGACCTGATGATGGCAGCCCCATCCGAGCCGACCCCAGATCAGTTGATGGAGCTGAACCTGCGGGTTATCCCGCAGGACTGATCACATTTGATACCACCCCTGCCCGCAATGCGGGTAGGGGTTCAGAATGCGGCTTTCTGAGCCATACGTTTTTTGAGAAGCGACAGCAGATCTCTGATGATACTGTTGGGCACGTAGCCTTGCGCTGTTGCCTTTGAAAGGCTTTTGGCCGCTTTTTCCAACGATGTATCCCCTGCTGATTTCGCAATGCTACGCAAAAACTGTGTCGCATAGGCCAAAGACGATTCGTCCCGTTGTTCTTGCAACAGCTCAGCTGCGTGCGAAATGTCATCCTGATACGCGATCAGGTCTGGTTCAACCCCGCGGTCTTCAATGGCGCGCAGGCTTGCCGCCTGCGGATTTACACCAAGGTGTGTCAGTACAGTTTGCT
Source organism: Roseovarius sp. EL26 (assembly GCF_900327775.1). NCBI lineage: Bacteria > Pseudomonadati > Pseudomonadota > Alphaproteobacteria > Rhodobacterales > Roseobacteraceae > Roseovarius > Roseovarius sp. EL26. Next base: position 206,245 of record NZ_OUMZ01000007.1, read on the forward strand.
GGAAATAGCCTAGATTCTCCAATGGTTTATTCAAAAACCCATCAGCCCCTGCCTCTAGCGCATTATTCAACAGGTTAGTGTCGCCGCTCATGCCGAGAAGCACATTCACCCGTGGACGTGCCGCGCTCAGATCCCTGATCAGTTCCAACCCCGATCCATCGGGCAGGCCAAGATCAATGGCTACGATTGATGGGCGGTAAACCTTAAGGTGTTTGCGGGCCGAGCACAGGCAATCGGCCCGGCGGATACGCGCACCGCTGCGCAGGCACATCAGGCGCATGGCATCACTGGCAAAGCGACTATCTTCGACCACCAGCACCGTCAAACCCAGCAAAGGGTGATCCCGTGTTGGATTGCGACGTAACATCAGGTCTTCCATTGTCCTGTCCTCCGTAAGGTTGCCCTCTCACGCTACGTTGCGATGGTGAATGATGTGTTAACTGCGGGATTGCGGCGCTCTGTCGCTTGCCAGATGGGTAAACGCCCCCCATAAGACGGTCAAACAGATGAGCAAGGAACCAGATCATGATTGGACGCCTGAACCACGTTGCAATTGCCGTGCCGGATCTAGAGGCCGCCGCCGACCAATACCGGAATGCGCTGGGGGCCAGTGTTGGTGCCCCAATAGATGAACCAGATCACGGCGTCACAGTGATCTTCATCGAGCTGCCGAATACCAAGATCGAGCTACTTTACCCCTTGGGCGATGACAGCCCAATCAATGGCTTCCTTGAGAAAAACCCATCCGGCGGTATGCACCATGTGTGTTATGAGGTCGATGATATCATCGCCGCCCGTGATCACCTGAAATCTACCGGCGCACGTGTGCTGGGAAGCGGAGAGCCTAAGATCGGTGCGCATGGCAAGCCGGTATTGTTTCTGCATCCGAAGGATTTCAACGGCTGCCTGGTTGAGCTGGAGCAGGTCTGATGGCGGTCACCTCTGGTATCGTTCTATATATGGTGATTTGGTTCATGACGTTCCTGACAGTCATCCCAATCCGCATTCAGACGCAAGGCGACATCGGGGATGTTGTGCCGGGTACCCATGCCGGATCACCCGAGAAACATCACCTGAAGAAGAAGGCCTGGATCACGACCGGTATTGCTGTCGTGCTTTGGGCGATCATAGCTGGGACCATAATCTCAGGCGTGATCAGTGTGCGTGATCTGGATATATACAACCGAATGGGAGCGGCAAACTGAAAGGTGCTTTAGTGGCCTCGGAATAAACAGGGCCGTTATAAAGCTTACCAACCCCAGATTCTCTGTCGCTTTCGTCGAAGTTTTTGCGTTTTAAGGCTGTACTCATACGGGCGGGCGGCAATCTCAAATTCACTGTTAACAGAGCAAGCATTGACGTAAGTCGTGCCGTCGCACACCAAGCTGCCCGCACTTGCATGAACATGGCCAAAACAGTGCAGTGACAGATTTAACGTGTTCAAACGCTGAGCAAGGTGTTGGCATCCTAAGGTTTGGCCCCGGCTGGATACATCTAAAATCCCGGCCGGTGGCGTATGTGTGAACAAAACATCAGTGTCGTTTGGGATCTTGGACCAAGCCGCTTTAAGTGTTTGATAATCAGCAAAAAACGCATGATTTCTGAGGTTAGGAACCCAAGATGATCCGTAGAACTTCACCCCATCGATCATGGCCTCCGCATCATGAAGAAATACTGCGTTTTTAAATGGTAGTTTCCCATTTCGGGCGAATTTTTCCAACGCTAAGTCGTGATTTCCGCCAATGCATAAGATGTGGTTGAACTGCAGCTGGCCAAACCAAGTGTCGATTCGTTCAATGGCATCCTCATCATGCTTCATCAGATGTCCAATATCACCACAGTGAACGAGAACATCGCCTTTCAGCTCGCCCAACTTTTTGTGACCGCCATGGGTGTCGCTGATGATAGTAATTTTCATGATGTCAGCTCAACATGGTCAGGCTTTTGATGTCTAGGGGTGTGTCTGATCTTTTACCAGCATGTGGAAGATGTGTGTGAACGTGGCAGCCCCAAGAATGGGAATGATCAGGTTAACCAAGGGGATGGTCAACGGCATGGCCATAAGTATTCCAGCGACCCAGATCGTCAGTATATGCTTGCGGCGTAGTTGCTTGGCTCTGATACGTCCAACCCGCCGCATCGCGGTCAGTTGGAAGTACTCTGCCCCCAACAGAAACCCGTTCAACCCCCAAAAAATGAACAACGCGAAGGGGGGAAACATTATGTACACAAAGAGCGCAACGATATTCAGCCCGACCAGAACGCCCATAAAGTTGACTGTATCTTTTATGGATTCCCAAAACGGAACCGGCGAGACTTCTGGTAAATTGGGGTAATGCCGTGCCTCGACCGCCTTGGCGACATCCTCGAGGAAAAACGACGTGATGGCGGAAGCAACAGGCACCATCAGAAAAACCGACAACCCAAGCATCAAAAACAGACTGCCCCAGCTTGCCAGATCACTGACCCAGGTTACTTCACCCAAGAGTGGCAACGCGGTTGTGTCGCCAAGAAACCACTGTATCACGGTCAGAAAGACAGCGTAAATCGCAATGAGCGTGGCAAACGTTAACCCTAGGCCGATGAATAAGGCGCGTCGAAACTTAGGGTCGTCAAACTGTCCGATGGCCTTGAAGAAGGCCGAAAAGATTACGCCGCCATCCATGCGGTGATCTCATCCAGATTGGGGCGGGGGCGTTCAGGTGGGGCGGTAGTTTCTGTGCCCAGATGAATGAAACCTGCAATGCGTTCATCCTCATTCAAGCCTAGACCGACCTCGACAAAACCACGGTCATGCGAAGCCCAACCGCTGAGCCAGTTCGCGCCCCAGCCTGATGCCAGTGCGGCATTCAGCATGGCCAGACAAACCGCGCCAGCAGAATAGGTTTGTTCAATTGCAGGAACTTTTGCTGATGATTTTTGACATTCAACCACGGCAACAACCAGATGCGCGCTAGCGAACTGGTAGCTGGCTTTGTCGATGTCTGCACTGTCTTTGCCCAGAGCTTCACCCCGGCTGTGCACAAGATTGGACAGTCGACGCAATGCGCCCTCTTCCAGAACGATAAAACGCCAGGGTTCCAGTTTGCCGTGATCAGGGCTGCGGGCTGCTGCCGTCAACATAGGAACCAATTGTTCTTGTGTTGGAACAGGTAAAGCTAGCGTTTTTGAGGGGCGTGACCGACGGTGCAACAAAAAATCAAGTGCAGCAGGATTTAGATCAGGCATTACCATTCCCTTTATTCATCATAACTGCCCTACATGTCGGAGGGCTTGAGCTTGTCGTCAAGCCTCATGATGAAATTCTAGTAAATATCTTTGCTTCACATGGGAAAGTTCAATTAGTTGCTTGGCAAGTTGTATGAAGCGCGGGGCGCAATTTTAGGCTTGATCATGCATTCGATTTGATTGGCTGTATATGTATTACGTTATCTGTCAGAAAAAGAATCAACTGAGGTCTCGCGTTATAAAAGAAATATTTAGTACCCTTTCAACATTCACTTTGATGTTGGTACTATCGCTCGCAACGCCTGCTCCTCATAAAAATATTGAAAACAATGCCATCGGTTCATCAACGAACAGCCTTTCGACAAATCAGATTGCATATGTGATCATTCAGGCAGGCTTGAAACGTGGTTGGGTCATCCGGCGCACCGGCCCGCAAACTCTGCAGGCACGCTTGGATGTGCGCGCACATATCGTTGTTATGGAGAGCCCAAGACCGTTTGACCGGGATCGCGACGGGCTTGTCATCGGCGAAGGGGCCGGAACACTGGTGTTGGAAGAATATGAGCACGCCAAGGCGCGTGGTGCGACGATTTATGCTGAAATCGCGGGTTTCGGCACCAATTCCGATGGTAAACATGTGACACAACCGACAGCGGAAACGATGGAAAAAGCTCTGCGTCTGGCGTTGGAGGATGCCGGAGTTTCGCCTAACGATATCGACTTTGTTAACGGTCACGGAACCGCCACAGACCGAGGCGATGTTGCTGAATCGCAAGCAACCGCTGCTGTGTTTGGTCAGAACGTTCCATATCATACGCTCAAGGGGCATTTTGGTCAGACTCTTGGCGCGTGCGGCGTGATCGAAACCTGGCTGGGCATAGAGATGATGCGCAGCGGTTGGTTTCCGCCGATTGCCAACCTGACAAATCGTGACCCCCTTTGTGGAGAGCTGGATTATGTAACCGATCAGAGGCGGCACTTGGATGTTGATGTGATGATGCTCAACAATTTTGCATTTGGCGGCATCAACACATCGGTTATTATAAAGAAGCCCTGATCCAGTGTTTGAACGCTTAGTCGGATTGCTGTTCCGGCGATGGCGGGACCAGCGCATAGACCCCCTCGGGAAGGTTCAGAGCAGCCCCCAGATCACGGACTTGCGTGATTGAAAGCGTGACCTTTTGCACCTGATCGGTGCGCGGGTCGTATTGCTCTACGGTGATGCATTCTTCAAATGCGTTGATGATCACATCCTCTTGCAGAGGACTGTTACCGTCATCAACAAGCGTCACTATGGTCGAGTCAAACTCGTGTTCAATGGAAAACATGGTTTTATCCTAACGGCCCGGCGTAAGTTTGCAAGCGACACCGCGTTTGTCATCAGGGGGCTGGTCTCGGACCTTGGGCATGTTACTATAGGGCGAAGAGAATTGGTGAGGATCAACATGCGTTGGATTGTTTTAGTGAGTATGATCGGCCTGACAGGCTGCGGGGCTACGGTGCAGACACAGCAACCAAGACCGACCCCACAGCAGGCGGCAAAGGCCCCGAAGGCAACAAAGCCGAACCGGGCGCAACAACAGCAATTTGTGCAAATTGTTAAGTCTGTTGAGCCGGTTGCCGAGCGCGAATGTCGCGCCCGTACCAGAGGGGCAAATTGCGACTATAAAATCGTGGTTGATGACCGACCCAACCAGCCTCCGAATGCCTTTCAGACGGTCGACAAAACGGGCCGCCCGATTCTGGCTTTCAATCTAGCGCTAATTGCGCAGGTCAGAAACAAGGATGAACTGGCGTTTGTGATGGGGCACGAGGCGGCACACCATATTCGTGGGCATCTGGGTCGGCAGCAGCAAAATGCGGCGGCAGGTGCTATTGTCGGGGCGGGAATCGCCGCGATCCTTGGCGTGAACGCCTCGGGGATTGATGCTGCAACAAACGCGGGTGCCTCGGTCGGGGCGCGTAGTTATTCCAAAAACTACGAGCTTGAAGCTGATGCCTTGGGCACGATTATTACCCATAAGGCGGGTTATAACCCGGTACGTGGTGCACAGTTCTTTAGCCAACTGCCGGATCCGGGCAATCAATTCCTTGGAACGCACCCGCCCAACGCGCAGCGTATGGAAACGGTACGACGGGTCGCATCCCAACTGTGATGCGACAGTTGTTGGGGGTGATCAGTGATCGCGGGTCTAAATATGCGGTGTCCGGCGGGCCAGTGGCCAGTCGGGCAGAGGTTGATGCCTTTTTGAAAACCCTCAAACGGGATAAGAAATTTGCCAAAGCAACGCATAACACATGGGCCGTGCTTTTGACGGATGGAGGCGGATTGAAGGCTGATGATGGCGAATCCGGTGCCGGTATGATCATCTTGCGGATGCTGGAACGCGAAGAGATCACAGATCATATCATCGTGGTCACACGCTGGTATGGTGGTAAACATCTTGGTGGCGACCGCTTTCGCCATGTGCAGGACTGTGTCCGTGCCTATCTGCAGGACAAGGTTGCTTGACACAGATCAAGGCTGCCCCCTCCATTCCGGTTACCCTGACTATGTGCGCAACCTTCTGGGCGCACCAACAGGGAGGTCATAATGACTGATACAGCAAAGCTCAGACGTCATGTTGAATTGTTCGATACTATGGCGAATACGCTAGAGATCGATTTGGAAGAACAAGTCAGGCAAGGCCAACTGACCTTCGACAGAATCGAAAGGGCGGTCCATCGCTGTACTACATGTTCAAACCCTGATGGCTGCGAGACATGGCTGGCACAGCAACTTATGCCCGCACAACACCCGCCACAAATGTGTCAGAATGCGAATCTATTTGCAGGGTTGAGACGCGACGATTGATTTGAGGTCGGGTTGGCACAAGATGGCGGGTCTCTGGCGACCGTAACGCTGGCATATGATGCCGAAAACCGCCAATAGGTAGATCAAAATCAGCCAGAGCCCAAACTCTGATATGTGCAGCGGATCCCCCTGTTCTGATTGCTGTATGGTGAACAACGCTATTCCCCCCGCCGTAAAATAACAGAGGCGGGCAAGTTTCAAAAAGACGCCTGATTTTTTGTGCGTTAGGCAGGGGTGGGGAATAGTCTTGTCAATCATCCCCGCACTGAAACAGTAATTGGTAAATAGATTCCTTACAGAAATCAATATTTTTGCCGCTGATTCCCAATTGTCACAGGTCAGCCCTGTTTCAGTGTTCCCCACAAGTCGTAATCGCTGGCTTCATCCACGGTGACCGAAACAATATCGCCGACAGATATGCCCTCGGTGCCCTCGTCAATGAACAGGCAGCCATCGATTTCTGGTGCGTCAGCTTTGGTTCGGCAAGTCGCTATGCCGTCTTCGTCGACGTCGTCGACAATGACATCCATGACCGTACCGACTTTTTGCGCAAGTTTGGCCTCGGATATTGCTTGCGCTTTTTCCATGAAACGTTCCCAGCGATCTTGCTTGATCTCGGCCGAGACATGATTGAGCAGATCATTGGATCGCGCCCCATCGACGTTTTCATATTGAAAACACCCGACCCGATCAAGCTGCGCCTCATCCATCCAATCGAGCAAAGTTTGGAACTCATCCTCTGTTTCACCGGGATATCCAACAATGAAGGTCGAACGCAGGGTGATGTCAGGGCAATCCTGACGCCATGCGGCAATTTCATCCAGCGTTTTTGATGCGGCTGCCGGGCGGGCCATGCGCTTTAACGTATCGGGGTGCGCATGTTGGAACGGGATATCCAGATAGGGCAAGATCAACCCCTCGGCCATTAGCGGGATTAAGTTGCGGACATGAGGGTAAGGATAGACATAGTGCAAGCGCACCCAAGCCCCCAACTGTCCCAGATCACGTGCCAGATCAGTGATATGGGCGCGATGATCGCGGTCTTCTGCATGCTTGATATCGACGCCATAAGCGGAGGTATCCTGACTGATGACCAACAATTCTTTCACACCGCTATCGACCAGCTTCTCGGCCTCGCGCACTACCGCATGCGCTGGGCGGCTGACCAGCCTGCCGCGCATATCAGGAATGATGCAGAACTTGCACTTATGATTGCAACCCTCAGAAATCTTGAGATAACTATAATGGCGTGGCGTCAGTTTTACGCCGCTAGATGGCATCAAATCAACAAATGGGTCGGGCACTGGTGGCACCGCCTGATGCACGGCATCAAGAACCTGTTCGTACTGATGTGGTCCGGTTACTGCCAATACCTTGGGGTGCGTGCCGGTGATGTATTCCGGTTCCGCTCCCAAGCATCCGGTAACAATGACCTTTCCGTTCTCGCGAACCGCCTCGCCGATGGCCTCAAGTGACTCGGCTTTGGCGGAATCCAAAAACCCACAGGTGTTCACGATTACCGCATCTGCGCCGGCGTATTCTGGCGAGATGCCATAACCTTCGGCACGTAGGCGCGTCAGGATACGTTCACTGTCGACCAGCGCTTTGGGGCACCCAAGGGATACCATGCCAATAGAGGGCTGCCCATCGCGTGGGGTTTCAGTAACCCGGGCGCGGGCCAGATCGGGGCGGAGCTGAGGCGGATTTGTACTCATAGGGGGCCTATACCCGGTCCCATCCCGTCCGGAAAGAGGTTTCCTGTTGTTGTCGTGGCTTTGGCTCCCTACATTTCAGACAAACAAAGGGAGAGCAGAATGCGGCTTGTGGTGCGCCTGATCGGGATTTTGGTATTTGTTGTTATCGTGGCGCTTGTGTCGTTACTGTTGCTTCCGGGGGACCGTATTGCCCGTATCGCGGCAGATCAGATCAGTGGTGCAACGGGGCGTAATGTAACCCTAAGCGGCGAAACCAAAGTAAGTTTTTTCCCAGTTTTGGGTGTCAGCACTGGCGCGGTTACGGTGGCAAATGCCGATTGGTCTGATGGCCCGCCAATGTTTCAGGCCGATAGTCTGAAAATCGGCGTGACAGTGTCTGCGTTATGGGGTGGTGATATAAAAATCACCGGGCTTGAGGCGACGCGACCTCAGATCAATCTTGAACGTGCCAAAGATGGGCGGGTCAATTGGGAGTTGGGGGTTGAGGGCGTGGCGCCCTCTGGCCAATCTGGCGGTGGGGCTGAATCTGCAGAATCTGCCCCTTTGGCCCTGACACTTGACCGCGCGCTGATTAGCAACGCCAGCTTGTCTTATACTGATCACGCGACAGGCGAAGTGATCAAGATGGATCGGATGGATTTTGATTTTCGCTGGCCTGATTACGATGGTATCGCCACTTTCGAGGCGGCCTTTCATCCGCAAGGTAAGGCGGTTGAGGTGCAGGGAAACCTTGCCAAAGTGGGAGATTTCTTGGCGGGTGATATTTCGAACCTTGATTTTACTGTCACAGCACCCGGCGGCAGCATTTCATTTGCCGGGCGGGCTAGCACGGCGCCGCAACTGTCTGGACAGCTTAGTGCGGATCTGAATAACACGTCTGATTTTTTGCAATCATTGAGTGGGACTGGCGCTGATATTCCACGGGGGTTGGGCCAATCTTTGGCGCTGCAAACGGGGCTGACAGTCACGCAAGACAAGCGTATCGCCCTACGTGAGACATCGTTGACACTAGATGAAAACCAACTGACGGGTGCGGCTGACCTTAACCTCTCGGGGGTAAAGCCCAACATCAACATGCAGCTGCGCGCTGGAGCACTGGATCTGACTGGATTGAGTGCCGGTGATGAGGTTGCGTCTTCTGACAGTGGTGGCAGCGGTGGTAGTGCCGAGACGCCCTCAGGCTGGAGCAAACAGCCGATTGATGTTGGAGCTCTTGGATTGATGGAGGGTGAATTTGCCCTTGTCGCAGACAGTGTCGATCTGGGGGATTTTAAACTCGGAAGAACCCGCACCAAAATTGCCCTGACACGCTCACGACTGGTCTTTGATTTGCGGGAGTTACAGGCCTACGATGGATCCATCACTGGCGAATTTGTGATGAACAACCGCTCTGGCTTGTCGGTGGGAGGGAAAATGAATGTTACCGGCCTCAATCTGGAAACGTTCCTGAGCGATGCAATTGATGTGTCGCGTTTTTCCGGCACCGCCAAGGGCAATATTAACTTTCTTGGATCTGGTGCGTCGCTGCATGCGATTATGAACAGCTTGTCGGGAAGTGGGGCGTTTAGCACTGGCCGGGGGGTGATCAGTGGCTTTGATTTGGACAAGTTGATGCGATCTGGCAATGCAACCGGCGGTACGACAGTGTTTGATAGCATGAGCGCCAGTTTTAATATCAACAATGGCAACTTGCAAAACAATGACCTGCTGATGAACCTGCCTTTGGCCAAGGCCGTGGGCAAAGGGCGTATTGGCTTGGGCGCACAGGATATTGATTACCTCTTTACCCCGACGCTGTTGGAAGGCGAGACGCGAAGAGGTTTTGCTATTCCGGTCAAAATTCGTGGCCCTTGGGCAAATCCACGCATCACGCCAGATTTAGAGAAAGCTATCGATCTGAACTTCAAGAAGGAAAAGAAAGAGCTCAAATCCAAAGCAGAAAAGGAAATTAACCGTGCATTGGAAAAAGAACTTGGTGTGAAAGTTGAGGAAGGTCAGTCCGCTGAGGATGCGATTAAGAAGGAAATCGAAAAGGAAATAGGAAAAGAATTGCTGAAGCTTTTTGATTGATCTGTATGGGGGTAATGAGCCCTAAAATGCGGTTCAACCGCCAACTGATATGATATCCGTCATCAATCCTGTATCGCCTTGGTCAGAAAATCCGTGAACGGCCCGATGACATATGCGCGACTTCGACTGTCTCTCCTTCGATTGCGACCTCTTTATTGTAATGAAAAATGGGCCCGCCTGTATTGATCTCTGGGCCATCAGTGGGGGGTGATTTCGCGGAAAGTGAGCTGACCATCAGTCTAGCCTGTGGGAATTTCAAATTCATGAGTTTCAAAAATGCCGGTTTCGGTGGTGACGATGTCCGATGACATCGCCGTTCCACAGTACCTCGACAGAACCACTGGTCGAACCGCCCGCCATGTTTGCCTCCAGATCAAATGACACCGTATAGCTTTCACTAGGACCCGCGATGACGTCCTAGCTCATTTGTCGGCAGGATTCTGTTATTGTTGTACTCCAGTCGTCAGAGTTGCCAAATTGTGACGGTGTAAAGGCGCCGGTACTTGTATCGCCAGCGAGCAGATTGTCCGCGGCTATGTCACCATAAACAACATCGTTGCCCTTTCCGGCATTGACGGTGTCCGCACCTCTGCCAGCTTCGGCAAAGTCATCGCCAGTCTCAAGTTTCAAAAGGTCGTTGCCGTCGCCGCCGTCAACAGTGTCTTAGCCGACACCTGCGTTGACAGTATCGTTGCCAGAATCCGAGAAAAGTTGATCATGCCCGCCGTTCCCCAAGACGACATCGTCGCCGCGGCCTGCGTGAATTATATCATTATAGGCCCGGCTCTGGGCATCCCCGTTCGAAACGATGGCCTCTGGATTATAGATCCAGCGCCCGTTCACAAAGCCCCACTCTTTGCCAACCATATCTCCGGCGACCAGACCGTGACCCTCACCGCTGGCGAGCGTATCGCTACCGGCGTGTCCGTTGATGTGATCTGCTGTGTTCCCTGCAGTTACGATCTCATCATCACTCAGAGAACCAACGATTTTGTTGAAGTTTTCTTCTGAGTTTTTCGCAGGCATTGAAATTCCTCGGTATTGTCACTTGTCGGCTGATGCTGCCGCAGAGGGGATGACAAATGTTAATGTCAGTGCGTTTAAATGTAGTCATGCACTGAAAAATTGGAGAAAATTCTACATGTATTTGTGAATCGGTCTATATGATTGAAGGAACGAAACAGGTCGTGCTTCAGGATAGGCGTTAGCTTCTGAGAGGTTTATAGCTGATCTGCCTGTTTTCCTTTGGGCCATAGCGCATGCGTCCAATCCTCAAAATCCCGTGTCAGAATTAATGCACTAGCTGCTTGCCATAACGCATGATTCATCCGCTGTCGTTCAAGCGTAACGACGAGTGCGGCGTGCGTTGTTGCACCCGCTGCAGCCATACCTTCAACACGGCCACCCAAGGCGCGCATTGTGTTTTCGTCAACATCCACTGTGACCATCTGATCGTGGAGTGATACAGATGCATGGAGTGCTGACTCTATACGACTAATTGTTCCGGTAACCCATTTCATGTCTGGGGTAAGTCCGGTTAAGGAAAGTTGGACCTCATCATCTACCTGTAACGATTCGGCGATCGCTTGCGGGACGTAAAATATCGCGCGGTACGAAACCGCGCTGGAATTTTGCATGGTGACGATTGTGATTGGCCGTTGAAAGCTTTGACCGTTGCTCACCCTGCGCACGCGCAAGACTTTTCCAGTCGCAGGAGACTGGAGCCGTGGCGCATTCAGATAGGATTTCAACAGTGTTTGATATTGCCGGTCTTGCTTGACGTCTTGTTGGATCACTTTTGCGCGCTGCAGCAGGCCACGCTCCTGTTTTGTCGACAAAGTACGAAGCTCATAATCAAGTCGTGTGAGCTGTTTTTGCAGTCGATTTTGTTCTAATGAAAATTCAATGGCTGTGGCGGCTTTGCCTTCGACCTTGGAGGTCAGAGCGAAGGCTAGTTTGGCCCGTTGTCCAAGCATGATCAGTCGTTTACTTTGTCTATCCCGAAGATCTTGTAAGCGCTGTATCTGCAACGCGTTTTCCTGATGTGACAGCTTGCAATCTTTGAAAGCTGCCCGCATTTGTAATTGACTCTCAGCGTCCAAACCGGCCGGAAACGTCGTCATAAGTGCGGCAATGTCTGGGGTAAGAAGACAGTGGCGTAAAGAGGACCCAACCAATACAGAGCGCCTCAGATTATCGAGCTCAAGCTGCATCAATTCGTGATCAAAGGTTGCAATGGTCTGACCCTGGGTAATAACCTCTCCAGCGGTGACAACTATCGCTTCGAGTGGAATTCTGGCAGGTAGTTGTAGATCAACCGTCTCGTCAGATGACCGAAGTTCAGCGTGATATTGATGCGCAGTCGGCGCAGATACGTGGCGCAGCAAAGTCAAGGTGACCCCTAATATACAAAGGCAGGCTAGGCAAGTTGATGCTGCCCAAAGCCATCGCCACCAACCACCTTTTTCAACTGGTATGGTATTTGGTCTGCGCACAATCATTCTACGCTCTCATGCTCTTTTTGCGCGGATCATAAATTTCTATTTTGACCTCGATAACCCGCATGTCTGCCTCCATGCGAGTTTCAACGCTGATGGCGTCTCGCAATACCATCGCAAGGGGGGATAAGGGTTTGATGTCAGAAGATGTATCCATTTCGTGGCGCGCCTTTTCGAGCGCTCCACTGGACATGGGTTGGTCCGTGTCAAGCATTCTTAAAATGCAATGCCCTTCAAACAGTTTGAACTCAAAGCGCAGGCTTTCTGTTGTGAGGGCAGGTGAGATCCCTTTGCATGAAAAAGCCAAAAGCTCATTGGCAACGACACAGACGTTGCGACGATTTTGATCATCGCCATCACGGCGAAATTGTGCGCGTAGCCAGCTATCTAAGCCATCTTCGCTGTCTTGGTTACGGGGGGCGATAAAACGTGTCCAGCCGACGGCGTATTGTTGGCGGATTTCGTCTGCGGTGCCAAAATCAACAACGCGCCCGCCCAACATAACAACCATGTCATCACATAAATCAAGCAACTGTCTGTTGTCCGTGCTGATCACGAAGGTTGCGCCAAAACGTTGTTCTTGTTTGATGCGTGCAACTAGGGCAGACAATACGTGCTCCGAGGCACCATCTTCCGGGCGGTCAAAAAGATAAAGTTGCGGTCGCAAAAAAAACGCTCGGGCGAGGCCCAGCGCTTTTTGTTCGCTGTCTGCTAAAAGCCTTACATCGGGTGCTTTGCAAATATGTTGGCTGATGTCCGACGTGAAAACAAACCGTGTTAGAATCTGTTCAGCACGTTCGCGTTCGAATTCATTTCCAAAGCAACTTAGGTTTTGCAACCCTGAACCGGGCATCAAAAATGGGCGCGGGGCAAGATATGTAGCTGTTACACTGCGATCACGTATCTGGCTTTGCCATGGATATTGCTGTCCAATCCGGACAAAACCGCGGACACTCAAGTTGCTTAAATCATAAGGATTTACCAGTGCGCGCATCAACAAAGATTTACCCGAAAAGTTGTCACCGGTCAGGGCAATCACCTTGCCCGGCTCAAAATCCAGAGAGATATCAGAAAGCAAGGCGCGACCATCAGGGGCAAATGCAGATAGGTTTCGGATCTGGACTCCATCTCCGTCAGCAGTTTCGATATCTTCTGGCGCAGGCAAAAGTGTAACGGCTGCTGCATGGTATTTTTGATCGGGGTCCGCATCTGAGCGTTGAAGGAAAAAGGCCCCGAAATGCTCAACTGACCAAAAGCTTATAAGGCCAACGGCGACGATCGCACTGTTGTTAAGAATTCCCACCGCGGCAAGCCAACTTGCGCATGCAAAGCCAATTATCGATGCAAGCCAAGAGACACCACGCAAACCAGCGTTCAGTAAGATGTGCTCTTGGTCGTGCCGGTGCGATAAATGCAAACCGATTTGGTCTCGCCCGGTAAGAACTGAAATCGCCTCTTGTGGTAAAAAATCCCAAACAGGTTCACGTGATAAAGTACGATTGCCCAACCAAACCACCAGCCAGCATAATGCGATGCCCGTGGCGAAGGGCAGGCACAGCAAGGGATGCATCACAGTCAGAATGGCCATCAGAAAAACGCCAATGATAGCGCGCATAGTTACCGCGCTTTTCTGGCGCAGGTGACGGTACCCAGCCAGTGCCTTGGCATAGCCAATTTCAAAGATGACGAGACCAAGAAGTGGTGCTATGCCAAGCAATACCAGCAGGGGGGCCATCAGAGTTTGCCCTTGCGTTACAACGAGGGCATCGAAAAATACTGTCAATAGTATGATCGTGATGATGCAGGCTTCTGTACCAAAAGTGAAAAGAAACGCAAGCGGCTTGATCCAAGCAGGGAGTGTTCTGTCTCGCATCAAAGGGGCGGCTTGTTCTTCTGAAACGGATGTATTCGTCAGCGATTGATTGCTGCCATTATCCACCGTTTTAACATCACGTACATGCTGCATAGGAAACCCAAAAATTACTACTCAACGGGTTCGCATTATCCCTGTAAGTCTCTAATTTTTCATTAAGATTGGCATTTACGCAATTTCAATGCTTACCGGGCAAAGTGGATAGGGACTGATGGTAATTTAGTGAGTGCAGTATGCCTGTGAAACCCGGAGTGACACGTAAATCCGCGACGTTCGGCCTCACGTTGTTGATGGGGGCGGCCATCATGCTGGCGGGTGCTGCATATTCAGTGAGTTGGGCGGCGCGCAGTATTTTCCTGGCGCAAGAGGAAGAAATTATTCCGATCATTGCCGGTGGAAACCTGGATGACATTCCGGCGTTGATGCGGGGCAACCTCCCAACTGTTACAACCAGCCTTGCTCGCGGAGAGCCTAGTCTCCAAAAGCCACCCCGCATGTGTGAAATGCCTGACAACTATTATACGACACTCGATGTTGGGCATGATGTTCCCTCGGGATACGATAAGCGCAACAGCTATGTTCGAAAACATCGTGCTCGTCGCGGGTTCCTCAACGAGCGGGAAATACGAGCAGCAAAGGTGGCTTGGCATTATTTCGAAAAGTTCACGCAAGAAGCGACTGGGTTGGCTAATTCCGTGGGGAATTACCCCTCAACCACATTGTGGGATACAGCTTCCTATATGGCGGCGATCGTGGCGGCATACGAGTTGTGCCTGATTGAAAAGCCTGAATTTGACCGTCGTATGATTCACTTGCTGACCACCATCAAGCGATTGGAGCTGTTTCGCCGTGAAATGCCAAACAAAGTGTATAATACGGCAACAGGTGAAAAGGTGGATTATACAAATAAGGCGGGGGAAATTGGATTTTCCGCATTGGATATCGGGCGTTTTCTTGTTTGGTTGCGGATCGTTCGCAACCGCTATCCCTATCTTGGTAACACCATAGATTCCGTGCTCTTAAAATGGGACTTTCGCAATATCATTGATGACGAGGGGCTACTTTTCGGGGCGTACGTTGATAAGGAAACCGGAGAGACGGTGTACGCGCAGGAAGGTCGGCTCGGTTATGAAGAATACGCGGCCAAAGGATTTGCCTTGTGGGGGTTTCGGCCGTTGCTGGCGCATCGTGCTGAACCGTTCCTGACAGCATCAATGTTTGGGGTGCAGGTCCCATATGATGGGCGAGATCCACGTATTTTCCATTCTCAGAACTATGTTGTGACCGAATCTTATCTGCAGGACGGGTTGGAACTCGGGTTTGATTTGCCACATGATGATAGCTCTCCTGATTGGCGGCATAGTGATGGTTGGCGCGCAGAGTTCGCAGATAGGATTTATCAGGTGCAGGAGAATCGTTGGCGACACACCGGTTTCATGACCGCGCGTTCAGAGCACAACGTAAAGGGCCCACCTTATTTTACGTATGACACCATTTTTTCTGATGGTTACCCATGGAACACAGTAACGCCGCGCGGTGATTATGTCCCGGATCATGCCGCCGTGGCAGCTAAGGCGGCGCTGGGCCTGTGGGCGTTGTGGGATACGGAATACACCGATGTTCTCTACGAGGCGATCATTGAACTTTATGACCCTGAAAACGGAATGTTTGAAGGGTTATATGAGCGTGGGCAAGGTCGTGTTGCAATCTATACGGCTAATAACAACGGAATCATTCTTACTGCCTTGCTTCATAAAGTTCAGGGGAAAATTTTGACACCTTTTGTCGAGGAAACTGAGGTTTGGTATACAGCCTTCCGCGATCAAGACTTGCGGGAAAAACGTAATTATCCGGATCCACCACAAGAAAAGGACTGGCTTCCAGCCTTGCGGCATTCGGTTCAATTAAGGGACGACTACTGATGAGATATTGCATACTTCGTCTAATCTGTGGAGCCATAGGTGGTTTGTTGACATCGGTCCCACTTTCGGCGCAAAGCCAATCTCAAATTCGTGGATCGGAAAGCTTTGCGTCTGAAAATGCCATTCTTGATACCTCTGTATTGTTCGCGATTGGAGCACAGGAAGCGCGCCAAGCCATACGTGGTTCTTTCGGATGGCCCACCTTTCAGGAAGGCCTAGTCGAGGGCGTGTATTTTCGCTTTGATCCCGATGGGTATGCGCGGTTTTCACCGTCTCCCAGGTTGGATTCAGATGTCTTCGAGGTTGTCTGCCGCCCGCGCACATATTCGTGCATGGGGCGAAAGGGTGGGCTGTCGATGATGCTTACAAGCCGGGGGCAGCTACAGTTAAAATTCGAAGATGTCATGCCTGCAGACCGCTTTTTTGTTGCGAGTGGGGTGTCGGAGATCCAGGTGCCCGAGCGTATTTTGCAACCACTTGATCACCAGTTCGAGGCCTTGTTGGCAACGGGTGGTGAGTTGATTGTGCGACGCGGTGAGGACGAACTCATCAAGGCGTCCCTCGAAGGGTTTCACCCAGTTGTCACATATCTGCGATGGGTGATGTCACGGCAGGATTACACTGTTTTACCGAGGGGATGGCCAGTTCCAAATTCACTTGATGATGGGTCACAACCTGAAGTAACGAATGTGGCAAGTTGGCAATCCCCAATGCCCCAACCACAGGTTTTGGCGGTTGACGCTTTTGGATCGGGGTCCACCAATGAGATTGTTGAGGAACTGAAGGATGCTAGTATTTCGGACGTTCGGGAGGAATTGAAGTTTCTCCGTGAACTTTTGTTGGAACGCTCAGCACAGCCCGCCAACCACATGTCAATGGATACAGCACATGTGCCAACTGAGCCTGTTTACCCGGCCGTTGCTAGGCTAACTGATTTTGACGCTATGAGGCCATCTGAATTGGATAGCCGTTTGAAAGAACTGCAAGATGCTGCAAACGAGATACGAACTCAGATCGATAGGATTAACGGTAATGTTCGCCCCATTGAGAGCGCACGGCATGGAGCATATCCTGATCCGATAGTGCCAGCAGTGAATTCGGGAGAGATCAATATGGGCCTGACGCAAGGCACTCAAATGGCCCAGATTGACCAGGCCAGCTCTGGTGAGGAAGTCAAAGGGGCAGATTTGTCTCATAAACTTGCTTATCTGATTGAAGAGGTCGGACTTGACTCCAAAACGGCGATTGCAGTTTTACAGACGGGTATTTCGAGTGGACCTCCCTCTGTTGTGATAAAGCAACCTCACGTTACTGAGGGCGTAACTGAGCTGTACCAAAGTGATGTCGTTTCTGAGATCCTTAGAGAGCTAGAGGGTGATCTGGTTAATACCACCGAAAACACGGCGACGGCGGCCGTGGCGGGAAACGTGGGAGCGCAGCCCGTTAGCGAAGGAGAGTATAAATTGCTATCCAACTATTTCAAATCTGTCGTCTTTCCTGAACTCAGGCATACCCCATAAACGGCTATATTTGATATAAATATCTTAGGCGGGTTTGCTGTTAACCATGCCTTTGTTTGCGGGAATTTGTTTAAATTTTTAATCAACTGATTGCCCTTTCCCAATATCGTTAACAAACTATTAACGTTATTGGGAAGGGGGCAGGGGCGTTGAATGTCGTTTGGGGGAAGTTTGGAGTTTGGTTTATTTTGTGTCTTACAGTCCACATTGGTGTTGGCCATGCTCAACAGAATTTTATTGATCACTTCAAAGGCCAGGTTTTAGAAAACTGGCAGATTGCTGATTACAATTTTACACATCCTAAGTTTGATACCGATTGGCGTCGTCATCAGGTTGAGCTAGGCAATGGTATTAATTTGTCTCTGACATCTAAAGATAATGCCGAAAATCAATTCGATGGGGCGTCTATTAGACGTAAGGATAAAACGCATTTTGGACGTTATGAGGTCGTGGTCAAACCTGCGCGTGGGGCGGGGGTTATCACTGGTTTTTTTACTTACACTGGCCCATATTACGGCACTCAGCATGATGAAATTGATATCGAATTCCTTGGCAAGGATACAACGCAGATTCATTTGGCGTGGTTTGTTGATGGGGAGCTATATAACAAATTTATTGATCTGGGTTTTGATGCGGCGGATCGGCCAAGAATGTACGCTTTTGAATGGGAGGCTGACCGACTGCGGTGGTATGCAGAAGGCAGGTTAATTTATGAACATACTTCGCAAGAAGGCCCTATTCCACAGGTGCCAGGATACTTGTACGCCAACCTTTGGGCTTCTGACCCAGTAATTTCCTCTTGGTCTGGTATCGCTGATACACGGCAGCGCTATGCTGCAAACGTGCGCCGTGTTTCCTATTTGTCCAAAACGAACTGCAAGGCAAGTAGATTAAGGTCGTATCTGGGGCACAAGTATTGCCGGGCGTAGCAATGATGATTGCACCCATGGAACCTGACGTCCACCGGTTTGTTGTACTACATCAAGCCGCACATTGCGAAGGATCTCAATTAATGGGCGATCAGGTGTTTGCATTTGCCGGAGGAACGCGGTCGCAAAGGGGCTGAATGACCCAACCCCATCAAACGCAGGTTGCCCGGCTCCAGCCGCATAGGCCAACAGGAGGCCTGCTGGCGCAATGGTTGTTGAAGGCGCGGGATGGGATGGGATGTTTAACTCCGGCGGTGTTCTGCATGCATCAAATAAAACGATCTTTTGGCGAGGTTTGTCTGAAATTGCTCGGATGATCATCCGAAGTGGTATGGCACCATGGGAAAATTCATCTGATGAGGTGTTCAGTCTAACGTCGCGCGTCAGGAAGTAGGAAGTGGCCCCGTTTTGAAATCCGTGCCCTGCCAGGTAAACGACAACTTGCGACGCCTCTGCCGAGGCAAGACGCATGGCTGCCAAGGTGCGCAGAAGCTCATCGCGGTTGGGGTTTCGTAAATGAAAGACGCCGTAACCTAGCTCTGACAGACGCCGTGCTATGGCCTTTGCATCGCGTTCAGCATTTACCACATCGGGAACGTTGTCATATTGCTCGACACTAATGATCAAGGACATATGGCTGCGGCCAGCTTGTTCGGGTGTTGCGGTATAGGTCTGCGCCAAAATTCCGAAAATGACCCCGGTTAGTATTACCTTTAATGGCATGTTTTTCCATCCCGGTGTCGGGCCATGATTTCGACACGGCGGTTAAGGGGATGTGGCCCGGGTAGCTTTGGCAAAGGTTGTTTTTCCCCTCGGGCTTCGGTGATAATCCGCTCCATTGGAATGCCCCCTTCTGCTGCAAGAAAGGCGGCAACCATGCGCGCGCGCTTTGAGGATAAGGTTTTGTTGAATATAGGCCCGCCTACGCTGTCTGTATGACCCACGAGTTTGATGCAAGCTTGTGCCATTTTCGGTGCACTCGCGACTTTAGCCAGCCTGCTCAAATGTCCCCGATATTCCGGTGTTAAGTTGCTGGAATTAAATGGGAACCGGATGAAATACCCACGCTCTTCTGTCTCTAGAGGAGCGGCATGTTGAGGAAATCCGGCAGGGGGGAGACGCCTGACGGCGCCGAGCGACTGACTCGGAGGAGAGCAATGCGACGCAACTTCTCCGGTCAAGGCCAGATGTATAGCACAAGCATCTGCAGTCACCGGCAGCTCGACCGTTTGTTGAGCGATTGCAGATGTGGGTACGAACAGCAGGCAATTGAGTGCAGCAGAAAGGTAGACTTTCATATGATTAGACTTTCTCCAAATGTGATCCATAGTCTGTAAGACAGATGTAAATTTTTCCTTCAGATCAGACTTAAAATTTGTGAACACTTTGAACGAAAGTATTACTGGCCTTCATAAACCATAAAGTTTCATGCCCTAGGCTGAGCGGGATCACGGCTAAAGGTATGTGTGGTGTTGTTATTCCGACGAATAGGTTCTGTTTTTCTCATCTGTGCCGGATTGATCTCGCTTTCAGGCTGCGACTATCCGCATACGGGTCTGGCTCCGGCTGTTGGGCAACCCAACACACGACCCACGCGCAACTTTACCTCCTTTAGCGCGTCACTGCGATGTATGGATGGGTTGTTGGCCAAGTTGCCACGGCGCTCTTACCTGATCTCTTCTTCTGATATCCTGGATGAGACCCGCCGACTGTCTGTCGGAGCGGATGACATGCTGATAAATGCGATCAATCAAATCAACCGCAGTAGCCAACGTTATGTCTTTTTGGATCAAGCGCGCATTTCGGGATTTGGGCAGCTGGAGATTGTGACCACACGCAAAAAAGATGAATTGAAGCCCAATTTATATATTCGAGGCTCCATTTCGCAGGTGGATACGGATGTAGCCGAGGGCGAGATTGGCACTGTTACGGCGTCGCGGCCCAGTTCGCTGGGGGGGCTAACGGGGGCGTCTTACAAGGGGTTCCGTAAATTGTCAGTTGTCTCGGTTGACTTACATCTGGTGCAATATCCGAGCCGCCAAATCGTGCCAGGTGCTTCGGTGGCCAACTCAATGGTAGTGGTAAAGCGGGGTTTTTCGGGAAAGGCTTCAGGCATCATTGACACGCTTACACTCACTGTCGGCTTTCCGATTTCGATTGAGCGGGTGGAAAGCCAAAGCCAAGCTGTGAGAAATTTGGTTGAGCTTGGTGTGATTGAATTGCTGGGGAAACATGCCGGAGTGCCATATTGGCAATGTCTTGACAGTTCTGCCACGAACGCGCGTAAACAAGAACAGCAAGAGCGTAGCTTTGTTTATGGTATGACTGATAATGTAGAGGTGACGACAGCCCAATCCATGCTGATAACGCTTGGGTATCTGGCTGGTACGGCAAATGGACGGTTGGATGTGGCCACAAAGCGGGCCATTAGCCGGTTCCAAGCAGACGAAAACCTGTTGCCCAACGGCATCTTAGATTTTGACCTTATGGAGCGTTTGGACGAACGTATAAGGGAGCGTAAGAAAACACGCCCTGCAGAGAGCGCCCCAACACCACAAACAATTGATGCGACACAGGGTTTACGCGATACGGCCAAAGTTGTGGCCCCTCCGAAGCCCGTACCGGTGACAGCTCAACCCTCAAAATCTGTGAATGTTCCGGCGGGACAGTCCCCGAATTGTAATCAGGGGAAAACGTGCGAAGGCATATACAAGAATCTGTATGATTTCATCAAAGAGGATGTCGGATTTTGACGAATATTGGTCATTATCTAAGTGATGTGCCCTGTGCCATGGGTAGAGCATTTGAATGATCACAATGGCCAAAGCGGCCCATAGGCGATGAAGTGAATGGCTTCCAGAACTACGGCATTGGTATTGGCTGTTGTCACGGTATTGATCTCTCCTGTGGTCTCATATCGGCCTGACGCCCAGCCTCGATCTGTTTCAAGATCTTTCAACGCAGCGCGCGCCATCGCGGTATAATCTGTTCCATATAGAGCATCCCAGGCAAAGGCGGCCTTCAGGCTGATGGTGCGCAGTTCTGGATGGTGTTCTCCCTTTTCTGTCACGACGGCCCAGTTTTTACCGTTGCTGTAAACTGATGAATACAGAAAATAGGGTTCTTGGTTTATATTGTCCTCGGAAACCATCGTGATGTGGCCCGTTCTGGCGTATCTATTTTCCTGCGCCGCGTAGACACGGCTGGCCAGTGTGGCGCTTTCGCGATTGAAACCAAATTCAAGCCCCTGCATGAAAAAGGGTTCGCTCAATGTTGGTGTGATTGCACGGAATGTTCCGGCACGCCGCTGGTCGATGGGGATCTCAATGCCAGAAACCTCTTCCCATTCCATAATGGTACTGGCACTACCGGCGTTCAATGTATCCAACCCCCATAGGGCGGCGGCGCGGGCTGCATATTGTTCATAGCCAATACGGCCTTCTTGTTTGTAGACAACTGTGCCCCCTTCATGTTGTGCTCCATGTAAACGCCCTTCAAAGGCAAGTGCGCCCAACTCCCAATTTGCCAACACTGCTTGAATGCGCGGGGAAAATTGCGGATAGCGCCGTTCCAGAACTCGTAAAGCGGCGAGCATTCGCGCGATGTCTAACGCCGACCAACCGATGCCGGTGTCTGTTGTTTTGTTCTTGTAATCTACCATTTTCAAGCTACGCGAATGATACACTTTGTTGGGTAGAACCCCTTCGAAAAGGGGTATTTTCTCCATAGCTTCCAAGAGCTTTTCAACGCGTCGCGTGAACTGAGCGGTGTCAATGATCCCAAGATCGCGGGCTGAAATCAATGCAAATAGATAAGATCCCTGATCCCAAAGCGTACCCGAGGGATAGCCTGATACAGAATCGACCAACCCGCTTTCGGGTTGATAATTTTTCTCAAAGTAGCGCCAAGCCACTTTGGCGGCGTGGCGGTCAGCATCAGAAAGCGAGCGGGGAGGCTGAACTGGTAAAGCACTGGAGTAATCTATCTGTGGGCCATCGCCGGACAACAGAAATTGTTGCATACCATCAGTACCAACGGCCAGCCCAGCGGCCAGAACCAACCCGGACAAAAATAACCAACTGCTACGATTGCCGGAGTGGCTTGATGTTTGCGACATGCGTCAGCTCCTCTTTCTTTTTGGGGTTTAACGTAGGGGGAGGGACCCAGAAAGCGGCCAGAACAATTCGCCCGACGGCCAGCATGTTCCATCCCAGCCAAAATAGGTTGACCGTAAGCAACGATCGGTCATGTCCGGGCACCCCTAATTGCGTTTGAATGATACCAAAAATAGCTGCGGTACCCATTATGGTCAGTAACCAGACATTGGGCAGGATATGATGCCGCCCCTGCCCAAAAACCGGAATTTTCGGGGTGGGGGGGAAACTGGGGCGCCGTTTGCATAGTACCATCCATAAGGCTCGCAGTTGAATGGGAAGAGTGGAAAGAGCTAAGAGGCGCCCGGGTTGTACAGCATAGCCTTTACAAGCACAGACAATGGCCAATTCGCTGCATAGGATCATCGGCAGAAAATGCAGAAAAAATTCAATAGAATAAGCTTTGACCGGGGCAATTCCTAAAACCAATGAGATGACAGGGGCGAACAATAGGACCGGTGTCCACAGCACGGTTATGTATGACCAGAAGGTCGCCGCATAATGCAATTTGACACGCCATGGCATGCCTCGGCGCAACAGCGGATTGTCATGCAGCATGATGTCATAGGTGCCGCCGGCATACTTGAGCTTTTGTGCCGCCCAGGCTTCGACCGTCCAGGGCGAAAGCATTCTCGCTTCGACCTGAGGGTGGTACACTGAAATCCATGCGTCAGCATCCTCCTGCAGCAAGATCGAGGTGTAGATATCTTCGCTGACGTGAAAGCGGAACGGCTCCAGTGGGACGCTGTTCAGTATCAGGGCATCTTGCTGCGGATGGTCAAGTTTGCGAGACAATTGTGCAACCGCATCCCCCTTCCGCTTGAGCGCAGCTGAAAAGATTGCTTCACGGCGGTGGATTGACCCGGCACCACAACAAAAAGAGGCCCCGTGGCGGTTGCGTCGACGTTGGATAACATCGAAGAACAATGTCGGTTCCGATAGAAACGGGTCATGTCCGACTGTGTCTCGACCGCTGGTGCGACGTGCAAGCGGTGCCAACCAGCGCAACCGTGGTGAAATTTTTTGTGCGATCCAATCGCACCAATGCAAACCCTCGGGAATGTCATAAAACCAGTGCGGAGTCTGAACCCAGGCCACTTTCGGATTTTTGAAGTACCCAAGGGTGTTTTGCAAAATACCAGTCTCGACCCGTGTATCTGCATCACAGATCAGGATAAAATCACCTCCTGTCTGCATCAGCGCATTTCGTAGATTTCCAGCTTTGAAACCCTCGTTGCTGTTACGTGACAGATACCCGATCTGCATGCTCTGCGCGAGCTGTGCCATAAAGGGGCGATTACCGTCATCCAGAAGGAAGATCTTAACATTTGTATTGTCTGGCAGGGTCAGCTCACGTGCCGCCGCGATTGAGGGACGTAGAACCTCGATTTCTTCGTCGTAAGTTGTGATGTAGAGATCCACTTTGATCGGGCCCGGCCCGTCAAGCCCGGCTTCGTCCCGAGAGGCCGGTGGTGGTTTGACACGGGTGTCATCCTCTTGCCAGATGTCATAATAGAACAGTAAACTACCAAGAAAAAATAGACTTTCGGCCATGGTTACAGCGATTGAGAATGCCAAGGCATCCGGGTTGAGGGATTGTGTCCAACGCCAGTGCAGATACCACAGCGAAATGCCCGTGGTCATGCCGGCTAGCAGATGCCAACAGTGCATGCGGCGGCGGCTCATTGGGGTAAACCTTGGCGGGCGACGGCTCTCATACGGGGTGAAATAGGGGCTGCTCATACTGTCCTTTGCGCCAATGTATAATTTACTGTGGCATGACAGGGTTAATTTGAGGTGTTGACTTTGCGATGATCACGAATCAGGGCATCTGCAACAGACAAAAGCGCATCCCATTCCGTTTCCCCCTGTTGCAGAGCAGGGGAGCTGGTTGAGTAGGACCAGACCCCGGCGGACAGCTTGATCCTCAGATCACGTGTCAGCAGTACAGTTTGCGACAGACTGGCAAATACAGAGTAGCTATAATCACAATGCCCGCCGGGATCTCTAAAAGAAAAATAAATATTTAGCTCTGGCTGTCCGGGTGTGGCTGCGGTTTCCTCTTTTGACAAAACACGCAATCCTGCTTGCCGAAAACGGGTTTTCATAGCGGCCTGCAACTCGTCGCCGAAGGTATCGGAAAACCCTGGGGGGGCTTTTAGCTTACGCACATCAAATCCAAATCCGGATATTCCACGCAAAGCCTCTATCTTTTCCGATTTCGGGAGCGTTTCGGGATTGAAGCCAAGTATGACCTCCGCAGAGTTATGCTGACAAATACGTGGGGCGTCGGGATGCTCGGCCAGACGCCCTTGTGCCATTGCTGCCCCGTCCATCATGCCAAACAGGCGGTACATCGCGCTGCTGTCTGCAGCATCAAACAAACGGCTACTGTACCTGTGTTTTTTCAGGCAATTTGGCCCATCCGGGCAGCCCGTCCCATTTTGTTCTAGACGTTCCCACAAGATCCAGAAACGATCTTGCATCTGTGCCGTGCTAGGATTGCAGGCCCAACCAAAGATCAAAAGGCTAAGAAGAATACGGTATTTCATCGGCTATCCTGCCTTTATTAAGCCAAACCAACGAGGGCTATGGGTTTCAGGGTGAGCCGTTCTGACGACGTTATCTAATGGCTCTGTGTTCACAGTTCGACCGTCGGCCTTTTCAGTTTCTATCGTCCAGAAAGGGGAGGCAAAGCGGTGCGCAATCTGGCTATAGGCCTTGATTGCCGTGCCTGGATGTAAAATTGTGCTGTGCAGTTGTGCACTGGTCTCAATTCGGCATTTTGCGCCCAAAACACAAGTGCCTTCAATTGTGGCACCAGCGCGGACAATACTCTCTGCCCCAATGTAGCATGAACCAGTGAGCTGTGCCCGATTGGAAATATCGACGTTTTCATCTACCCAGATGCCGGGTGAAATTTGTTCACCAGTGATCTGAATGTTGGGTATTTTTCCTTGCAATCCTTGTTCTAGAACCCGGGCGTAGTCGCGTCCGCAACCCATGTCGTGCCAGTAGAAATCACCTTGATAGGTCTGAATTTTCCCACCTAGTTTCAGTACTGTCGGCAGCAAATGTTGCGCAATATCTTGATTGGGCATTTCGCTGATGGTTTCCAGAACACTGGGGGAAATGATGTAAATTCCGACGCTGGCCATGGTTGACACCGCTTTGTTCACAGGCGGTTTTTTCTGAAATGCTGCCACACGGCCTGTGTTGTTGGTGGCGATGATGCCGTATTTTCCGGTTTCATGCCGGGCTATGGTTTTTGTCGCGATGGTGATATGCGCATCGCTGGATTTATGCTGTGCCATCATTTGTGCGAAATCCAAATCAATCAAAGCATCTCCACACATGACGATGAAATCATCCGCAAAGGCGTTGTTGTTGCGGTGCAATCTTCTCAGAGTGCTGGCTGATCCAACAGGGCTGCCCTCCCATCCATCGTCAGAATTTGACCCTTCGTTTGAAAATAATATGTTACGTTGGTGAGATGCCTGGAAATGAGCAATGATTTGCCCCCCAAGGTGACCGGGATTCAGGTAGATATCGCGGACTCCGAACCGCTCCAGATGGGTGATCAAATGTTCCAGAACAGGTTTGCCAAACACATCAAGCATTGGTTTGGGGGTGTCCCAGCTCAGCGGTGCCATTCTGGTACCTTTACCTGCGCATAAGATGACCACACGTGTGCCAGTTAAGCTGCACCGCCGAAATTCAGGCTGGGCCATTGTATCTTCAAGGCTGGCATAAAGTGGTAAGCTGCGGGTTAGACCATAAGCCTCGATCATGCTGCGCACTTTCGGACGGGCCTGACAGAATCCAATACGAAGGTGTTGACTGAATGTTGCGAAAAACTCGACCAAAGCGGCCAGGCCGCAATGCGTGATACGAGCCACACCTGATAAATCTATCAAAACTCCCATACGGCCCGATCGCACGGCCTCTTGTGCTTTTTGAGACAAAAGACCTGCCGATTGTGCCGATAGGCGGCTGGCGGGCATTCGGATTATCATAACCTGCGGCAAGAGTTGCGAACTATCACGCATGAACGTTTCCTTTCCGATCTTATGTAGCTGTGGTGCTGGGGGCCAGATCGGGCCAAGGCAGAGGGCCTAAACCGATTGTCCAGGCCAGATGGCGCGAGTGCGATAGGGCAAAAACAAAGCTGCAGGTTAACGGCAGGGCGAGGCCGATTTTGATGCCCACCATTTGCATTGGCGTATGGCCGGGCTGCTGTGCGAGCATTTCAGCAAAATCCAGAAAGATCGGATGGCACAGATAGATCCCAAAGGCGTAAGGGGCCAGCCGTGACAGGATTGGCGGCCAGTTACGATGCCCAAGACACATGCAAAGTCCGAACAACAACACAGGCATCAAAAAGTCGGCCCAATAGCCCGGGGTGTGATCAAACGCCCATTTGCCGGTTTCGATTGTTTGCCATGTGGCCGAAAGCTTGCAGGCAAACAAAATTGCTCCTGTCAGCAGAATTGGAATCAGCCATTTCTGGCGTGCCTTAACAGTGCTGCCTTGCCATAGGGTCAGTAAGGCCGCGGTAGCCATGCCATACCCTGCATAGGTGATCAGTTTGACCACACGTACCAGATACGGCAAAATTTCATGCCCCCAATAGTGGTGATATAGATACAGATCAGCCTCGCGCTTGGTCAAGAGACATGCAAACACGGAAAATCCCAAAGCCGGGTGACGTTGTGCGGCCCGAAAGAGTGGGTATATCAAGATCAAACCAAAAAGTGTTGGAATGAAATGCATGTGATACTTAGCAGTACCCAAGAGTAGAAAACCGGCCCAGCGTTCAGTCGAAAATAGGTGATCAATCGCAGTTGCACCGTACCCAAAATAATGTGCCTTGATCAAAGAGAAGAGCGCGTAAAACACGGTCCAAAATGCGAATGGGACCAACAAGCGCCGGGCTTGAATGGCGATTGTCTGCCCATATGAACGCTGGTTGTGTTGCAGGGCCAACAGAAGCAAAAAGACCGAGATCATCAGGAACAGTTCTGTCCGGGCTACATATAGCAAGGACCGTATGAACATTGGCCCGACGCGATCGGTAGCGGAAAAACCGCTAAAGGGCTGGCCGGTGATGTCTGCCGTCGCATGCAGACCCACCATCGACAGCCCTGCCATAAGGCGCATGGAATCCAACCAGACCAAACGTTCAGCGCCGTGCGATCGCATATGTACACCTCAGAAATCGATACCAACTTGAGGTATAATTTACCAATGAATCCGAATAATTCGTGAATAAAAACAGAATGTTAATTTTATCTTTGTGCAAATTTTAACTATTAATCTCTGGTTATAGAAATACAGTTATCTGTAAGGGCGGAGGTAACAGCCCATGAAAGTTTCGGCAGTATGTTTTGGTGTGTATTTATGTTCCATAGTTCAGAGTGCGTCGGCGCAAAATCTGACGGATTGGGAATTATGCGAAGCCATTTATCGTGAATATGGCATGCGGACAGAGGCCTGTGATCAGGACCGAGAGCATACTGAGAAAAAAACAGAAAAGCCTTTGGAAAAAGCCCATCAGCTTAGCGCTGAAGTTAAAGAGAGCCATGTGTTTTTTACTCAAGGAGGGGCGACCCTTTCAGATAACGCACTACAACAGGTCGCCGGGCTGGCATCCGTGCTTGAGACGGCACCAATGCAGCGCGCATGTTTGCGCTTGGTGGGCCATTCAGACAGCAGTGGTGGGGCAGAGATCAATCAAACGCTTTCAAAACAGCGTGCAGAATCTGTTGCCGCCGCATTGCGCGCAAAGTTGCAGAATGAAGCCAGAATCCTAGAGGTATTAGGGGTGGGTGAGACACAGTTGCTAGAGGGTTTTCCCGGCAAGTCACCTTATCATAGGCGAGTGGCTATTCTGGCGCGCGATTGTCGCTGAATTCCGGGCAGGCATTGCGGTGCGCTTATTGCGTTTATTGGTGATCAATCAGGCGGCGTGATAAATCCGGATATGTGCGGCCACTTTCATCTTTTCCATTGAAAAATCGTTAATTTGTGAGCGGTTCCTGTGAGTTTGGCAAATCACGTAGCGGCAGATCTGATGCATCGGATTAAGTTGATGAAGCAGCACGTGTCGAAAGTTGACCTAATGGCGTTACAGTCCTTTGCGTCGAAGGACGTTTCTGGTTGATGGTGCAAGCGTTACTTGTGACGTTTGGCCAAAATGCTTCGATTGTTTGCGCGCCGGAAAAGGAATGAGAGCATCGACCGGCCTGCCTGGCGAAGCTTACTACCCGTAAACAGGATTACCGCGACAGGTGCCGCAAGCGCATTGGGGCAACTGTGGTCTGGGTCTGATTAGCAACAATGCCGCGAACAAGAAAACCTTGAAGTGATTCGATTTAGAACGGACACATTTACTGCCTTTAGCGATATTGTGGCGACGGAAAGGCACTTTTGAGAGGTTAAGTTTCGTTTTATTACAATGCCTTGAGAGATATTCGCAAAACATTCACGCTATATTTTCGTAACATTGATGCCTTAGGGGCATCCTATCTATGCGTTCCAAGTCGCCCGTCCGGCAAAGAAATTTTTTATAGCAAGTTTGTTTATTATCCACAGGCAATTTGGAACGCATCATCTCTCCCTGAAGTTGGGCAGTAGTTTTGCAATTCGGCACTTCGCTGGGTTGCAAAACGCCGTTTTCAAAATTGTTGTTCCCTAAATGTATCGTTTGGCGTCTTGTGGTAATTGGCGTTAAAGATGTTGCATAAATGGGATGAGGTATGTGTGCCTTGTCATTGAGGCGTAATAACGGATCAAGCGAGACAGTATGCGAGTATTTATTACCGGGACGGCAGGTTTTATTGGGTTCCATCTGGCAAAGCTTTTGCTCGAAGATGGCTTTACTGTTCATGGTATGGACGGGATGACCGATTACTATGATGTACGGCTTAAACAGCGCCGCCATCAGATTTTACTCCAATATCCTGGCTTCAGGGCTACTGAATCCAAATTGGAAGATGTTGAGACGGTTGACCGGATTACCGACGAATTTAAACCCGAGATTATCGTGCATCTCGCGGCACAAGCCGGTGTTCGCTACAGCCTTGAGGCCCCACGCGCCTATGTTGATGCCAATATTGTTGGTACTTTCAATATTATGGAGATCGCCCGACGCCATGAGGTCAAACACCTGCTCATGGCGTCAACATCGTCGGTTTATGGCGCCAATACCAACATGCCTTATGCCGAGACACACAAGGCCGACAGCCCGATGACCATCTACGCCGCCACCAAGAAAGCTGGCGAGGCGATGGGTCATTCCTATGCGCATCTTTGGAACATCCCGACGACGATGTTTCGGTTCTTTACCGTGTATGGGCCTTGGGGCCGGCCCGACATGGCACTGTTTAAATTTGTTGATGCAATACTCGAAGGGCGTCCCATTGATATCTACAACCACGGCGAAATGTACCGTGACTTTACCTACATTACCGATCTGGTGCGTGGCATCCGCCTTCTGATCGATGCGGTCCCTGTGCGGCCCGCCACTGCAGAGGAAATCCCCGACTGGGACAGCCTTTCACCTGTTGCCCCTTACCGCGTTGTGAATATCGGCAACTCCCAAACGGTCAAGTTGATCGATTTTGTCGACGCGATTGAGGCGGAGTTGGCTGTGCCAGCCAAGCGCAACTTGATGGAGATGCAAAAGGGCGACGTACCAGCCACATGGGCCGATGCAACCTTGTTGCGAAACTTGACGGGATATGCGCCGGAAACGGACATAAAGGACGGAATTGCCAAGTTTGTGGCGTGGTTTCGCGACTATTACCAGAAATAGAAGGTTGCCGGACCGACCCCAAGGGCGGTATAGCCTGTGCGGATGGCATTAAATTGCCAAGACCACCCAGCCATATGAACCCGCGCGACGGCGGCGCTCTGCGCCACTGATAGAACAGGATACCCTCACGGTGAAAAAACTATTGCAGACTGGCCTTGCCAATCGTCTGGATCTGACCGGCATGAAACGCAACCCTGAAGAGCGGCTCACGGCCGCCGGTATCCGGACCGAATTACTCTCAGGGCTGACCGTTGCATTGGCGTTGGTGCCCGAGGCGGTGGCCTTCGCCTTCGTCGCCGGGGTGCACCCGCTGGTCGGCCTTTATGCGGCTTTTCTTGTGGGGCTGATCACCGCACTCTTTGGCGGTCGTCCGGGGATGATCTCAGGCGCCACTGGCGCTTTAGCCGTGGTTATGGTGGCCTTGGTAGCCGAACACGGGGTCGAATATCTGTTTGCGACCGTTGTGCTGATGGGGATCTTGCAGGTCATCGCTGGCGTCATGCATTGGGGCAGGTTTATCCGTCTTGTGCCGCACCCTGTGATGCTGGGTTTCGTCAACGGACTGGCGATTGTGATTTTCCTGGCGCAGCTGGGACAATTCAAAGTGCCGGGTAGCATGGAAAACACTGGCCATGGGATGAGCGGCGGTGAGTGGCTCAGCGGTGGGGCGCTTACCACGATGTTGGGTCTGGTTGCGCTGACGATGGCGATTATCTGGATCATGCCACGCATCACCAAGGTTATTCCGGCACCACTGGCGGGCATCGGTGTTGTCGCCGCTTTGGTGATCGGTTTCGGACTGGATGTCCCGCGCGTGGGTGATCTGGCCTCGATCGAGGGTGGCCTGCCGATGTTCCACATCCCAATGGTGCCTTTAAACTGGGAAACCTTTGAAATCATTCTGCCCTATGCCGTAATCTTGGCGGCCATTGGTCTGATCGAAAGCCTTCTGACGCTCAACCTTGTCAGTGAAATGACCGGAAAACGCGGCGGGGCAAGTCAAGAATGTCTCGCTCAAGGCGCGGCCAATGTGGTTACCGGTTTCTTTGGTGGCATGGGCGGCTGTGCGATGATCGGTCAGTCGATGATCAACGTGAAATCTGGCGGCCGCACGCGACTGGCGGGCACGGCTGCGGCCATCTTTCTGCTGATCTTTATCCTGTTCGCCTCGCCATTGATCGAACAAATCCCACTGGCCGCCTTGGTCGGTGTGATGTTCATGGTGGTGATCGGGACATTCGCGTGGAACTCGCTCACTATCATGCGTAAGGTGCCACTGACCGATGCGCTGGTGATCATTCTGGTGACGGTCGTGACCGTGAAATACGATCTTGCCATCGCCGTTGTTGTCGGTGTGATCGTCTCGGCGCTTGCCTACGCCTGGAGCAACGCCACCCGCATCAACGCCGACACCGAAGAAACCGAAGACAAGAAAGTCTACCGCATTCAGGGCCCACTGTTTTTTGGCTCCGCCGAAGGGTTTTCCGAGCTGTTTGACCCCAAAGGTGACCCTGATCTGGTGATCGTAGATTTCGCAGGCAGTCGCGTGGCGGACCAATCTGCGCTTCAAGCAATTGAAGCCATCGCGCTAAAATATGAAACGGCTGGCAAGCGCATCCAATTGCGCCACCTCAGCCGCGACTGTCACGGGCTGCTGAAAAAAGCCGGCCACTTGATGGTCGACAGCGCCGATGACCCGGACTACGAAATCGCCGTCGACTACGGCGTCAAAACCGGAATCTTAGGCGGACACTAAAGCAACAAGGGGCGCACTTCAGCGCCTCTTTTTACTTTTTAATAGGAACGCAGTTTACCGTTTCGAAGGGTTTTGTGTCCATTACGCGCTTTTCAAGGTCGGAAAAAACGGCATTTTCTTGTGGTACTGCCTGTTGATTAAACCAAAATACAAAGTTTCGAACGTTGACAGCGTCTCTCACTACCTGAAAGAATTGCACCACTTAAAGTACATAATAAATATGGTGATTTGTAATGAGAGTTCTGCCTGTTTGTATAATATTTTGTGCGTTTGCAACAAATGCCCTTGCTGCCGAAAAATGGAAGGATAACAGAATTAAGTTCTTGTTGAGCTATGCTGTGACAAATGATCGATCCTGTATGTACAGTAGGAAGTATTGGATAAAAACATTTAATAAAGCAGTTAAATCTTGCAATGATAAGCCGGGGATAGTCGAGAACTATAATAAAGACGGATCGATCAACTCCGCACAGTCTTCGATAATTCCAGATAAGATTGCATTTGATGGAAAATCAAGAATACTAAGCCATTTAGATGATGGTCAAATGGCAATAAATCTAACTGTGAACTCTACAGATTTTTTGCTGGGAAAACAGAATGTATGCGCTGCGAGTGTTACATTTGATGCGTATCACCGTGTTGGCAACAATATAGAGTTTGTTGATAATTTTGTCTACACAACCGCTTTCACTAGCCCATTATGGCATAACTACAATCGAGATATTGGAGCCACTCTAGAGGCCTTTATTCATGGTATATGTACTAATGCTGAGTAGATATTAGTAGGTGAATCAGCCGTGCCAATATAACTGGGATACCATCATTCGGGTCGCTCCAAACTAAACGCTTCGCGCACAATAGTGTAATCCTTGTACCCCATCCGGGCGAGGGGATTGAACGTCAACACATCAAACACTCCATCCTTTAGGCAGTCATCGCGCATATGGATGCCGGTGACTTCACCAAACACAGTGTAATTTGACTGCCCCGGCAATTTCACGATCTGCGTCAATCTGCATTCCAGCGACGCAGGGGCCGCAGCCACACGGGTGCAGGCAATTGTTTTACACTCCGCCTTCTTCAACCCGGCCAGCGCAAACTCATCCTCACCTTTGTCGTACATGCCCGAACTTTTATTCATCGCATCACGCATCGCATATTCCACGATGTTCACACAAAACACGCCTGTCTCGCGAATATTGGCCACGCTGTCCTTGGAATTGTCCTGATCCGCCTTGGCCGAGGTCGAGGCAAACATCACCTGCGGCGGTTCATAGGCCACGGCATTGAAAAACGAATAGGGCGCCAGATTGTCATTTCCCGCGCCATCCCGTGATGAGATCCAGCCAATCGGGCGGGGCGTCACGATGGCATTAAACGGATTATGCGGCAGGCCATGGCCGTCTTTGGGGTGATAAAACATGGGCGCCCTTGTCAGAGTTGTTTGAACCCGGTCTACTCTCGTGTTACCCGGCGTGCCAGCGAATTTCCTGTGAGGCGCGCGTGTACAAGCTGACGTCAGAATCCAAAGACGACTGGTGGGAGGTCGAAGCCCTCTATGACCTGTGCTTTGCACCGGGGCGCGAAGCGCTGTCATCTTACCGTCTGCGCGATAATATTTCCCCTGTGCCAGAACTGAGCCTGGCCGCACGTGATGCCGATAACATTTTGGGCGGTGCAATCCGCTATTGGCCTGTTCGGGTCGGGGGAGCACATGTTCTGTTGCTTGGTCCCGTCGCCGTTCACCCCACCCGTCAGGGCGAGGGGCTGGGCGGCTTCCTGATCCGCGAAAGCCTTGAAGTGGCTCGCGATCTGGGTTGGGAACGGGTTATGCTGGTGGGCGACGCGCCTTACTACAACCGATTTGGTTTTACAAAGCTTGAGGGCGTGATCATGCCGCCCCCCACCAACCCGGAACGGGTTTTGGGCTATGAACTGATCAAAGGTGCTTGGGACAGCGTCACGGGTGAGGTGACCCGCGCTGTTTAAGGTTTCCGCTGCGGGGAAAGATTACCAAGTGGCATTTGCGGACATTCAATCTTTGAAAGCTGAATTTACGCTACCGGGACGAAGCGGACATCCAACTTTTGGGAGAAATGGCGGTTTCTGAAAAAAAACAAAAATATGCTAGTCTTCGTTTCGAACGGAAGTGTGGGACGCAGTAATGGATAGCCGACAACAGAAACGAGTTATTGTAATTGGGGCTGGTATGGCCGGTCTGATGGCAGCAGCTGTGCTCTCAGACCAATTTTCTGAGGTTATAATTATCGAAAAGGATGATCTACCGCGCACGCCTCAAGTTCGAAAAGGAGTCCCACAAGGCGCACACGTACATACGTTCCTTGGATATGCAGTTGAAGCCATGGAGGATTTTCTGCCAGGTATCATGACCGACCTATATGAGGCGGGCGCCGTTCAAATTCGCAGAAACAAGGATATCTGGTTCCACGATGCGGCTGGCCCGACTCCTATTCGAGATGTAGGTATCCTTACACCGTCGGTAACTCGGCCTTTGTTGGAACACGTGACACGCAAGCGTGTTCTTGCGTTACCAAATGTATCAATCAAGGAGGCCACTCGATTCACGCAGTTTTGCACTGATGGTAATAGCGACGTTTCTGGCGTGAAAATTCAAACAGGCGACATCGGTTCGGAAATCTTTTCGGACCTTGTCGTTGATTGCTCCGGTCGCGCGACGACTCTACCGCGTTGGCTCGTCGATCACCGTTATGGTGAAGTCGAACGTCAGGAATTGGGCATCGGCATGTCGTACACGTCCGGGTTATTCCGACCACCTCCTGATCTGGCAGATGATACTTGGGCCTGCCTTATGCTCGCAATACCGCCCAACACTCGCGCGGCCTATCTAACACCCGTCGACGGCGGACTTTGGCTAGCGACCATGTATGGCAGGGGCGGCGACATGGCGCCACGCGAGGCCGAAGGATTCGTAGAATGGACGAAAGGCCTTGCCCACCCCATCATCCACGAAAAGCTGAGCAGGGCCGTGCCGGTTTCCGATTTTCGCTCCTACAAAATCCCAAAGGGTTTTTGGCTTCGCTATGACCGAATGGAACGGTTTCCACGGGGGATAATTCCCATGGGTGAAGCGGTGACAAGCTTTAACCCAATGTATGGGCAAGGCATAAGCTTGTCCGCGGGCCAAGCGAGGGCAATCCGTTCCGGGCTGACCGGCGGCTTGGATCGTCTGGCGCCGAGATACTTCGAAGCATCGGAGTCGCTCAATCAAGTTGGTTGGTCTGTCATGGAAACCCGTGACCTAGAACACCCAAGTACGGTTGGAGATCGTCCCGCAGATATCGAAAACCGCTGGATGATGGGAGCGGCAATCCGAAAACTGGCTGAGACGGATGCCGAAGTTCACCGGCTAAGTGTAAATGTTATCCATTTGCTGGAACCTCCGAGTGTGCTTTCACGAGAAGACATCGTTGAACGTGCTCAAAAACTTATCAACTAGGAAGGCGTCTAAGGTGAACGGACGTTTGTAGGACATGCAGCATTGAACAATATGGGCTCAAGATCCGATTTCGCTGTGAGTTATACGAATGGCCGCCCCTTTATTGGAACGGTACTTATGGATGATTGGATTCTGAGCAATTGTTGGCGCTTGTTCCAGCGCACTTTGGTCATGGCGAGCTCCGCAAACTCCTCGGTGTGCAGTCAAACTCTGCCTTGAACGCCCGCGTCATCGCGCTGGCGTTTTCGTATCCACAGCGATAGGCCACCTCCAGGATCGGTTGTTCCGTCTCAATCACCAGCTTGCGGGCTAGGTTCAAGCGCAGCCGCCGATAGACGGTCTGCGGCGTTGTCCCCAACTCGCTACGCACCCGTCGTTCCAGCGACTTTTGCGTACAACCAGCACGTTTTGCCAGTTGCCTCAGCGGCAGAGGGGTCTCCAGATTTTCAGTCATCAGCGCCAGTGCTCGATCCACGAATTTATCCCGTGTCGTGCGGTATTCGCTATGGGTCCCCGAAGGCCGGTTAGACATAAAGAGCTGCGAGACTTCGATGGCCAGCAACTGCCCCTGATCGCGCCCGATCAGATGCATCACCAGATCAAATGCTGCCATCGCTCCCGAACAGGTAATGCGATTTTGGTCAATGACATAACGCTCCCGCACCGTCTCGATCTCGGGAAAGGTCTCGGCAAAGCTCTCCAACTCCTCCCAGTGGATTGTCGCCCTGACCCCATCAAGCAATCCCGCACGGGCCAACAGCCAGCTGCCGGTGTCCAGCGCAGCCATATGATCATAGCGGCTCGCGGCAGCGCGCAAATTGCTTGTCACGCTCCACCCCGTGATCTCGCGAAACCCGTAGGAGGGCATGACCAGCAGCATCGTCCCCGATGTCTCTGCCAGCGCTGCATGCGGAGTCACCTGCAATCCGCTGGAACTGGTCGTAGTGTTCCCATCCATGGTCACATAGCGCCAGTCATAGAGATCCCGACCCGAGATCATGTTCGCCGCCCGCAGGGGTTCAATCGCGTTAGCCAGACAGTGATTGGAAAACCCATCAAACAGCAGAACATCATAGGTCTGCATCTCAACACGCATTTTTTGCCAATCTTGCATGGTTTACGTCCAATTCTGCACGCTATGCTTATGCAGGATGGCCTTTGTTTGATCAACCACCCTGTTAGGAGTCCCGCCATGCACTTTGGTCTGTCCGACGAACAAGAGATGATCGTCTCCACCGTTCGCAGCTTTGTTGAAAACGAAATCTATCCCCACGAGGCCGAGGTCGAGCGCACCGGTCAAGTGCCGCATGAGCTGGGCGAAGAGATCAAGCAAAAATGCATCGATCTGGGCTTCTATGCCTGTAACTTCCCCGAAGAGGTTGGCGGTGCAGGTCTCAGCCATGTGGATTTTACTTTGGTCGAACGTGAGTTGGGCCGTGGCTCCATGGCGCTGACCCACTTCTTTGGCCGCCCGCAAAACATCCTGATGGCTTGTAATGACGAACAGCGCGAGCGTTACCTTCTGCCCGCTGTCCGGGGTGAGCGGATGGATGCACTGGCGATGACCGAACCGGACGCCGGTTCTGACGTGCGCGGCATGAAATGCTCTGCTGTACGTGATGGCGGCGACTGGATGATAAACGGCTCCAAGCACTTCATCTCGGGTGCGGAGCACGCAGACTTCTTTATCGTCTTCATCGCCACTGGCGTGGATGAGACGCCCCGAGGCCCCAAAAAACGTATCACCACCTTCCTTGTTGATCGCGGTACGCCGGGGTTTGAGGTGCGTGATGGCTACAACTCTGTTAGCCACAAGGGCTACAAAAACTGCATCCTCTATTTTGATGAATGCCGTCTGCCAGATGCGCAGGTTCTGGGTGAGGTGGATGGCGGCTTTGCGGTCATGAACGAATGGCTCTATGCCACACGCATCACCGTTGCTGCGTTCTCGGTGGGCCGTGCGCGTCGCTGCTTTGACTACGCCCTGAACTACGCGGCTGAACGCAAGCAATTCGGGCAACCCATCGGGAAATTCCAAGGCGTGAGTTTCCAGATCGCCGATATGATCACCGAA
Organism: Roseovarius sp. EL26; assembly: GCF_900327775.1. Classification (NCBI taxonomy): domain Bacteria; kingdom Pseudomonadati; phylum Pseudomonadota; class Alphaproteobacteria; order Rhodobacterales; family Roseobacteraceae; genus Roseovarius; species Roseovarius sp. EL26. Next base: position 244,132 of record NZ_OUMZ01000007.1, read on the forward strand.
ATCGATGCGGCTGACTGGCTGACGCTGGCCTCAGCATGGCGTCTGGATCAAGGACTCCCTGCGAACCGTGAGATCGCCTCTGCCAAGGTTTACGCCTCCGAAACGCTGGCCAAGGTTACTGATACCACGCTGCAGATCTTTGGTGGCATGGGGCTGATGGATGATTTCCCGATTGAGCGCTTCTGGCGTGACGCCCGGGTGGAACGCATCTGGGATGGTACGTCCGAGATCCAACGCCATATCATTTCCCGTGATCTGCTGCGTCCTTTGGGGGCTTAAGATCACACCTCTCTGGCGGTGGCACCGTGTCTGACTGCTTATTCGCTCTCAGCTAATCAGATGCTTGCCACCGCCGGAGCCCTTTGCACTCTTGCTACTTGGTCGCGCATGTCAAATAATCTCAACCGACTGTTCCAACCTAAATCCATTGCCATCATCGGGGGCGGGGCCTGGTGCGAACAGGTGATCAAACAATCGGTCCTGATGGATTATGCCGGGCAGATCTGGCCCGTTCACCCAAAGTCCGAGGAAATCTCGGGCTTTAAAGCGTTTAAATCGGTGCAGGACCTGCCCGAGGCCCCCGATGCCGTGTTCATCGGCGTCAACCGCCACGCCACGATCCAACTGGTCGGAGAGCTCTCAGCACTGGGCTCGGGTGGGGCAATCTGTTTTGCCTCCGGGTTTTCCGAAGCCGTGGCGGAAGATGAAACTGGCGGCGATCTTCAGGCTGAACTGGTCGCAGTTGCGGGTGATATGCCCATCCTTGGACCCAACTGTTATGGCTTTGTAAACGCCCTCGATGGCGCGTTGCTTTGGCCTGATCAGCACGGTTGCCAACGGGTGGAAAAGGGCGTCGCCATTCTGACGCAAAGCTCGAACATTTCGATCAACCTGACCATGCAGCAACGCGGTTTACCGATCGCTTATATGGTCACTTGTGGAAACATGGCGCAGACCACGCAGGCGCAGATCGCGTCAGCTCTGATTGACGACCCACGTGTCACCGCCGTCGGCCTGCACATCGAAGGTTTCAAAGACCTCCGTGATTGGGAAGCACTGGCACAGAAAGCCCATGCAAAAGGCGTGCCACTGGTGGCGATCAAGGTTGGCGTATCCGAACAGGCACAACAGGCCACCGTTTCGCATACCGCCTCATTGGCAGGCAGTGACGCTGGCGCACAGGCCTTCCTTGACCGCCTCGGCATTCCACGCCTCCGCGCTTTGCCGGACATGCTGGAAACCCTCAAGCTTTTGCACTGCTATGGCCCGCTGCCCGATGGCAACATCGCCTCGATCAGTTGCTCGGGTGGGGAGGCCAGTCTGATCGCCGACATGTCTGTGGGCACCGGGCTCGAATTTCCAAAGCTCACTGACCGTCAGAAAACTGCCCTGCGAGCGGCACTCGGCCCGATGGTGGCGTTGAACAATCCGCTTGATTACCACACTTATATTTGGCGTGATCAGGATGCGATGGCTCGGGCTTGGTCTGGCATGACCGGCGATGACGTCTCGATGACTTTCTCCATCGTGGATTACCCCACGACCGACCCGATTGACTGGACCTGCGCCACCCACGCGGCCCTGAAAGTGCGCGCAGACACTGGCGCGCGTTTCGGTGTCGTTGCCAGTTTACCAGAACTGATGCCACAAGACGTGGCCGCCCAACTGATGGACGGCGGCGTTGTCCCCATTATGGGGTTGCGAGAGGCGCTGTCAGCGACCAGAGCGGCCTCTAACATTGGCGCGCCATCCACCGAGCCCGTCTGTATCCCGGGTGAGATTGGCGAGGTCTCACTGGTCAGTGAAGCCGAGTCCAAAGCGGTGCTGGCCGCCCACGGCCTGCCCACCCCGCAAAACCGCTCGGTCCGGGGCGCGGACGAAGCTGCGCAAGCTGCGCAAGAGCTGCGCCCACCCTTTGCCATCAAGGGCGCCGGACTGGCGCATAAATCAGAGCACGCTGCTGTGCGCCTTGAGGTCATGCCAGAAGATGTGGTCGCAACCGCCAAGGACATCGGCACCGACGAGATCCTGATCGAGGAGATGATCACAGGTACCGTGGCCGAACTGCTGGTCGGTGTGGTCCGTGACCCGGCGCATGGCTATGTCCTGACCCTTGGGGCGGGGGGCGTGCTGACCGAAATCCTGCGCGACACCACCTCGTTGCTGTTGCCCGCCTCGACCGAAGACATTCGCGCGGCGCTGGGAAAACTTAATATCGCCCCGCTTCTGGCAGGTTATCGCGGCAAACCCGGTGCCGACATAAACGCCACCGTAAACGCTGTGGAATCGGTGCAGGCCTACGTGCTTGCCAACACCGACACCGTCAGCGAAGTTGAAATCAACCCGCTTCTGTGCACCCCCGACCGGGCGGTTGCCGTAGATGCGCTTATCCGAAAGGCCTGAAAGATGAACCCGATTAAAACCCGCCGCGAAGGTGCCATTCTTGAGGTGACACTGGACCGCCCCAAGGCCAATGCCATCGATCTGGAAACCAGCAAGATCATGGGCGACGTCTTTCTTGAATTCCGTGATGATCCGGAACTGCGCGTCGCCATCCTGACCGGCGGTGGTGAAAAATTCTTCTGCCCCGGCTGGGACCTGAAAGCCGCTGCTGACGGCGACGCAGTCGACGGCGATTACGGCGTCGGCGGCTTTGGCGGCTTGCAGGAAATGCGCGACATGAACAAGCCAGTGATCGCGGCTGTGAACGGCATCGCCTGTGGCGGTGGTTTGGAACTGGCGATCTCGGCCGACATCATCCTTGCCGCAGAACACGCCACCTTTGCCCTGCCTGAAATCCGTTCCGGCACCGTGGCCGATGCCGCCAGCGTGAAGCTGCCGAAACGTATCCCATACCACATCGCGATGGAGCTGTTGCTCACCGGCCGCTGGTTCGACGTTCAAGAGGCCAACCGTTGGGGTCTCGTCAATGAAATTCTGCCCGCCGACCAACTGATGGACCGCGCGTGGGAGCTCGCCCGTCTGCTCGCCTCCGGCCCACCGCTGGTTTATGCCGCGATCAAAGAGGTGGTGCGTGACGCCGAAGATGCCAAATTCCAGGATGCGATGAACCGCATCACCAAAAGCCAATTGCCATCGGTCGAAAAACTCTACCGGTCCGAGGATCAACTTGAAGGCGCCCGTGCCTTCGCCGAAAAACGCGATCCGGTCTGGAAAGGTAAGTAAGATCAATGCCCTGTGCCTAACCCAAGGCGCAGGGCATTATTTGCGCAAGATGCGATCTGTCAGGTTCAGGCGCTGCGAAATGATCGGCTTCAGATCCTCGGCTAGCGCTGGCTCTGATGAACAAAGCTGCTCCAACTCGTCCAACCGGTTGGTGGCGATCAGTTGCAGTGCATCCATGCGCAAAGATCCATCCGCTGCGCGCGGTAACCTTAAAACCGGTTGCACAGATTCGGGGGCCGGGGAGGGCAGCAGCTTCTCAAGGTCTGATCCGGTCAGTGCTGTTTCCACAAACACATAAAGTCCCACACCCTTGGCCGGAAGCGCATAGGTGCACAGGGCAATATCGCTGATCTGGGGCAGGGGTCGCAACGCTTTGTCCAGCGCGGGACCATCACGTTCAATCCGGTCTTCGGTGCCTTCTCCATCTGACCAATTCATCAGCTTGCGGGTAATGAAGTTGTAAAGTTTCTTGCCCGTCGCCATCCAGATCCGCGCTGGTAGCGCCTTTTGCGCCAGCATCCGATGCTCTGACGCTGTCAACAACTCCGGCGCATAGGCGCGCTTTTGCTTCAGCAAATGTCGTAGATCCTCGCGCGCCAGGACCCGTAGGAATTTGCTTCCCTTGCGGTGCACCGAAGCGAGTTGAAAATCAATCACCGCCGCACGGCCCTCATGCGTCATCAGCCAGTTTTGCGGCTTGGCAATGTCATTATGGGCAACCCCCGCCCGTCGCATCTCGCGCAGCAGGCGCTTGGCATCTTTGTAAAACGCGGGGTCTGTGGGCTTGGCTAATTGTAATGGCGTGCCCTGCGTCCAGCTGCGCAAGAGCCCCACCTTATCAACCCGCACCAAAACTGGTGTGCCCTCAATCCCTTGAACCGCTTGCAGTCCGCGGATTTCCTTGCGCGCCAGAAACCACGCTACCGGCTTGGCATATAACGGCACGCCGTCCAGCTTGCGCAGTACAACCGGGAAATTTTCAACACCTTCCAGCGTCCCAGAGATCGTCTCAGAGAAAATATCGCGCTTATGGACCGTTTCAGCCAGAAAGGTCCGATCTGCAAAATCGCCATTGGGGGTCATATGCGTATCCAATTGTCCGGGCAGATATCAGGATTACTGAGTTTTTCTTTGGAAAACCAGTTCTTTGGCGCGGCCACCAGTTTATCAGGATCGGGATTCAGCCATGCCCCCCACCATGAAAAGGTCGAATTGGCAATCACATGGTGCGCGCACAGTGACATCAACTGCATATCGAAATGGCCACGGGTTTCGTCATTGAGATCCACAATCACCCGCTCAAAGCCCAGGTTCATGTTTTCCGCCGCCCAGACAGGGTCATTCGAGAACACAAAGCAAGTCAGATCCTTGCCCAGCATCTTGGAAAGCGCTGCCAAAGCCGCGACATAATACTCTTCCGTGCAAGCCTGAAAACTGCCCGAGGCCATGTAATCCCCACGCCGCACATGTACTGACACCGGGATTTTCGCGGCCTTGATCTGCTCGGCCATTGCGACATTTGCCGTGTCCAACTGTGTGGTGAACTGGAGATCTTTGCGGAACGCCTCGGCGCTATCACCAAAATATCGGGGCGATTGCCAATATCCATGCAGATAGCTTTTATCGCCTAGGTCAAAGAACTCTGGATTAAAGCCCAACTCTTGCTCGCGGCAAAATTTGGGATCTTTTCCGAACTTTCGCCATAGCCCGTAGCGTAGGAAACCATCGTGTTTGGCCGGGGGAAGGGCAGAGACTGGCGTTATTCGCGCGCCGGAAAAATGCGCAAAGCAATTCCCGCGATCTTCGCTGCCCGCAATATACCGCGAATCCAACGCCAGATCACAGCCCAGATGATCGGCCAAAGCCCGCCCTGCGGTATATTGAAAGAGCTGGTTTCCGGCCCCGCCCAAAAGTCTGGAAATGATCATTGTTTCAGGTCTTACTTGCGTGTTTCAGTTGCAGCAGAGGAGAGCGTCTTGCTGTCACGTGAATAACGCTCAATCTTGCGGCGGTAAACCGTGCGCGACACTTCCCGCTTTAATCGCTCGGGAACCGAATACTTTCCACCCTGAATGGTCGACCCATCCAGCCGCTCGGAAATCGCAGCAACGCCTGACGGATAAATCACTGCCACCGGCTGCCCGGTGAACCAATGGCTTTGCACATATGTATCAATAGGGCGGTCAAACACCTGTGCCTTTTTTACCAACCGTTTTGCGGCGGCATGTGTGATTAATTGAGCGGTCGCCCGCACCGGCGAAACACGCGGTACGCTCAGGCAAAGATCCCCATCGGTTTCCAGCACATCTTCATGCCCTTTGATCGGACGAGTTTGAAACTGGATGTAGCCAAAGTGATCACTGTACTTTTGCGCCAAGGCAAGCGCCTTGCCAAACACATCCGGATCCAAGGAGGCATCATCCTCAAACACCACACCAGCATCCAGATCACGATCCACAATCGCTTGCCAGATTGACCGATGGCTTAAAAAACAGCCGACCTCCCCGGTTTTCAATCCAAAAGGGTAACTCGGCTCAAACTGGTTAGGGCGATAGGCCTCGGTAATTTCTGCCTCGGACAATTTCGCCCCATCCACGGCATCCCAGATCTCACCCTCCACGCCGCAATTATTCAGCACCTCATGGGCGTTCGCGCGCCGTTTTTCGGCGCGCGCAAGGTGTAAGACAAAGGCGTGGAGTTGCATGGATTAGCCAGCCTCACTCCAGCCTGAGACAGATTTCACTTCGATAAAATCTTCGATGCCCCATTTGCCGCCTTCGCGCCCGTTACCGGACTGCTTCATGCCGCCAAAGGGTGCACCGTTGCCACGGCTTTGACCATTGGTTTCCACCATGCCCGCGCGCAGTGCACGGATCATTCGGTTGGCCCGGGCAGGATCTTGCGTCTGAACATAATCGGTCAGGCCATATGGCGTGTCATTGGCAATTGCGATGCCCTCTTCCTCAGTATCAAAAGGAATGATCGACAGCACAGGGCCAAAGATCTCTTCACGGGCAATAGTCATGTCGTTGTTCACATCCGCAAACACGGTAGGTTTGACATAAAATCCACGGTTCAACCCATCAGGGCGCCCCACACCACCGGCAATCAGGCGTGCGCCTTCATCGATACCTTGCTGAATCAGATCCTGAATCTTGTTGAACTGCAGTTCATTCACAACCGGGCCGATGTGACGACCTTCTTCGCTGGGCGCGCCAACTTCAATCGACGCCGCAACCTGCGCTGCTGTTTCAACCGCTTGCTCATAAATCTCACGCTGAACCAACATGCGGGTTGGTGCGTTGCACGATTGACCCGAGTTGTTCATGCAATGCATGACACCGCGTTTGACCGCCTTTTCATCCGCATCGGCAAAGACCACATTGGCCCCTTTTCCGCCCAGCTCAAGGCTGACACGTTTCAGGCCGTCTGCAGCAGCTTTAGTGATCAACTTGCCCGCACGCGACGACCCTGTGAAGGAGATCATGTCGACATCATCGTGGCTGGTCAGTTGCGAGCCAACTCCAACGCCATCACCATTCACAAGGTTGAACACACCGGCCGGGAAGCCAGCATCATGCATCATCTCGGCAAACAACATTGAGGACAGTGGCGATTCCTCAGACGGCTTCAGCACCATGGTGCAACCTGCAATCGCTGCTCCGATAACCTTGAGCGTCACTTGGTTCATCGGCCAGTTCCATGGTGTGATTAGGGCACAAACACCAATCGGTTCGTTCATGATCCAACTGCCGGGTGTATCGGAGTCTATGGGGTGGGAGAACTCATATTTGCGGGCTTCATCAAGGAAGGCCCGGATATGATAAGAGCCCGAGGTCGCCTGCTGTTGGCGCGACATGGAAATCGGCGCGCCCATCTCAAGGCTGATTGCCTGCGCCATATCTTCGTTGCGCGCCTCGTAGATCTCGAGCAGCTTTTCAACCAGCGCAATCCGCTCTTCAGGCGCGGTTGCCATCCAAGCCGGGAAGGCAGCCTTTGCGGCCGTAACAGCGGCATCGGTATCTGCCTGTCCACCCAGAGAGATCACCGCGCAGGCCTCTTCATTGGCCGGATTGATGACGTTGTGATCATTGGTCTCAGCCGGATTGACCCAGGCCCCATTGATATAGAACTGACGTTTCTCGATCATGCCGCAGTCTCCCATTGTTCAGCGGTTTGATTTCTTGCGCACCTTGTCACCGTCATATCTCAACTACAAGACAGATTGCGTCATATAAACGACGGCGGCCAACCTTTGCAGATTGGCCGCCGAATTCACCGTAAATTTGTTGAGTGTCAGCGGCTAAACTGACCTTCGTATACCGGCTCTAATGTCGGCGTATCAAACAGCGAAGATACGCTGTTACCTTGCCAGATGTTCAGGATAGCCTGAGCGAACACGGGTGCAGTTGGAATGATCCGGATGTTTGGCGCCGATTTGACTGGTTCAGTTGGTGCGATGGTGTCTGTGATCACCAACGACTTCATTACTGAATTGGTTACACGTTCGACCGCAGGACCAGACATAACACCATGTGTTATATAGGCATGCACTTCGGTTGCACCGTGCTCAAGGATCACTTCGGCCGCCTTGCACAGGGTGCCTGCGGTGTCGCACATGTCATCGACAATGATACATTTTTTGCCGGTGACATCGCCGATCACAGTCATTTCAGCGATTTCTCCGGGTTTTTCACGGCGTTTGTCAACGATGGCCAGAGGGGCATTGATCCGTTTCGCCAGCTCGCGGGCGCGGGCCACACCGCCAACGTCGGGAGAGACGATCATCACATCGCCCAAGTTTTCCTTGAACTGGGTCATGATATCCAGCGCAAAAACAGGCGACGCATAAAGGTTATCAACTGGAATGTCGAAGAACCCCTGAATCTGTGCAGCGTGCAGATCCATAGTCAAAACGCGTTCGATACCGGATTCAACAATCATGTTGGCGACCAGTTTGGCCGAGATCGGGGTGCGTGCCTTGGAACGGCGATCCTGACGAGCATAACCGAAATAAGGAATGACTGCTGTGATCCGTTTGGCGGATGAGCGCCGCAGCGCATCCGACATGATCAGCAATTCCATTAGATTATCATTAGCCGGGTTTGACGTCGGCTGGATGATGAACATGTCCTCGCCGCGGACGTTTTCATAAACTTCGACAAAGATTTCCTGATCGTTGAAACGCTCTACCCGGGCGTCGACTAGCCCTAGATTGGCCCCTCGATGCATGGTCATGCGGCGCGTAATTGCCTTGGCAAGTGGCATATTAGCATTGCCGGCGATCAGTTTGGGCTCGGAAGTGGTAGGCATGAGGAATGTTCCCGGTTTGGCTCTGATGACAGAATCATGACGTTATCACCGCTTATCACGGGCATTGCCTCGGGCAAAGCGATGCAAGGGTAGGAAATCCATAAAAACCGCATGGGTGTCCGGATATCACGGTTCTAGTAAAGGATGTTTCTTGAGGTGTTCGCCTTACTCGGGTCATCGCATCCACTCTTGCTCAGAAATACATTTGGCTTAAGTTGCGTGCAATGGAACATGAAATGCTGATCAGGTTGGTTGTATTTTTGGGGCTTTTCGCCCTCTTTGCATTGGTCGAAGCTGCGGCCCCGCGTCGGGCACTGCTTCAGACCCGCAAACAGAGATGGTTTACCAATTGGTCTATCGTCGTGATTGATACATTGACCCTGCGTGCTTTGGCCTTTGCCATGCCTTTGCTGGCAGTTGGCGCTGCGATGGACGCACAGATGCAGGGTTTTGGTCTACTTCATCTGATCGAAGTCCCGATGTGGCTTGCTGTAACACTGACCATTTTGCTGTTTGACTTCGCGATCTGGGCGCAGCATCTGATCACACATAAAATACCTCTTTTATGGCGATTTCATCGGGTTCACCATGCGGACCGTGACATCGATGTGACCACCGCCATCAGGTTTCACCCGGTTGAAATTGCCGTTTCCATGGTGTTTAAAGTTGGGCTGGTCTACCTGTTGGGCCCACCTGTGATGGGTATTATCGTGTTTGAGATCATCCTCAATGGTACCGCAATGTTTAATCACGCCAACATCCGCCTGCCGCTGGGGGTGGATGCCGTGCTGCGTCGGATTCTGGTCACGCCTGACATGCACCGGGTGCATCATTCTGATCTGCGCCAGGAGCATGACAGCAATTACGGTTTTGCCTTGTCGATCTGGGATAGAATATTTGGCACCTATATTGCACAACCCGGCAAAGGGCATGATGATATGACCATTGGCCTGCGCTGGCAGGATGACAAACCGTCTAAACTAGGGTGGAGCCTATGGCTGCCGTTTCGCAAGCTATAACATATGCCGCGGTCGATGCCGCCGCCAAGCTGAACGGTTTAGGCATCATGGGTGCTCTGCACGAAGATGGCAGAACCATCTGTTTGCTGGGACCTGAGACAGGATTTTGGAAGGTTTTCAAAATTAGCCCTGAAATGTTGGATGGTGCAGAAGATCCGTTCAATCGATGGTCGGAGCGGATCATCGCTCGCATGGCTGATATCTTGAACGCCGAAGCCCGGTTTCCCTTTGGAGGCCCTCCCTATGAGCCCTTTATGCGTTGGGCAATGGATTCGGGGCGTGCTTGGCAAAGTCCGGTGGGCATGCTGGTGCACGACGAGGCCGGAATGATGGTCTCGTTCCGGGGCGCACTGTTGTTTGATCAAGAAATTGATCTGCCTAAGCCCCCGATCGCCTCTCCTTGTGAGACTTGTGACACGCAACCCTGTGTTTCGGCTTGCCCCGTTAACGCCCTGAGCGATCAGCACTTCTATGAGATCGACGCTTGCCATACCTATCTGGACACCCCGGCCGGGCAGACCTGCATGAGCCAAGGGTGCATTGCGCGCAGGTCTTGCCCAGTTAGCCAGACATTCGACCGCAACCCTGAACAATCGGCCATTCATATGAAATACTTTCACCGCACATGACATTACGCCTGATTCTGATGCGCCACGCCAAGTCCAGTTGGGATAATGCACTGCTGGAGGATCATGCGCGCACCCTCAATGGCCGTGGACGTCTCTCGGCCAAAGCTTTGGGTGATTGGATGCGGCAAAAATCCTATCATCCCGATCAGGTGCTATGTTCCAGTGCGATGCGCACGCGGGAAACTTTTGCCGGGCTAAACATTGCGGCCGATACCGCATTTCTGGATAGCCTCTATCTGGCCTCAAATGACCGAATGTTTACAGTTTTGCGGGGCGCATCTGAGGCGTTGGTTCTGATGTTGGGTCATAACCCGGGCATCAGTTGCTTTGCCGAACAACTTGTCGTCACGCCGCCTGCACATACACGGTTTTAGGACTATCCAACCGGGGCCACCACAGTGATTGATTTTGATGTGCCGCAATGGGCAGAGGTTAAACCCGGCACTGGCCGGGTTGTGGATTTTGTGATTCCCCGCGATTTGACGGGGTAAGGCATTCGCCGTTACCGCGATGCATAAAGCGCGATGGCCGCAGCGTTGGACACATTCAGCGATCCAAACTCACCAGCAAAACTGATCTTGACCAATTGGTCGCAGGTTTCTTTGGTTTTTTGGCGCAATCCCGGCCCCTCGGCCCCCATGACCAAAGCCACCGGGCGATCGCGCCGGCCTTCAAGCGCGGTCTCAATTGTGTCGTCTGCTGTACCATCCAGCCCTAGAACGATATAACCCATATTCTGCAACTCAACGATGGCATCCGATAGATTGCGCACCTGCAGATAGGGCTGACGTTCCAATGCGCCGCTGGCTGTTTTTGCCAAGGCTCCGGTTTCGGGGGCCGAGTGATGGCGGGGGGCTACGACAGCGCAAGCTCCTAGCACCTCGGCTGAGCGTAGAATCGCGCCGACGTTATGCGGGTCGGTCACCCGGTCAAGCATGATCACGCGCGGTGGATGTGTGCCATCCCCAAGACAACGATCTGCCAAGCCGCCCCAGTTAAGCGATTTTACTTCCAGCGCAGCGCCTTGATGAACAGATTGCGGGTCAATCGGAGCGGTGAATCTGCGGGCATCGGCCATCTCGGGTTCAATACCGGCAAAAGCCACGTCTTCGGCCAGTTTATCGGCAGCATTCCGAGTGAGAATCAGTCGCAGTTTTTCGCGCGCCGGATTGCGCAGAGCATCCCGAACGGCATGCAACCCAAACAGCCAGACCGTTTCAGCGGCACCTGCGCGCTTTGCCTGCTCTTTTTCAATCACCCAACGGGGTTTTTTCGTGCCCATAATTCACCTTTCGCATCAGATCGCGACATTGCGTGCAACCCCGGCCCAGTGCAAGGCATTTTCGTCTTGACGGGGGACAAAGGCGCTTCTAAATACGCCCTCACGTCAGATGCAGTGCATCAGACAGTGGGCGACAGGCCGCAAGGTGTGGCAGGGGACTGTAACTCCCTCGCGGAGACGCACGCCTGGTTCGATTCCAGGGTCGCCCACCATTTATTTTATAGACAGTGATATAGATGGTGACTTGGCCAATTACTTGCCGGTTGAGCAGAAGGCCGTTTGTTCGGGAAAGAAAGTTTCAGACACAGCTTGCACATATAATAATATCAGATTTTTCAATGCCTTCCCCAAGCAGGTTGGCAAACCATGAAAAAAACCAAAGATACCGCAACCCGATTTCAGGGTGCCAAGTGTATATCGCCAGCGCAAGCAGATAAGCGGTAAATAGCGGGATCGCAAACAGAGCGGTTCCAACAAGGCTAAGCGTCAGCTGGCCGCGAAAATTCCGACCCCCATCATCTGGATCTTCAATCGCTTGGGCAATCCATGCCCGACCGGGTATCCAAGAGATCAGGCAGGCAGCAGAGACACCAAAATGGAGGAAGGTAGGGACTAGGGTTGAGAAAAACCCGAAGTAAAGCCACCAATAGCGTTCAGGCTGTGCCGCGATATCTGACAACAGGTTTCCCAGATCCAACAATGGAGTGGCCGAAATAGCGTTGATGCCACTTATGATGATGATCAACGTGCAGCCAAGCCCAGTGAACAGCACAAGCGCCACAAGTAAATCGCACACCCCCAGAACAAATGTCCGCCAATCCCGCAATGCCATGCCGGTGCGGATCAACCATCGGGTTACCCCAAAGGACAAGAAGTCAAAAATCGCATTCACGACAGGCAAGACACCCAGAAACAGCAAAAGACTTTTACCCTCTGCCGATAATTCCACGAAACATGACATGGCTGCGATGATGCCAAGGGCGGTAATCAGATAGGCAAAATAGATGCGTAATCTGGATGCGATTGATGTTCTAAGCACGAATGCGAATGCGAATGCGAATGCGCCTGCGAATGCGAGTGTGAGTGTGAGTGCGCCTGCGAATGCAGCGAGTTGGAAACGATCCCTAAGGCGATAGTTTCCAATTCGCTGATGATACAAACTTAAAGCAAAACAGGTCAGCGATGCAATTATTCCCCCCAGAAACCCGTAATGAACGAAAGCCCGTGGTTCGTGTGGAAAAACCACTAAATCGCCAAAGCCACTGGCGGCCCCGGTCCACCCCCATGACAGTGCGATAAACAACAGCGGATAGGCCACCGCCAGACGCAGGGAAAAATCCAACAGTTGCCAGCCAAAGACAGATTTTCCATCTGAATTTAAGTGATCTTTGGCATTTGGGGGAACAAGGGTTGCATCCACGGCATCAAGCGCAGCTTCAACATAGCGTTGGTAAAATTTGGTGCCGCGTTTTGATGTCAGCCAATCAAGGATGCTTTGCCGACTTTTGGGTTTTGACAGTGCGGCAGTGAAATAAGCAACTGACAAAAGTTCGATGATTGTCAGGGCAACGCCAAGAAAACCAAGATCAAATTTACTAAAGAACCACCAAGCATATTTTCAACTTATGAGGATGTTTTTCCAGAGTCGACATCAGTTTTTACGCGGGTGCGGGGCACCAGCGTAAAATTGGGACTCAAGTCAAACCTGCAAAGCTCAACCCGCTCGGATCATTGATCCGGCACCGTGGTCGGTGAAGAGTTCCAGCAGTGTTGCGTTAGGGGCGCGGCCATCCAAAATGACAACGGCGCGAACACCGCCATCAATTGCCGCCAAAGCGGTTTCGGTTTTGGGTATCATGCCGCCCGCAACGGTGCCATCGGCGATCATCTCGCGGATGGTTTGAGGGGTCAGCTCGGTCACGACATCACCCTCGGCATTGCGCACGCCGTCGATGTCGGTCAGCAGCAGCAGGCGGTCCGCAGTCAAGGCGGCGGCAATGGCTCCAGCGGCGGTGTCACCGTTGATATTGAACGTCTCACCATTGCGACCAGCTCCCAGCGGGGCAATCACGGGGATGGTGTCGTCGTTGAACAGGGTTTGCAAAATGCTGGGGTCAATTTCAGACGGAGTACCCACCAGACCAAGCGCGGGGTCGGTTGGGTCACAGGTGATCAGATTGGCGTCTTTTCCAGACAGGCCCACCGCCTTACCACCCTGTTGATTGATGGCCTGAACGATACGTTTGTTGACCCGGCCTGACAGAACCATTTCGACCACTTCCATCGTGGCCTCATCCGTCACGCGCTTGCCGTTGACGAATTCCGACTTAATCGCCAGCTTGTCCAACATCTGATTGATCATCGGACCGCCGCCATGCACGATCACCGGATTTACACCAACCTGTTGCATCAACACGATGTCGCGGGCAAAAGTGTCCATCGCTTCGTCACTGCCCATGGCGTGACCGCCTAGTTTGATCACAACAATCGCATCATCATAGCGTTGCAGGTAAGGCAGGGCTTCACTTAGTGTGCGGGCGGTGGCAATCCAGTCGCGGTTCATGGCTTGTTTTCTCATTCGACGTGTCCTCTTGCTACCTCTGTTACGATCTTCACATCGAACTGCCAAGGGGGACTTGTCTTTGAGATGGATCAGGCGCGCGTTTCCTGGGAGATCCACGCGCCTGATTAAGGTTTGATTTAACTGCAGACGCGTTTGACGGCGGGCAGGTTGCTTAGGATCAAAACATCAAATGCCAAAACCGCTAGCAGGGTCAGGCCCAATAGCGGGAAGGCGATTGAAACCAGAACGGTAATCAACGCCGCGCCTTTCCAAAACGGCATCTCTGCTGGGGCTGGGGGGGCTGCAAGGCGCGCCGCTTTCGAAGGGCGGCGAATAATCCACATTATTACCCCGGAAATACAGACAAAGATCACTGCGACGCAGAACACGACGTTTAGGATGAAGTTCCATGTCCCCATCAGGCCCATATGGAACGGTACTCCAAGCGCCATGAACTTGCCCATGGCCGAGTAATCCTCAAACCGCACATCAGCGAGAATTTTGCCAGTGTATTGATCAATGTGAATGGTGCGGTCGGTTGTCGGCTCAGATGAATCGCTGCTCATGCTGTCGCGGTTCATTGTCCATACGCCAGTCTCCCCATTGGGGTATGCAATGCGGAAACGGCCTTGCATACCCATTGAGGCGCCAAAGGCGACAAGTGTGTCGATGTCGACAGGGTCACCCTCGGCAAGCCCGGGAATTCCTGCGTCAGAACCAGAGGCGGGCATCGGGGTTTTCTCAAGCGCCCAAGGAACATCGTTTTGATTGCCGTGGTTCATGCTGGCATGGGTGTCATCAGATAGGGGAACGTTATCCCATTTAGCGGCGGGAAAGCTGCTCCAGGCTTGGATGATCTTGTCGCCCCAAATCCCAGTCCACGATAGGCCCGTGATCAAAAACAGAATGAGCAAGATTGAGATGTAGAAACCTGTTACCGCATGCAGAGATTTCCACAGGGCGCGACCACGCGCTTTCAGGTTAGGGATTAGTGCTACCTTGGCGTTGCCACGCGGCCACCACAGATAAAGCCCCGTTAGAACAAGCACCAACCCAAGCCCGGCAGCGATTTCGATCATCCGATCGCCTGCTGTGCCGATCAGCAGGTCCGAATGAATGTTGTCGGCGAAATCATACCACCCTGCGCGGCGGTCCCATGTTTGGATGACATCGCCTGAATACGGATCAACGGCAACCATCTGTTGTCTAGCATCAGTTTTGATTCGAAACACGGTAGCCAAATCATCGGCTTTGGGGCCTATCCATTCGACGATGTCGCCGGGCACGGCAGTGGTGGCTGCATCCGCCTGTTGCGATACACTGATAGCTTCGCCTTGTGCTGTGACACTTATTTTTTCACCATCACGGCCATCAAATTGCGAGATGAACAGCATCATTAACCCGGTCACCGCGAGGATGAGAAAGAAGGGGATAACATAAAGTCCGGCATAAAAATGCCAGCGCCAGACGGCGAAGTAGAGTTTTTGTGGCAGGGTGTTGGTTTCGGGGTCGCGTGTGGCGACGTGGCTTTGATCGGCCATTCAATTTCTCCATAGGATAACAGGGCCCGCTGCAGTGCAGTCAGGCAGATATTTCAGGGTTTTGATCTGTCAGGAGAACGCGGGTGGGCCACGGGCATCATACCGGGTGTAAAACCCGGCACTTCGGTGCGTGAAATCCGATTGTGCCCATGGGGCGGGGCGGGGTGTTTGTTTTAGCGCTGCAATCTGTGCAAATGCTGGAATGTCAGAAGACGCGATACCGCTGAACGGGCAGGGCATCAGCTCATCTTGTTGGTCATGGTCGCTTGGTGGGGTGTCACCAAAATCGACCCAGACCTCTTGTGCTCCGTCACTGGTACATAGAACCAATAGCATTTTTCCGTTTGCATCGCTGTTGACCATCCAGCCTTGCGGAATGGTACTGACGATCGTCAGTGCCAGCAGAGTTATTAACGTGATGAAACGTGGCAGCACGGCGCCTATACCAGTTCGTTAATGACTGATCTCAGGGTTGCGATACCATCGCCTTTTTCAGCCGAGGTCGAGATCAACTCAGGGAACGCAGCCGGGTGTTTTGATAGCTTTTCGCGCACTTGGGCTAGCATCTTTTCGCGATCTTTGTCTTTGATCTTATCATCTTTGGTCAAGACCACCTGAAAAGCCACGGCAGCACTGTCGAGCAGTGACATAATCTCATCGTCCACGGGTTTAATGCCGTGACGTGAATCGACCAGAACAAATGCCCGGCGCAGCGTCGGGCGGCCTGACAAATAGGACTTCAGTAGCCGTTGCCATTTTTCAACCACTGCAACCGGGGCTTCGGCATAGCCATAACCCGGAAGGTCAACCATATAACGCTCGTCGCCCAGCGTGAAATAATTGATTTCCTGTGTGCGGCCTGGAGTGTTTGATGCACGCGCTAGACGTTTGCGACCGGTCAGCGCATTGATTAGCGACGACTTACCAACGTTTGAGCGCCCGGCAAAGCATACCTCAAGCCGGTCAGCCGGGGGCAGGCCGGACATAGCGACAACCCCTTTGAGAAAATCTACTGGCCCTGCAAACAGCTTGCGGCCAGCTTCTGCGGCGATGGAATCAGGAGCCTCTACCAGAGGAAAGGGGAGTTTCATGTCAGAACCTCTGTTGTGTCGTTCGCTTCGGAACCACTTGTGTCATCAAGACAACGGCACATCCAAGGCATAGTTTTGCAGGTGATCAAGGCTGCCCGTTCAAGCGCTACGCGCCCTTTGATCGAGTGCCGCCAGATCACCTGAAACTGTGCCATCAGTCGTCCTTTTCATCCTGCTTGCGATTGAAGCTAGAAGTGATGTTACCAAACACATCAGGCTTATAGCCCTGACTACGCATGATCAGGTACTGCTGGCAGAAGGTAATGACGTTGTTAGTGATCCAGTACAGTACCAGACCGCTGGCAAAGCTGCCCAGCATGAACATGAACACCCAAGGCATCCAGGCAAAGATCATCTTTTGCGTCGGGTCGGTTGGGGCTGGGTTTAGCTTTTGCTGCAGCCACATGGAGATACCCAACAACAATGGCATGATACCGATGAAGATCAGCGCTAAGATTGAACCAGATGCGGGTACACCCCAAGGTAGAATGCCCCAAAGGTTATACAGCGATGATGGGTCAGGCATGGATAGATCTTTGATCCAGCCGATCCAAGGTGCATGACGTAGTTCCAGAGTAACAAAAATCACCTTGTAGAGCGAGAAGAAGATCGGAATCTGCATCAGGATCGGCAAGCAGCCCGAGGCTGGATTGACCTTTTCCTTTTTGTACAGCTCCATCATCGATTTTTGCATCATCTGACGATCATCACCGGCTTTTTCTTTGATCTTCTCCATCTCTGGCTGAAGTTCTTTCATCTTCGCCATAGAAACATAGGATTTATAGGCCAAAGGCAGCAGCAGCGCCTTGAGCAGGACAGTCAACGCAATGATTGCCCAACCCATGTTGCCGATCAACGCGTTCAGCCAATGCAGGACCGCAAAAATCGGTTTGGTCAGGAAGAAGAACCAGCCCCAGTCAATCGAATCGATGAACTTTTCAACGCCAGATTCGTTTTGGTATGCGCGAATAGTGTCCCATTCCTTGGCACCGGCAAAAAGACGCATCTCTTGTGACAATGTTTCGCCTGGTGCAACCGTTTTGGTGCTCTGGCGGGCTGTGGTTTGGAAAATATTGCGACGGGCGTCTTGAAAGGTGCTGATTGTGGCACCGGCCTCATCGGCAGGGATCAGCGTTGTCATCCAGTAGTGATCGGTGAAACCGGTCCAGGCGTTCTCTTCGACGCCAATGGTCTCAAAGTCATTGGACGGCTCAAAATCATCATAGTCGGTTTCTGCCAATTCGCCGTCGACCATGCGAATGGCTCCTTCGTGCAGGATGAAGAAGTTTTTCAGATCCTCTGGTTCACCTTGACGGGCAAGAATGCCGTATGGGGCCAGTTTGACAGCGCCGCTCCCAGTGTTTTCGACTGACTGGCGAACTGTGAACATGAATTTGTCATCGACACTGACATCACGTTGGAAGCTTAGGCCTGCGCCATTGTCCCAGGTCAAAGTCACTGGAGCTTCAGGCGTCAGATTTTCATTGCCGTCAACCGACCAGATCGTATTTGGGCCCGGAACCTGATCCGCGTCCAATCCACTGCCTGGTGCCCAGCCAAACAGGGCATAAAAGGGCTCGTCACTGCCGATTGGCGATAGCAGTTGTACGATAGGCGAATCTTCGGCCAGTGTTTCGCGATAGTTGCGCAGCGACAGCTCGTCGATGCGTCCACCTTTGAGGGAAATGCTGCCCTCAAGGCTGGGCGTGGCAATCGAAAGACGTGGCGCGTTGTCTTCGACAGGCTCCTCAGTCTCGGTCACTGCTGCCTGACCATCTGCAGTAGGTGTCGTGACAACCTCTTGCCCATCCACCTGTTCAATCGCGGCAGGCGCGTTGGGATCAGCCTCCGGAGGAGGGAAAAGTGTGAACCATATCAGAATGACACCAAAGCTAAGCGCACTGGCAAGGATAAGATTCTTGGTCTGATCGTCCATTTGACGGCCACCTATCTGTTTTTCTGTCTCAAGGCGTTCAACAGAGTGCAGGGCAAAAGGTCAAGTCAATTTGCGGCTTGAAGTCAATAACAGAGGTGTTTGGATGCGGGATTTGCGGAGTTGTCGCGTTTTCTCAGGTAAAGGGGCTTGCATCGGAAGTGGTTCACGCTTTTATCCAATCTCAAAGGAGCGCACCTGTGGGACAAAAAATTGCAACATGCTGTTACTGTGGAACACGCGCCGCTCTGGTGCTGAATAAGGTCCGGCACGAGCTGAGTTGCGCCAATTGTGGAGCTCCGCTGCACGAAATCAAATCGATCCCCAGTCGTAAATTGCAAACCCAGCCGGTCAGGCACGAAAGGCCAAAGAAAAGCAAAAAACATGAACGTCCGGGACGCTCGTATGAAAAATACCCGCCAAAACGGTATGCCAAAAAACGCAAGAGCCTTGGCCGTAAGGTCTTGAGCGAATTGTGGGATGTTGTTGAAGATATCTTCGATTGATCCGGGTAGAGGTAAATATTTTGTTCACAGCTATATTACATCCCCTTTTTATTCGCGAAATCCACCCTATCTAATGTTCTAGAAACACCGGTTTGGAACACCCGTGTTTCTCTTCACTGTCCCTCGTTCCGCGACTGGCGCCCAGATTTTGTATCTGGGCGCTTTTTTTATCCTAAAGTTCTGAATAAGGTGCGGCCATGAGTGATGAATATACAGACGTGCATCTGCGCAAGATCTTGCAACGTACTAAGCGGATTGCCGTGGTTGGTGTGTCGATGAATCCGGTACGCCCCAGTTATTATGTGGCGCGGTATCTGGCGTTGAAAGGCTATGATGTGGTGCCGGTTAATCCGGGGCACGCGGGAACCATGCTGTTTGGTTGTGAGGTCAAAGCCAGCCTCAGCGATATCAAAGGGCATGTGGATATGGTGGATATTTTCCGTCGCCCTGAACATGTGTCGCCGATTGTTGAGGAAGCACTGGCGCATTTTCCCAAGCTGCAAACGATCTGGATGCAAATAGGTGTCGTGAACGAACAGGCGGCAGAATTGGCTCGGGCAAAAGGCGTTGACGTGATTATGGATCGCTGTCCTAAGATCGAATATCAACGCTTGTTCGGAGAGCTGCGTATGGGTGGCTTTAACACCGGGATTATTTCATCAAAGTTGTAGGCTAAGGTGATACCAGCTTACGTATCGGCCTCAAAGTCAGCAGCAATACGTAATTCTCGCATTGGGCGGACGCGCGCAATACATGATTCGTAAATCGGGTCGGATTTGTAAGCGTCCAACGCAGTCTCATCGATGAATTCCGCATAAACTACCAAATCGACTTGCGTGCCGTTGATGGCATCGCTCTGCAGATTGCGACCCACTTCGAAATGCTGGGCATGTGGGATGTCGCGCAGCATCATCAGACCATCACGTACGGTTTCAACTTCGTCCGCATTCTTGGCGCTGAAAAAAACGATATGTCTGATCATTTTGTGCCCTCTGTTCTGGAGGATTTTTCAACAAGGCCACTGGTGCCTTGACGGCGGGCCAGCTCATCCATCACATCAGAGAGCGGCACATCGCGTGATTGCAGCATCACCAACAGGTGAAACAGAACATCTGCGGCCTCAGAGGTGAGCTTTTTGCGATCGCCTTTTACGGCTTCAATAATGGCCTCAATCGCCTCTTCGCCGAATTTTTCAGCGGTTTTTTCCGGGCCTTTGGCCAGCAGCTTAGCTGTCCAGCTGTCGTCTGGACTGGCCTTGGCGCGGGCCGCCACGATCCGTTCAAGCTCATCTAAAGTCATGCGCCTGTCCTCATTGCGATGCCTGCTGCCTGCATATGCGTTTTGGCCTCGGCAATGGTGTAATCGCCAAAGTGAAAAATTGATGCCGCCAGCACGGCAGAAGCGCCGCCTTTGGTGACGCCTTCGACCAAGTGATCAAGTGTGCCAACGCCGCCTGAAGCAATCACCGGAATATTCACTGCGTCTGAGATGGCGCGGGTCAGGGGCAAGTTGAAACCAGCCCGAGTGCCGTCGCGGTCCATCGAGGTTAGCAGAATTTCACCAGCGCCTTTACTTTCAACCAGCTTGGCAAACTCAACTGCGTCAATGCCGGTGGATTTGCGCCCGCCATGGGTGAAGATTTCCCACTTTCCCGGCGATACGGTTTTGGCGTCAATCGCAACAACAATACACTGGCTGCCAAATTGATCAGCCGACTGCGCCACAACATCAGGGTTGGCGACAGCTGCGGAGTTAAAGCTGACCTTGTCTGCACCAGATAGCAGCAGTGCGCGCACATCATCAGGGGTGCGCACCCCGCCGCCCACAGTGAGCGGAATATAACATTGCTCGGCCGTGCGACGAACCACGTCAAACATCGTCCCTCGGTTTTCATGAGTGGCGTGGATATCAAGAAAACACAGCTCATCCGCGCCAGCCGCATCATAGGCCCGGGCCGATTCCACCGGATCACCGGCGTCGATGAGATCAACAAAGTTCACGCCCTTCACAACGCGGCCATCAGCCACGTCCAGACAGGGGATGATGCGAGTTTTAAGCATATTTTCGTGATCCGTTACGTTTCCTGCGGCTATCTATGCATAAATTGCGTTACATGCCAGTGGTGAGATGTCGCAAGAATTCAATTTGAGGAGAATGTGATGACCAAATTCGGGCTATTGGCTGCAGGGCTGCTGGCGATTCCCGCGATTGTAAGCGCGGGCGATATTCAACGTGTGAAATCTGCATCTGATGTAACGGCGACAATGGATGCGCTTGAAGCTGTCGTGACCGGGGCCGGGGCTACGGTGTTTGCCCGCGTTGATCACGCCGGTGGGGCGCAGAAAGTCGGGCAGGAACTGTCTCCTTCGCAGCTGCTGATCTTTGGTAATCCAAAATTGGGCACGCCTGCGATGCAAGACGATCCGCTGGCTGGATTATTTCTGCCGCTCAAAGTGCTGGTCTATCAAGATGGCGAAGGGCAAGTTTGGTTGAGTTATGAAGATCCGGGTAAAATGCTTGGCCGTTTGGATGGCATTTCCGGTGAAGGTGAATACCTCAAGAAAATGACGGGTGCACTGGCCAAGCTCACAGCTAAGGCAGCTGGGGAATAAAGTTTTGTCTTTACGGCACTCAGAACTTGAGCGTCGTAAGGGCCTCTTTCAGATCAATTGCCCCATCATAAAGGGCGCGGCCAGAGATTGCACCGTTCAGTGGTGCACCGCAGGTTTTCAACGCTTTTAGGTCGGCGATTGAAGATACACCGCCCGAAGCAATGACTGGGATGGAAACGGCATTGCCCAAAGCGGCTGTGGCCTCAACGTTAGGGCCCTGCATTGCGCCATCGCGGTTGATGTCAGTATAGATGATTGCGGCAACGCCGGCGTCTTCAAATGACTGCGCCAGATCGGTGACCATGACGTTGGTTTCCTCGGCCCAACCTTTGGTGGCGACGCGACCATTGCGGGCGTCAATGCCGACGGCAACCTGGCCCGGAAATGCGCGGGCCGCTTCACGTACCAGGGCAGGATTTTCCACAGCAACCGTGCCTAGAATCACTCTTGCCAAACCTTTGGATAGCCAACGTTCGATCGTGGCCATGTCGCGAATTCCTCCGCCCAGCTGTGCGGGCACCTTGGTGCGTTCAAGAATCGCTTCAACAGGGGCGTCGTTCACAGGTTCACCGGCAAAGGCACCATTCAGGTCAACCAGATGCAACCATTCGCAACCCGCTTCGACAAACTCCATCGCTTGTGCGGCTGGATCGTCGTTGAATACTGTGGCTTGATCCATTTCACCTTTGTACAGGCGAACGGCCTGACCGTCTTTGAGGTCGATGGCGGGATAAAGGATCATGGCGCAGGCTCCGGTTGGCAGTGATGAGCGCCATTTCGCACGTTGCGCCGGGATTCGCAACGCGACCCAACGTCAGACTTGATCGAATACCGGCACCCAAGCAGGGTATCCGCAAAAGGGAGTATCATTATGAAGAAGATTGCACTTGCAGCC
Organism: Roseovarius sp. EL26; assembly: GCF_900327775.1. Classification (NCBI taxonomy): domain Bacteria; kingdom Pseudomonadati; phylum Pseudomonadota; class Alphaproteobacteria; order Rhodobacterales; family Roseobacteraceae; genus Roseovarius; species Roseovarius sp. EL26. Next base: position 266,702 of record NZ_OUMZ01000007.1, read on the forward strand.
AGCTTGGTTTTGTTGAGCGCGGGCAGCGCATTTGCCGCTGATCCGGTGACTGGCTTGTGGAAAACACAACCGGGGGATACCGGGGGTTACGCACATGTTCAGGTTTCAGAATGTGGTAGCAATATCTGTGGTGTCATCAAAGATGCGTATGACGCTTCTGGTGAGAAGCGCACGGATTACGAAAATATTGGTAAGCGCATGATTTGGGATATGTCCGCTGACGGGGGGGGAGCGTACTCTGGAGGGAAAATTTGGGCTCCTGATCGAAATAAAACCTACAAGTCGAAAATGCAGTTAAGTGGAAACAATTTGACTGTGAAGGGCTGCGTTGCTGTGATTTGCCGTAGCCAAAAGTGGACACGGGTTAAGTAAGCTGCAACCAATCAAGTTTAGGGCAGCGGGCTATTGCCCGCTGTATTTATTCTTGGGCGATTCAGACAGCGCCGGTATATTCGCCACGTGCTGGATAGTTGTTCGCAATCGCAAAATCCAAAGCACCGACCAATTCGGAAAAATGCGGTCGCACAAATGGCATGGTCTGCACAGAGCCATAGTAAAGTGTCTGCTCCGGGGTCACCATGAATAGGCCCGGCTCGGAAAACAGCTCAGGTTCTTCAATGCCAATCGATGTTTTCCCACGCGAGGTTGAGATGAAAAGCCCCCATTCACGCGCTTTTTCAAGCGACAGATCATAACCAAAACGCAGCGACGTTGCTCCGATCTTGTCCGCCATGGCGCGCGTACGTTCTTCGCCATCAGAGCTGATTGCGATGGTGTTTACACCGTGCTCAGAAAAGTCAGAAACACGCTTTTCCAGTTCGGTCAGGTAGGTGGCGCAAAGGGGGCAGTGCAGGCCACGATAAAAACAGATCACTGTGCCACGTTCGCTGGTTTCGGAGGCAAGGTCAAAGGCACCATGATCCAATGTTGGAACGGTAAGATCGGGGGTTTTTTGGCGGGGAAACAGCATGAGTGCTCCTTTCAGGGGGGTAACTTGTTCTCTCTTATGACGGGTGTTATGGTCTATTAAATCCGAAATATCAGATAAAAAATCCGAAATGCCAGAATTTGATCGCCTGACGACGTTGCTTCACCGGTTTCAGTTGACTGTCACCTCGGTCGTTGACGGACGGATTGCGTTGGCGCTTGTTGCTAATGCCGAAGGGACACCTGCGCGGATTCTGTTTTCGCCGACTGGACTAATCACCCAAGGTGAAGAACAGATTGTGTTTGCTGCTGCCTTGGAGTGGGATAAGGGGGGCAATCCGTTGTTTCAGGCGCTACCAGATATGGTTGAATGTGATATCATTTCTGACCCTGATGCACAGGCATTGATCACGCTTATTTGCCATGAGGCAGATGCCCGTCGATGCGGATCCGTATCTGTCTTGAACCGGTTGTGCGAGGTCCTGGTGGTCCGTATCTTGCGCCAGCTGATGCAACAGGGAGAGGCTGAGACGGGGCTGTTGGCAGGGCTGTCAGATCCGCGCCTGAGTCGGGCAATTGTATCGATGCATGATCGCCCTGAAAAACTGTGGACGGTCGAGGATCTGGCACAGGTCGCAGGTCTGTCGCTTAGCAGGTTCAGCGAATTGTTTGTTGAGGTGGTCGGAGAAAGCCCGATGGCTTACTTGCGACGCTGGCGGTTGATTCTAGCGCGGCAAGATCTTGTTGGTGGAGATCGAGTTGCGGCTGTTGCGCGCCGGTACGGCTATGGCTCTGCCGAAGGATTCAGCCGAGCCTTTCGTAGACATTATGGCGAAACCCCAATCCAGATGCGCAAAGAGAATGCCACCTGATCAGGGTGCCCATTGCAGGAAGTTGGCAATGAGGCGCAGGCCAGTGGCTTGGCTTTTTTCCGGGTGAAACTGCATGCCGACTATGTTGTCACGCCCAACCACAGCTGTGACTGGCGCACCATATTCCACATGTGCAAGCCGCTGCGTCGGATCCGCTACCTGAAACTGATAGGAATGTACAAAATAGGCGTGATCGCCGCTTTTTATACCGTCAAAGATCGGGTGCGCCTGTTCGATCACCAGATCGTTCCAACCCATATGTGGGACCTTCAGGCCTTCGCCCTTTATGGCGTCTACTGTGCCACCGATCCAATCAAATCCGGGGGTTTCCGTATACTCTAGGCCGCGGCTGGCCATCATCTGCATGCCAATGCAAATGCCCAAAAATGGCTTGGCCTCTTTGGTCACGACCTGCTCGATTGCTTCAAATAGCCCACTATGGTCAAACAACGCCTTGCTACAGGCCGGGAAGGCCCCGTCACCGGGTAAAACAACGCGGTCGGCCTTGCGTACAACATCAGGATCAGATGTTACAACAACCTCGCCACCGCCAGTTTCCTGCGCCATGCGTTGAAAGGCTTTCTCGGCGGAATGCAGATTTCCGCTTTCATAGTCGACAATAACTGTGTTCATGGCGCTTACAGCGTTCCTTTGGTCGACGGAATCGCATCCGCTTTACGCGGATCGGTTTCCAGCGCGTCGCGCAGGGCACGGGCAACGGCCTTGAACGCTGCCTCGGCGATGTGGTGGCTGTTGAAGCCGTGCAGTTGATCCACGTGCAGTGTCAGTCCGCCATGGGTGCTAAGCGCTTGAAAAAATTCGCGAACTAACTCAGTGTCGAATGTGCCGATTTTGGCAGTGGGCAGGTCAACGTTCCAGATCAAAAAGGGCCGCCCGGAAATATCTAAGGCCGCACGCACCAGCGCGTCATCCATTGGCAACAGGCAAGAGGCGTAGCGGTTGATGCCTTTTTTGTCGCCCACGGCCTGAGACAGGGCTTGTCCTAGTGCTATGCCTACGTCCTCAACTGTGTGATGATCGTCAATGTGCAAATCACCACTGCAGCGTACGACCATGTCGATCAGAGAGTGGCGCGCCAGTTGATCCAGCATATGGTCAAAAAAGCCGACGCCGGTTTCATTGCTGTACGAGCCTGTACCATCAAGATTAATCTCGACGCTGATGTCAGTCTCATTGGTTTTGCGTGTGATCGTGGCGCTGCGCATGGCTGTCCTCGGTGTGGTGGTGTCACCGCGGGTATACCCGCGCGGCCGGTCCGGGCCAAGAGGATTTGCGTATTCTACTTACCGAGAATTTGAGGTGTACCATGCACTCAACGAAAAAAGGGCCGCAGTTGATGTGCGGCCCTCTCTTTTATGATGTGTAATTGTTAGCTTTTCTTACGACGCATTGCAGCTAAACCGCCCAAGCCAGCAAGAAGCATCCAGCCAGCGGCAGGAAGCGGGATTGTTGCAGGTTGAATGATCCGGCCATAAAGCGTTGCACGTGCATTCGACCCCTCAGGGCTATCGAACGTGCTGGTCACTGTGGTTCCACCATCTTGCGAGAAACCAAAGAGCTCAAGCGTGTATTCTTCGCCTAGGTACATAAATGTTGTCGAGCTTAGACCGCTGGTGATTGATGCGGTATCGGCACAGCAATTCCCGCCACCAGTATTTGGTGTGTTGATGACATCAAAGCCGAAGGCAAATGTCTCGACGTCATTAAACGGATTGGTGAACGTGAGTTCGACCGATAGATCCGCACCAGTAAACGTGTGGCCGTTCACGCTGCCGTTTCGGTAGGAAAAACTACCGAGAGCAAACAAGTCATCGTTATCTGTTGACCATCCTGCACCGCCATCCGCACCGACACCATCAAAGCGCCACCGGTTACTAAATGTTGTGCCTACAGGATTGCCCCAGGTGACGTCAGATGAACCGCCGGATCCATCCAAGTTGCTTACTCCGATAGCGCCACCACCTTGGATATTACCCCATGAACCTTCTGCAGTCCCGGTAAATGTTACCGCGTGAGCGGCTCCGCCCAAAGCCGCAAAAGCTGCTGCTACTATGAGCGTCTTAAATTTAGTATTCATAATTACATCTCCAAATAACAGCGCGGCTTAGAAACAAATACCGCGCGTACAATTGTCTCCAGTAAAACATGTCGTTTGATCAGCTGAAGACACTAGGGCATCATACATGTAGAGATGCCAAAAATACAGAGATCTGCATCAATTCGCCCCAAATTCGCCTTAAAAAAGTCCGAAAATCACCCATTGAGGTACGTGGAGTCTCAGGAGATTCTTTTAGCGTGTTCTTCGAATCGCAGGTACGTATGCGATGATTCTGATGACTTCGAGGGTTTTAGCCATGATTTAGATCGGTATTGTACGCGAGTCCGCATGCGAACGACAGTTTATCCTAATGTTAATGCGGTTGTAGTAATGCCCTGAACTGAACCTAGGCTCGCGCCCCATTTTGAAAACGTTAGAATGGCATCAGCTACTAAAGTTTAACCCGTTCCTCCAACTCTGATGCAGGATAGAAGTAACCATTTACCTACCGAAGTGCGCTTGATGATTTTGGCTGGTATATTTGACGCAGATGGCTCCATAAAATCAATGTTTATTGAATTTATGGAGCGGGCGATGAGATTCGAACTCACGACATCAACCTTGGCAAGGTTGCGCTCTACCCCTGAGCTACGCCCGCGTCCTTGGGTGAGGCGTGGAATAGTTTTATTGGTTAGAAGCTGCAAGAGGAAATTTCATTTTTTAAGATTTTTTTTGCCTACGCGGCGATAAATTATCTACTTGTGGCAATCTTCTGAGTGAACTGTGCTATAGTATACATATTCTTTTTGTTTAATTTGTTCTTGTTTCATTTGATTTACTTGTTTTTAGGGGGTCATTTCCAATGACGGTATATGTAATTGCCGATGTAAAGGTGACGGATGGTTCGTGGATTTCTGAATATGCCAAAAACGTTCACGATATAGCGGCCCGGCATGGCGGAAAATATTTGTCGCGGAGCGAGAATATTCGCACGCTTGCAGGAGAACCACTTGATACCAGCGTGATCGCGTTGATGTCATTTCCTTCGATGGCAGCGGTCGAGGCTTTTGCCTGCGATCCCGACTATGCACCTTATGCCAAGGCACGTACTGAGGGAAGTATCAGCAACCTACACATTATTGATGACACGGATGCAGCGGGCAGTATTCCATATTTGCCCGCCGGGGAACCGGCTCCCGCCAGGGAACCGGCTTAAGATCAATTCACCGTATGTGTGTCGATGGTTAAAGGGCCGGTGAGAGCATAGTCTTCGGTGTGGATGATGGGCCCTTCGTCATGCAGCAAGATCAGGCCATAGGCTCCCGGCTCGTCAACACTACTGTGGACGTCGGCGGGGCCGAGGCACATTGGCATCTGGTGGCAGGGGCTTTTGAACATGCTGACGGGGATGCCACCCACCTGGCCGGAAATTGTTCGATGGATGTGGCCGGAAATGACCTGCACCGGCTGTGGGTGAGATTTGAGCCGTGAAATCAAATCAAACCGGTTGCGCAAGGCTATAGCGTCCATGCCATCAAACCCGGTCAGCATTGGCGGGTGGTGGGTAAACACGATCACCTTGCGATCTGTGGCTTCTGACAGAGCCTGATCAAGCCACGCCAGTCTATGTTCGCACAGATACCCACTGTGTAGATCCTTGGCGGGCTCATCCAATGTATCCATTAAGATTAGGCGATATCCAGCAAGATCAATGACTTGCTGTACAAATCCTTCCGATGTGCGGGGCTCATCGGGAAAGACGTCGTTAAATCCTTTGCGGCTGTCGTGGTTTCCCATCATCAAGGACACTGGAATAGGGCACTCTGAAAGAGCGTCTTTGAGGCGTTGAAATTGTGTGGTTCTCCCATAATGGGTTAGATCGCCAGTCAAGATCACGCGTGACGCATCAGGATGGTGCGCAACGGCATGCTCCAACCCCTGTTGAAACCGTTCCATTGGATCAAGCCCGATGATGGTTTCGCCAGAGTCTTTTACGTGAATGTCGGTGAAAATAAGCAGTTTTTCCATGCCTAGGATTCCGGATAATTAAAAAATTGCGCAAAGTATATTCGAGACAGCGGTGATGGCGATCATGGCAAACGTCAAAATCATTCCATTTTTGCGAGCAAAGATGACTTGAGGGGTCGAACCCAGACCATAGGCATGCATGAAACGGCCTGCTAGCAGGGTCAACCCCATCAAATGCAACAGCCAAGCTGATGCCCCCTGAAGTTCAAGTAGCCCAAGCAACAATAATGCAAAGGGCGCGTATTCGGCGCAGTTTGCATGAACACGGATCCGCTTTTCCAGATCAGAATCCGCCCCGGCACCAACCGAGACTTTGGCCGATTGGCGGCGAAAGATGACGCGAAAGCTGAGCGCGATAAACAACAGGGCAATGATGCCTGCATAAAACGGGGTAACGGCAATCATATTGCATCCTTCATGGGAATTCATTTCCCGAAATGTCTAACGGCGGCTGGATACTAATCCAACCGCCGTTTGAACGTGTTACAGAAAGTTTACGAGGGCCTTATTCCAATTCGACCATCAGATCCTTGGCGTCTATCTGACCACTGGCCTGAACATGGACGGCTTTGACCACGGCATCGCGCTCGGCGTAGATGCCAGTTTCCATTTTCATAGCTTCGATGGTGAGTAGTAGATCGTCCTGTTTGACCTCTTGGCCAACAGTGATTGCAACGCTGGAAACCACGCCCGGCATCGGGGCACCGATATGGTTGGGGTTGCCAGCTTCGGCCTTGGGTCGGGTGATGGTTTGCGCTTTGACGAGACGGTTTGGCACACGGATGACACGTGGTTGGCCGTTGAGTTCAAAGAACACCCGAACTTCGCCTTTTTCGTCAGTCTCGCCGACAGCCTGCAGCAGGATTTCCAATGTCTTACCAGGATCAATCTCAACGCTGATCTGTTCGCCCGGTTCCATGCCGTAAAAGAACGTGCGTGTCGGCAGGGTGCGGACTGGGCCGTACTGACGGTGGCGCCCCATGTAATCCAAGAAGACCTTGGGATACATCAGGTAGCCATTCAGATCCTCATCATCGACCTTGAAGCCCTCCAGCTCTTTCGACAGTTTGGCGCGCTCAGCCTCTAGGTCCACAGGTGGAAGGTGTGCTCCAGGGCGGTTGACGTTAGGCTGTTCGCCTTTCAACACCTTCGACACGATCCCATCCGGGAAACCACCGGGAGGCTGGCCCAGATTGCCGCGCATCATGTCGATTACGGAATCAGGAAAGGCTACATCGGTTTGTGGGTCTTCGACTTCATCACGGCTCAGGCCTTGGGACACCATCATCAGGGCCATGTCGCCGACAACCTTCGAGGATGGCGTCACCTTTACGATATCGCCGAACATCTGGTTCACATCTGCATAGGTTCGAGCGACATCTGGCCATTGTTCTTCCAATCCCAGAGACCGTGCCTGCGCTTTGAGGTTGGTGAACTGTCCGCCGGGCATCTCGTGCAGGTAAACCTCAGAGGCGGGGGCAGCCAGACCGGATTCGAACGCAACGTATTGTGCGCGAACATGCTCCCAATAATCCGACATCTCGCGAATGCGTTCGATGTTAAGGCCTGTGTCGCGTTCAGTGTTTGACAAGGCTTCGACGATTGACCCCAGACAAGGCTGCGATGTCCCGCCAGAAAAGGCGTCCATTGCCGCATCGACGGCGTCTACGCCGGCATCCGTTGCGGCCAGAATAGTGGCCGCTGCAATGCCCGAAGTGTCGTGGGTGTGGAAGTGAACTGGAATATCCAGCTCTTCCTTCAGGGCCTTGACCAGAACGGTGGCGGATGCCGGTTTCAACAAGCCCGCCATATCCTTGAGGCCCAGAACATGGGCGCCTGCCGCCTGTAGCTCTTTACCCATAGCAACATAGTATTTCAGGTCGTATTTGGCGCGGTTCGGGTCCAGAATGTCACCGGTATAGCAGACGGTTCCTTCGCAGATCTTTCCGGATTCGTTGACCGCATCCATGGCCACACGCATGTTTTCAACCCAGTTCAGGCTGTCGAAGACGCGGAAGACATCAATACCGGTTTTCGCCGCCTGACGAACGAACTCCTGAACCACGTTGTCAGGGTAGTTGGTGTAGCCAACGCCATTGGAGGCGCGCAGCAGCATTTGTGTCATCAGGTTTGGCATCCGCTCGCGCAGATCGCGGAGGCGTTGCCACGGGCATTCTTGCAAGAAGCGATAAGAAACATCAAACGTCGCACCGCCCCAGCACTCCATGCTGAACAGCTGTGGCAAGTTGGCGGCATAACTGGGGGCTGCGCGGAGCATGTCGATCGACCGCATGCGGGTGGCAAGCAAAGATTGGTGTCCGTCGCGCATGGTGGTGTCGGTCAGCAGCAGTTGCTTTTGATCTAGCATCCAGTCGGCAACCGCCTTGGCGCCTTTTTCCTCGAGCAGATTGCGTGTGCCTGCTTGCGCCGTGCCGGTTGGTACGGGGGGCTTGGGCAATTTGACGTCAGCCGAGGGGGCCGCACGGCCTTCGGTTTCGGGGTGGCCGTTGACGCTGATGTCGGCGATGTAGGTTAGCACCTTGGTGCCGCGGTCACGTCGTTTGGAGAACTTGAATAGATCCGGCGTCGTGTCGATGAATTTGGTAGTGTATTCATTCGATAAGAACGTGGGGTGTTTCAGCAGGTTCTCAACAAAGGCGATGTTGGTAGAAACCCCACGAATACGGAATTCACGCAGGGCACGGTCCATCCGGGCAATCGCGGCCTCAGGCGTCTGGGCCGACGCGGTGATCTTTACCAACAAACTATCATAATAGCGTGTGATCACGCCGCCAGAATAAGCCGTGCCACCGTCCAGACGAATGCCCATGCCGGTAGCTTCGCGGAAGGCGGTGATACGGCCATAATCCGGGATGAAGTTGTTTTGTGGATCTTCCGTGGTGATCCGGGTTTGCAAGGCGTGACCATTCAGGGTGATTTCGCCCTGGCTGTCCTTGCGGGTGGCCTCACTCAGTGTTTTGCCTTCCGCAATTTTGATCTGCGCCTGAACGATGTCGATGCCGGTCACTTCTTCGGTGACAGTGTGCTCTACCTGAACCCGTGGATTGACCTCGATGAAGTAGAACTTGTTGCTGTCCATATCCATCAGGAATTCAACAGTACCGGCACATTCATAATTCACGTGCTTGCAGATCTTATAACCCAATGCGCAAATCTCATCGCGCTGTTCATCCGTCAAGTAAGGTGCAGGGGCACGTTCAACCACTTTCTGATTGCGCCGCTGGACCGAGCAGTCACGCTCGTAAAGGTGATACATGTTGCCATGTTGGTCGCCCAGAATTTGCACTTCAACATGACGCGCGCGTAGGATCATCTTTTCCAGATACCCTTCGCCGTTGCCAAAGGCGGCTTCTGCTTCGCGACGCCCTTCGAGTACCTTTTCCTCGAGCTCATCCGGGCCGTTAATCGGACGCATGCCGCGCCCGCCACCACCCCAGGATGCCTTGAGCATTAGGGGATATCCAACCTCAGCCGCCTCAGTGCGGATCGCATCCATGTCATCACCCAGCACTTCGGTGGCGGGGATGACGGGCACGCCGGCCTCAACCGCTACACGGCGGGCGCTGGCCTTGTCGCCTAGGGCGCGCATGGTTTCGGCTTTGGGGCCGATGAAGGTGATGCCATTCGCAGCACAGGCATCAACAAAATCGGGGTTTTCTGAAAGCAGGCCATAACCGGGGTGAATGGCATCTGCGCCGCATTCCTTGGCGACGCGAATGATCTCATCAATCGACAGATAGGCCGCCACTGGTCCCATGCCTTCGCCGATGCGATAAGCTTCGTCCGATTTGAACCGGTGCAGGCTGAGCTTGTCCTCTTCAGCAAATACCGCAACCGTTCGTTTGCCCAGTTCGTTGGCAGCACGCATAATGCGAATTGCGATCTCACCGCGGTTGGCAACCAGTATCTTGCTGAATTCACCCATTGAAAGCTCTCCTTAGATGGCATCTATTTTGCATGCGCAGCATTTTTATCGCCGCATTGCAGCGCATAGTGCTTTATGTTGTAAATTTTGCAAGTGTTTCATGCAATCTCGATGCGAAGTAGAGTCGTACATTCGCGACATTTTCGAATTTTTGTGAAAATCGCCTAAGAAAATTAACGTAAGGGTAGGTTTGGTGAACTATTCTTTCGTGAAGGTGTGGCGGGTTTGGTTTTAAGTATGATTTTACCGCGCAGCTTCAGCGATTTCGGGCCTCAAAAGGCGTGCGAATCCCCAATTGCCCCATATTGGCCAGCAGATCTTCACGCAGAATATGGGCCAGATGTGCGGGGCCTTTTGGTCCAAGGGCGGCAAGTGCGTAGTGCCAACCTCGCCCCAGCATCACGAAGTCGGCCCCAAGAGTGAGGGCGCGCAGAACATCCAGCCCGCTTTCGATGCCACCGTCCAGAATGAGTGGCAGTTTGGTTGCCGTACGAATCTTAGGCAAAACGTTGATTGGGGCAGGGGCGGCGTCAAATTGACGGCCACCATGATTGCTGATCCAGATGGCATCGACGCCTTCTGCCTCAAATGGTTTGGCATCTTCGGCACGTAAAACACCCTTAATGATCAAGTGTCCGCCCCACAGATCACGCACAGTCCGCAGATAATCCCAATCCGGCGCGGTTCGCATCATGTATCCTGCATGTTGGTTGGATGGTTGGCCTGAAACATCGGGCAGATAGTCATCGATCATTCGCATTCGGGGCATTCCCTGACGTGCCATACCAAGTGCCCAGGTTGGACATCTGGCAATCTGAGTCAATAAGCGTGGGGTCAAACGCGGTGGTGTGGTCAGGCCGGAACGTTGCTGGCGTTCACGCCGACTGGCCACAGGAATATCGACGGTCATGACCAATGCGGAAAACCCCGCCGACTCAGCGCGCAGAAGCATGTCTTTAAGAACGTCCTGATCGCGCGGAGGATATAGCTGGAACCATGCTTTATCATCAATGACGTCAGAGACATCCTCTGGCGTTTGACTGGCTACGGTCGAAAGCGTGTAAGGAATGTTTGCCTGCGTTGCCGCACGTGCGAGTATCCGTTCTGCATCTGGCCAGATCAGCCCGGACATGCCCACCGGTGCAATTCCAACCGGCAACGCGTAGTCATGGCCTAAAAAAGATGTGCCGGTACTATATTTCAACTCGCCGCGCAGAATGGCAGGTGTCAGCTCAATCGCATCAAAACTCGCACGATTGCGCGCCTTGGCGGCATCCAGTCCGGTGCCGCTGTCCAGAAACTCCCACACGAAATGCGGCAGGCGCTTGCGGGCGCGGGCGCGCAGGTCAGACAGAGCCGGATATCTGGCATTCAAATCCATCCACACATTTGGGCGGTTTTTCAAGCGCTTGTCCAGTGCTGGAAAGATGTGGAACATTTGCTGAACAAACCTTTAACTCAGCTGCCACCCGCGCTATTCTGCGCGGATGAGCAGTTTTGACGATTCCGATGCCTTTGAAGGCGCCTCATTGGCCGCTCGCGCGATGGCTGCGCGGCCTATGCCCTATCTTGATGAATTGAATCCAGAGCAACGAGCCGCGGTAGAGGCTTTGGATGGTCCGGTATTAATGCTTGCTGGGGCCGGGACAGGTAAAACCAAGGCGCTGACTTCGCGTATTGTGCATTTGCTCAACACTGGCCGGGCGCGACCCAACGAAATTTTGGCGGTAACCTTTACCAACAAAGCCGCGCGTGAAATGAAGAACCGCGTTGGGCGCATGTTAGGCCAGACAGTTGAAGGCATGCCTTGGCTGGGCACGTTCCACTCAATCTGTGTTAAGATCTTGCGCCGTCATGCCGAATTGGTTGATCTGAACTCAAACTTCACAATTTTGGACACTGACGATCAGATACGTCTTTTGAAGCAGCTGATCCGGGCTGCCAATATTGACGATAAACGCTGGCCAGCACGTGCACTGGCAGGGGTGATTGATCACTGGAAAAACCGTGCTTGGACGCCGGACAACCTCCCCGGCTCTGAGGCACATGCATATGACGGCAAAGGACCAGCACTTTACCGGCAATACCAAACTCGACTGAAAGAGCTGAATGCAGTGGATTTTGGTGACTTGCTGATGCACGTCGTCACGATCTTTCAAGCGCACGATGATGTTCTCAAGCAATATCAGCGTTGGTTCCGATATATCTTAGTGGACGAATACCAAGATACCAACGTCGCACAGTACCTGTGGTTGCGCTTGTTGGCAGGTGGGCATCAAAACATCTGTTGTGTGGGTGACGATGATCAGTCGATTTATGGTTGGCGCGGGGCTGAGGTGGGGAATATTCTGCGATTCGAAAAGGACTTTCCCGGAGCCCATGTGGTGCGGTTAGAGCAGAATTATCGCTCTACGGCGCATATCCTTGCTGCCGCTTCTGGGGTGATTGCAGGTAACAAAGGCCGATTGGGCAAAGAGCTTTGGACCGAAGCCGAAGGCGGTGAAAAAGTTCGCTTGATTGGCCACTGGGATGGTGAGACCGAGGCACGCTGGATCGGGGAAGAGATTGAGGCGATGCAGGGTGGAACCCGTGGTCAACGCCCCTATAACTTGGACGAAATGGCCATCCTTGTCCGCGCCTCGCATCAGATGCGCGCGTTCGAGGATCGGTTCCTATCGATCGGCCTGCCATATCGCGTCATCGGTGGCCCGCGTTTCTATGAACGTTTGGAAATTCGCGATGCCATGGCCTATTTCCGGCTGGTGGTCAGCCCCTCGGATGATCTGGCCTTCGAGCGGATTGTGAACACCCCGAAGCGCGGCCTTGGCGACAAGGCGCAGCAGAAAATCCAGATGACTGCGCGCGAAAACGGCGTGCCCCTGATGCAGGGTGCTCGGATATTGTTGCAGAACAAAGGTTTGACCGGCAAAGGCGCGACCGAGCTGACCCGTCTGATCGATAATCTTGAGCGCTGGCGCGGTATGTCAACTGGGCCTGTACGTATCATACCCATCGATGATGATGATATATCTGTTTTGGAGGATATCACTGGAATTCCTGAGCCGACAATCGAACAGGGTGAACCAGAGGTCAGCCATATTGAACTGGCCCAGATCATGTTGGACGAATCCGGTTATACCGAGATGTGGCAAAACGACAAAAGTCCGGATGCGCAGGGGCGACTTGAGAACCTCAAGGAGCTGGTTAAGTCGTTGGAGCAGCATGAAAACCTATCCGGTTTCATGGAACACGTCAGCCTGATCATGGACAATAATAGCGAGGACGCCTCTGAAAAGGTGTCGATCATGACCCTACATGCCGCGAAGGGTTTGGAATTTCCTGTTGTGTTCCTGCCAGGGTGGGAAGATGGCTTGTTCCCCTCGCAGCGCTCAATGGATGAAAGCGGTCAGACAGGTCTCGAGGAAGAGCGCCGCCTGGCCTATGTCGGCATTACCCGTGCCGAGGAGGTTTGCACCATCTCATTTGCTGGAAACCGTCAGGTGTTTGGCCAATGGCAATCACAGATGCCGTCCCGTTTCATTGATGAGCTTCCTGAGGATCATGTCGATGTGCTGACTGCACCGGGCCTTTATGGCGGAAACTATGGTGCTGCGGGGATGAATGCAGGAACGCACGCGGGCATTGAGACGCGTGCGGCTGAGGCGGATGTCTATGCCTCGCCCGGATGGCGGCGGATGCAGGCGCGGAGCCAGCAAAGAACCGTTGCCCAGCCCAACCCAGCCAAATCCCGTGTGATCGATGTGCAGGCCGACAGCGTGCACACGATGGGCGAACGGGTGTTTCACCAGAAATTTGGTTATGGGGCGATTGTGGGCATGGATGGTGACAAGCTTGAGATCGACTTTGAAAAGGCCGGGCTAAAGAAAATTGTAGCGCGCTTTGTTACTGGCGCTGATGATGTGCCGTTTTGAGCCTCTGTCCGGGGCTTGAGCAATGGTTCAAAGCCGAACCAGATGATTGTCCCATGCCAGCGCATGTTGATGTTGAGGCTTTAATCCTGTTGCCATAATGCGGCCAACCACGCCTGTGCCGGTGGTGTAGCTGAACCCGCCGTGCTGATAAGAGATGCCGCAGACATCGGTCGCCCGATAAATCCTTATTGTGTTTTGGCTTGTATTAAACGTCTGGATCAGTCCGCCACGTGGGGATGTCGACGCGATCCGTGTGCCATCAGCAGAAATGGCGATGCTGCCAGCATATCCGGCCATCTGTCGTTGGATCTCAGGTTGGGCAGTCAGGGGCTGAATGTCTTGCCCACGTATATGGAAGCCCGCCAACGGTATCGCTTGGGTCAGATCACCTTGCCATTGCATCGCCAGTGCCACCCGTCCGGTGGGGGACACGGCCAAGTGCCGGATTGAGTTTAGCCGCAGGTTCGGGGGTAACGTGGCTTGCTCTATCATGTCACCCGTTAACGACAGATAGCTGAGGTTGGATTGCATGCTGGGAAGGTTCAGCTTGGCACGCCCGCTTTCGGGGTGCGTTTCTATCCCACCATTGGCGACCACCAGTGCCTGCCCATCTGGCATCAGACGCAGGTCATGTGGACCGATACCACCAGACTGAAATTCGCCGATGCGGTGATAGCCGTTCGCAGCATCCCATAGGCCAATCACCCCATGCCCGGAGTCATAATCGTTTTCTGTGGTAAAGAGTGTTTTACCATCTAGGGAAAAACAGCCATGACCATAGAAATGCCGCCCCTCAGGCGCATCAAGACGCGCGCGCACTTGGCCATTCTGGCAGTCAATCACCAGCGCAAACCGGCCAGGTCGACGGGCAAACGCCACGGCATAAGGCTGGTTAGGGTGCGCCGCTGCCGCGTGCCCGCGCCCGGGCAAAGGAAGGGTGAAGGTGAGCTCGCCATCTTCACGCAATCCGCACAGAGCGTAGTAGCCAGTGGCTGTCTTAGCTGCCGCCAGACAGGCCGGTGCGCCAGCATGCGCCCAAGTGGGACGAGGCACGAAGGTAGCAGCTAACAGCCCAGACAAAAAGGTGCGGCGGTTGCTCATGTCAGTCGCCGTCAAGAGAGTTGAAACCAGCAGAAACCCCAAGATGTGGGCCCAGCCTTTCAGTAAGAAATGCGTGTAGCTCATCGATCTGTTGTTTCAGAGATTCAATGCGGAACCGATTGGCTGGGTCGCTAACGCCTGAGAGGGCAGGGTCGCCCAATTCTTCGATTGCATGTTTGATTTTGCTGAATTTGATTATCAGAGCGTTGGACAGTTTTTGATCCTCCGATGCCAAGGTGATTGACAATTCCCATGGTGAAGCAAGCGAATTTTCAACGAGTCGAAGCGACATATCAGAGCGACGGGCTTCGGCGCGTTTAGGACGGGGTTTGTCAAATGTACCTAAAGGGCGGCCAAGGCGGGTGTCTGATGTGAACTCCACTGCGGTGGAAATACCTTTAAAAAGTTCGCGTTTGACTTCGGCCTCAGTTCGGTAGGGCGTATCAATTGTAGGGGTTAAAAGATGAGATTTGTAATCGTCCCAGCCATCGCGGATGGCCTGCGCTGTGCGGGCGATGTCATCGGCCTGCCGTCTGATCAGTGCGCAGCGATATTTGCCCGTTCCAATTTCTTGAAAAGCGGGCTCATAAAGCATGTATTCCATCGCGTAAAACCCACGAGCTGCGATTGAGGCTCGAGAAAAACTTTCGGCACTATCGATAATCGGATCGTTTTCGAGGATCAGTTTGCGCAGCGCTTTGGGCGTTTTGCCACGTGGGTCAGGCCAAAAGCCTAAGGCGAAGGAATGATTGTCGATCTCAGTGGGACCAAAACGGAATGCACTTGTAGATGCCCAGGCTCCAAGACTCATTCGCAGGCTTTCGCGTAAAGTCTCACCTTCCGGGTCGCAACTTTGGGCCGCCGCTTTGCTGAGTTTCATAGTGTTGTCTTCCAGATCGTCAAAGCGCATCAAAACTTGATGTTCCATGATCGTGTTTATTTGGCCAGACCACTCTGCATCTTGCGCGAATGTTTCCACGGGCCAAAGAAGGCTCAGGCAAAGTGCGGATATTCGCAACATCAAAGACTCTCCAAAAAGGTGATAAGTGCCGCGCGATCAGCGGCCGGCATTTCAATCACGGTGTCGCGTTGCGCCTTAGCTTCGCCGCCGTGCCACAAGATGGCTTCAAGCAATGAACGTGCGCGACCATCGTGTAGAAAATAGGTATGACCGCTGACCTGCTTGGTCAGCCCTATGCCCCACAGCGGTGGCGTTCGCCACTCAACACCGGTAGCACGGGCTTCGGGGCGGTTGTCTGCCAGACCGCCGCCCATGTCGTGTAGCAAAAGGTCCGAGTAGGGCCAGATCATTTGAAAGCTTTGCTCAGGTTGATCTTCAAGGCGGTGGGTGACGTAGGCGGGGGTGTGGCAGGATGTACAGCCAGTGCTGTAGAATACTTCCTTACCGCGCAACACTTGTGTATTATTCGCATCGCGCCGCGCAGGCACTGCCAGATTACGGCTGTAGAAAGTCACCAGATCTAGCCCTTCGGCGTCAATCTCAAACCTGCGCACGTCTTGATCACCATGAGGTGCGGTCTGGCATTGGAGTTGGGTATCAGAACACTCACCATATGGTGCGGGGTAAAGCGGGCTGGAGATGCCTACGTCGCCGGAAAAAGCTGCTGCAGATTGTTGGCGAATGGTTGGGTGCCCGGCCTTGAGGCCAAAGCGGCCCAGCATTGGCATGCCGTATTCAACTGACCAGACGATATTTGCCCGCCCGGAAATGCCATTCCCATCTGTGTCTTTTGGATCGACCTGTGCCAGAATGTCGGCTGCTGGGATTGCCTCTAACAAGCCAAGGCCAATCATTTGCGGCGCGACCCTTGGGCTCAGCATGGCATCAGGATGTAACGGGCCATAGCCCAGATTACCTGCTGTGTACGTTGGGCTGCGCAGGGAAGCGGTTTCGCCTTCAGACAAAGCAATCTCAACCTCTTGGTACTCGATCTGCAACTGGTATTCTGCGGGAATGCCTGGCAGGCCGAAATCCTGCAATTGTGTGCCATAAGTCGGCTCAGACACTGTGGCTATATACTCTTCGATCTCGGCGATGGCGTCTTCTTCCCCACCGGGGATTGAGACTCGCAAGAACATCGAGATTGAATTGTCTTCCGGGCCTTCGGGCGGGTGGCCGCGCCCGTCTTTAACATGGCAGCGTTGACATGATCGCGCGTTGAACAGCGGGCCCAAGCCATCAGAGGCAAGTGTGGAGGAGGGCGATGACACCCAAAGCTTGCGAAACAACCCGTTGCCGACCTTGAAGTCCAGCTCACTTGCGAATGGCATGTTCTCGGAAGGTTGCGAGAACGCATCGGCATCAGGGCGCACGCGAACTGTGGCAGCCCCTGCAGATTTCGCCTCGAATTGATGGACGTTCGAGGAATCCTCAACATCCAAAAGAACGCGTTCAATCCGCGCAACTTCAGCGTCAGTGCGGGGGATGATATTCAGATGTGGTTCGTCCAGCGGACCAGAGATGGCGGCCGGAGCAAATCCCGCCGCCAGAAGGGTGAGACTACTCAGCCTCGTCCATTGGAGTCGCATTAAGTTGGGCATAACGTTCCGCACCAAGGGTCTCATAAAGCTCAAGCTGGGTTTCGAGGAAATCAATGTGACCTTCTTCATCTGCCATCAGCTCTTCAAACAGTTTCATTGTCACATAATCGCCTGCACCACTACAGACCTCGCGCGCTTCTTTGTAGAGCGCTCTTGCACTAATCTCGGCCGCCAGATCACATTCCAGTGTTTCTTTCGGATTTTGACCAATCCGTAGTGGATCAAGTTTTTGTAGATTAGGGTGCCCACCTAAAAAGATGATCCGGTCGATCAATTTGTCCGCGTGCTCCATCTCTTCGATGCTCTCTTCGCGGCTTTTCTTGGCCATTCGACCCAAGCCCCAGTCATCCTGCAGACGGTAGTGCAGCCAGTATTGGCTGACGGCTGTAAGCTCGTGACGCAGTGCTTTGTTCAGGTATTCGATGACTTTGCTGTCGCCTTGCATGTCTGGTTTTCCTTTGTAATGTCGCGGCGTAGGCCACGCAGTTCCATGGGGACTTTCAGGTTATCATTGTTTCTCATGGTTGACAGAAAAAGCGGCATGCAACCGCCACAATCTGCCACTTTTCCAAGAGCATGGTAAATCTTTCCGGGGGTGATGAGGGTCGCATTATCGGCGGCCCTCATCCAATCAATAGCAGCGTTGATCTCGTGATCCGTAATATTTTGACAATGACAGATTATCATCTCAGATCACTCCGCTTGATCTTATTGGAACACGGCCTCTGGGGCATCAAGACTGTCTGAGCCTTCGAATTCAACCTGATCAAGACCCAATATGGACACCACCCGCTCGATTGATTTGGTTTGATCAACCAGACCGTTCACACCGCCCATGATCAAAGCCTCGCCGCCAGCATTGCCGGCCTCAAGCATCTGATCATAAGAGAAACCTGCCTCAGCTGTGCTTTTGATGCGACCAAGAGCTTGCATGGTGTTGCTCAGTTTCAAACGCATTTCGGTGTCCAGATCCGCGTCAGTTGCGGCAACCAGATCTGACAGGGATGGGCCGGAAACAAGGCGGCCATCGGTGCGAACATATTCGCCCAAATAAACATTCTGGATGCCCAAGCCATCATAGTAGTGGCTGTTATGTGTGTTGTCCGAGAAGCAGTCATGCTCTTCCTCAGGGTCGTTTAGCATTAGGCCAAGACGCATGCGCTCACCGGCCTGTTCGCCGTATGACAAAGAACCCATGCCGGTGAGGATTGCGGTGATTCCCTTGTTTTCGTCTGCGATAAGTTGGGCGCGGGCGTTGCCGCCATCCTGCCATTGCGCGGCCATCCATTCCAAATCCGAGACTAACAAGTCGGTCACGGCGGTCAGGTATTCCGCGCGGCGGTCGCAGTTACCGCCTGTGCAGGCATCCCCGGCAGCAAAATCTGTCGAAGGACGGTTGCCTGCACCGTGGGCTGTTCCGTTCAGGTCCTGACCCCACAATAGAAATTCAATGGCGTGATAGCCGGTGGCGACGTTGGCCTCGATCCCGTCTGCTTCTTGCAGGGTTTCGGCTAGCAATTCTGGTGTAATGTCGCGGGCATCGATTTTTTCGCCAGACAGCTCAAAGCTTGGGTTGGCGATAACATTCAGAACCGCGAAATTGTTTTCGTCTGTTGGGCCACCATAGTTGGCATCAACATAGTCGATCAGGCCTTCATCCAGTGGCCAGGCGTTTACCTTGCCTTCCCAGTCATCAACGATGGCATTACCGAAACGGAACACTTCGGTTTGTTGATAAGGAACACGCGCTGCCAGCCAAGCAGCACGGGCAGTTTGCAGGTTTTCTGCGGTCGGCTCGGCCACAAGTGCGGCCACGGCAGCTTGCAGTGTTTCAGCGCTGCTCAGGCTGTCGCTGTATTTTGCGGACGCGATGTTTGCGTAATTATTGAGAATATCGGCTTTATTGATGGCATCGCCTGCCAGTGCTGCTGGGGCGAGGCTTGTCAGGGCAATGGCGCTGACGGAGAGCGTGAAAGACTTCATTTCACAAGGTTCCTTAACACAGTGTGGAGGACCGCAGTAACAGTCCGGAATTTCTCGGTTCAATGCGCAGTGACCTGCGCGTCGTGTTCGGGCTTGCCTATTGGATTCGTCAGGCTGGCTTGCTGTCTATTAGTTGATTTAAAAAGTCAGGATTGTCAATCTGAGTATTTTACTCAATTAATGAAATTGTAGAAACTTTACGGCTTTTACCTCCTAGACCATTCTATAGATGTGCCATGAGTTACTCCTCATCGCTTGCACCAGATCAGCAGGCTTGCTATGCCGCTTTTAAAACCCGATAGAAATAATCGGAAAGCTATGGGGCCGATTTGCAACCAACTCCTCCCAGATTAGAGATTAAGAACCTTGTGCAACGTTACGATGGTCGCAAGGTCGTGGATGATGTGTCGCTCAAAATTGCACCGGGGCAGGTGGTTTGCCTGTTGGGTCCTTCTGGGTGCGGCAAATCAACGACATTGCGGATGATCGCAGGCGTTGAGATGCAAAACAGCGGTGAGATTTGGGTTGATGGCAATCTGGTTTGCGACACGGTGTTTCGCGTCCCGCCGGAGCGGCGCCAAATTGGCTTGATGTTTCAAGATTTTGCCCTGTTCCCGCACCTAAAGGTGGGGGAGAACGTGGCCTTTGGTTTGAGCGACTCAAAAGCTGATAAGGGCAAACGAGTCGAAGAGCTGCTGCGCCGGGTTGGCATGGCACGTTATCTTGAGGCCTATCCGCATGAATTATCAGGCGGCGAGCAGCAACGGGTGGCTTTGGCCCGCGCTTTGGCTCCGCGTCCCAGCATCATGCTGATGGATGAGCCGTTCTCAGGCCTGGACAACCGTCTGCGCGACGGTATTCGCGATGAAACGCTGGAAATCCTGCGCGAGGAAGATACGGCAGTTCTACTGGTGACCCATGAACCCGAAGAGGCCATGCGCATGGCTGATGAAATTGCCTTGATGCGCGGTGGGAGGATTGTGCAACAGGGTGCGCCATACAACATCTATAATGCGCCAGTGGATCGCGAGGCTGTGGCTTTCTTTAGTGACGTCAATATTATCCGTGGTACGGTGAACGGCGCACTGGCGGATACGCCCTTTGGGCAGTTTCTGGCGCCGGGTGTAGGCGATGGCCAGGAGGTTGAGATCGTCACACGCCCACAGCACATCAAGATTGATTTTGATCGTAGTGGCGTAGGCCCGAGCCCGACAATTAAATTTGGTACACCGGCGCGGGGTACCGCCGTGCGTGCGCGGTTTATGGGTAGTGAAAGTCTGGTCGAGTTCCGCATGGATCACGACGGATCGACCCTAAAGGCGACTGTGCCTAACGTGTTTCTGCCCAAGCCCGGCAAAGCCATGTGGTTGATGTTGCGCCGGGATCGCTGTTTTGTCTTTCCGGTAGAAGCCACTTGAGGCGCAATCTTAGAGGACCCTGCAATGAGCATCGAAATTGATTTGTCAGGCAAGCGTGCACTTGTGACCGGTGGGGCAGGCGGTATCGGGCTGGCCTGTGCCGAAGGCCTGTGCCGTGCCGGAGCTGAGGTGACGATTTGTGATCTGTCCGAGGTGGCGTGCGAAACCGCGGTGCAGGAGCTGCATGCCGACGGGCATGCGGTTCAGTATGTGGCCTTTGATGTTAGTGACCGTTCGGCCTGCGAAGCAGTATTCGCACAACTGGCAACGTCGGGTGGTGTGGATATTCTGGTGACCTGTGCGGCTGTTGTGAAGGCCGTTCCAATCCTTGATTTTGATCCCGAGGACTGGGCACGTATTCTGGATGTGAACCTCAGCGGTACGTTCCATTGCTGCCAGCTGGCTGGGCGTCAGATGGTCGCAAACGGTTGGGGGCGGATTGTCACGCTCAGCTCGGTCAACGGGCAGATCGCCAACGCCGGGCGCGGGGCCTATTCCTGCACCAAAGGCGGTGTTGACATGCTGACCCGTCTGCTGGCCGCAGAACTGGGCGATCAGGGCGTGACCACCAACGCGGTTGCGCCGATCCCGGTCGATACCCCGATGATCAAAAAGGTTCACGGCCCTAAAGATCGTGAGTTGTGGCACGCCCAAACTCCGATCAAACGTTATGCTACAACGCAAGAGGTTGCGGATGCGGTGTGTTTTCTGGCGTCAGAACAGGCCGGCTTTATCAACGGCCATATTTTAAATGTGGATGGAGGGTTCATGTCTTCGGGAATTTTGCCGAAGACATGAGTGTCTGATCAGATCAGGTCTTTATAGAACGGTCACTACAGTTCCGATTGGCACACGGTTGTACAGGTCTTCGACGTGTTTGTTCAGCATCCGGATACAGCCGTTTGAAACCGACCTACCAATTGTTTTTGGTGCGGTCGTTCCATGAATGCGGAAGTATGTGTCGCGCCCATTTTGGAACAGATACAGTGCCCGGGCACCTAGTGGGTTATCGCCACCACCGGGTTGAACATAATCATTGCCTTTGAATTTGGCATAAGCGGATGGATCACGCTCGATCATTTCATTTGTCGGCCGCCAGGTGGGCCATTCTTTTTTCACGCTGATAGTTGCGGTGCCACTGAATTCCAACCCGGCTTTGCCGACGCCGACGCCGTAGCGCAATGCCTCGCCAGGGGCCGTGATGAAATATAGAAAATGCGCCCGCGGCAAAACCAAGAGCTGGCCGGGCTGATATTTCGAGCTGATGCTCACTTTTTGCGGGTTGAACTTTTGCTCAAGCTCAAAGGCGTGCCCTGTCGCAGGGAGTGCGGCGGCTGTCAGGCCAGTGGCGATGAAGTGGCGACGTGTGATCATAACAAGAGGTCCTTAAAACGTTTGATCTTAAAATAATATGCTGTGAGCTGACTTCAAAATAAAAATACGGTGAAACTGAGGAGGTTTCTTGGAATTGTGGCTGATCCGCGCCAGCGTCGAGACCTATGGTACTGCATCGGGACTTAAATTCACAGATGCACAGCGTATTGTTCAGCCATGCACATTCACATTTAGTTGTTTTGAAACGTTACCAACGGATCTCCAGTTTGGTTGCAGAAGGAAATTACAGCCTTCTGCAACATTCAAATCGACTTGCCCATCACCGCTGAATTGAACGTGGTAGGGCAAAACAATGGGAAAGGTTACCCAATGAACAAGATCAAAACCCTCGTGGGCGGAATTGCCCTGTCTGTTATCACTGCAACCACCGCTTTGGCTGCTGGCCCTGATGTGAACGCGTCATCAACAGGCCTTGCAATGCAGGGCTATGACCCGGTGGCTTATTTCACCGTTGGTGAGCCTACGGAAGGTAGCTACAAAATCTCTTCCGTCTACAATGACGCGACCTATCGTTTTGCGTCGGAAGAAAACAAAGCGGCATTTGAAGCCAACCCAGAAGCCTATGCTCCGGCATATGGTGGATACTGTGCCTTCGGGACTGCAATGGGCTTCAAATTTGATGGTGATCCTGATTACTGGAAAATCGTTGATAACAAGTTGTACCTGAATCTGTCGCAAGACATTCAGGAACGTTGGAATGGCGATGTTCCGGGTTTCATTACAAAAGCGGATACAAACTGGACTGACATCAAAGATGCGACACCTGCATCATTGCAGCAGTAAGCCTTTCTCTTCCTGTTTGGCGAAGAATGGTGGCAGAGATTCTGCCGCCATTTTTTATGACGTGGCGCATTTCAACGTGCACAAAATTACCTGACGAAAGAGTTACTCTGCGGCGGTGCAGTTTCTGGAATTTTTTGCAATTCATTGCGGGGAATGTGGCAGCGGATCATGTGACCGCTCGCGCCCTCTTGCCAGGGTGGTTGTTCCTGGTCACAGATTGCACCCAAACGGTGGGGACATCGGCGTTGAAATGGACAGCCCTGTGCGGGTGGCGACAGCTCGACCACATCCTCGGCGCATAGCTGGGGCGCTGTGTCCGGGTCCGGCTCCAGAACGGCCCTCAGCAAAATGTCAGTATAAGGATGAGAAATCGCGCCATAGACCTGCTCGGTTGGGCCGTATTCGCACAAACGCCCCTGATAAAGCACGGCCACACGATCCGAGAGCGCCCGAACCACTGCTAAATCATGGCTGACAAAAACATAGGTGGTGTTCTTACTGCACTTGAGATCATTGAGCAGATCCAGAACCGCCGCCTGGACCGAGACATCCAGCGCTGATGTCACTTCGTCACAAAGTACAATCTCAGGTTCGGCGGCAAAGGCACGGGCGACGGCCACGCGCTGTTTTTCACCACCTGACAGCTGGCTGGGCAGGCGGTCGATGTAATGCGGGCTTAGCCGTACGGTTTCCAGAAGCTCGACGGCCCGGTCGTGCAGGGCTTGCCCCTCCAATTGGTCATAAAGGCGCAAGGGTTGCGCCAGTATCTCTCCAATGGTTTGACGTGGGTTCATGCTCTCATCCGGATTTTGAAAAATCATTTGGATCCGGCGAAGTTGTTCAGGGGATCGCTTTTCGACCAAAGCGGGCAGGTTTATCTCATCGGCAACGCAGATTTGCCCTGTTTTGGGTGGTAACAACCCGGCAATGGCTTTGAGAATGGTGGACTTTCCGCTACCTGATTCGCCAACAAGGCCAAGGGTTTCACCCCGTGCGATTGTCACCGTAATCCCATCAACAGTTGGCACTGGGGGAACTGCACCACGTAAACGATCAAACAAGCCTAGGTTACTATAGCTGAGCGAAATTCCATCAAGATCCAGTGCTGGGCGGCCATCGGGGCTATGGTGTATGGGCTCATGCCGTCCCTGATCCATAGTGGAACTTAGTGTGTCTTCAGGTCGAAAACAGTGCACGATTCCACCCTGACCATCTGGAATGGGTGGGGGTGGAGAGGCGGAACATCGTGCCTCGGCCAATGGGCAACGTGGGGCGTAGGCGCAGCCGTTTCCGGCGCCGCCGGGTGGGGGTGGGCGACCTTCTAAGGCGACGGGCAAGCGCCGGTCTTCCAATCGGGGGATCGAAGCCAATAATCCCTTGGGATAAGGGTGCGATGGCGTTCGCAAAACTTGTCGTGTTGGGCCATCTAGGATGATCTGACCGGCATACATCACCGCTACGCGGGCACAGCTACGGGCGATAACACCCAGATCGTGACTGACATACAGCATGGCCATATTGCGGCTCTCGGCCAGATCGTTCAACAACTGCAGAATATGCGCCTGCGTGGTGACGTCTAGCCCGGTTGTTGGTTCGTCCAGCAACAAAGCCTCGGGTTCACCAGCCAAGGCCATTGCGATGGCGACGCGTTGTTGTTGCCCACCAGATAGCTCATGGGGAAACCGTTGCAGGATTGTACTGGGGTCGGGCAATCGTACCTGTGCCAGCAGATTATGGGAAACCTCTTGATGCTGATCGGCAGGAACTGAGGGGCAATGCAGGCGCAATGCCTCGCTCAGCTGCGTTCCGATACGCATTGTCGGTGTCAGAGCTTGACCAGAGTTTTGCGGAATAAGCCCCAATCGCCCACCGCGAATGGTTTCAAGCTCTTCGCGAGAGCGGGCGAACATATCATCACCCTGAAAACAGACATGACCGGACAATTTTCGTAGCCCACCTTTTAAAAACCCCATAGCCGCCAGGGCCAATGTGCTTTTACCTGAGCCGCTTTCGCCAACCAGACCGATGCTTTCACCGGCACGGATGCTCAGACTGATGTCGCGTAATACGGGCAGGGTGGCACCGGAGCGACCGGTGAAACCGACAGACAAGTTCTGGATGTCGACGATTGGCATATTGCTCATTCTACAGTACTGCCTTTCCGGCGCGGTCGATGCCCAGTGCCTTAGCCAAAGCATCTGCCATCAGGTTGACACCGATGATCAGGCTGGACAGGGCAATCATCGGCCCCAAAACACCCCAAGGGGCCAAGGACATGAACGTACGGGCATCGTTGATCATGAGGCCCCAATCTGCGGTAGGCTCTGACACGCCGAAGCCCAGGAATGACAGGGATGAAAAGGTCAGTAACATCCAGCTCAGGCGCATTGCCCCTTCAACCAGAAGCACATCCAGAACATTTGGCAGCAGTTCGCGCCGAATAATTTCATGCTGCGGGTGCCCGCGTGCACGGGCCGCCAGCACAAAGTCACGGGCAACAACAGTTTGCGCCGCGGCCCTGACCACACGGATCACCGGGATGCCAAAGAAGAACGCCAAGGTTGGGATCAACACCTCGTTGCCCGTGCCAAAAATGACCACCAAGACCATCAGCGGCAAGATGCCCGGTAACGCCAGAAAGGCATCAACTGCGCGCATCACCATCTCGTCCGGCCATCCGCCACGCAGGCCTAGCCAAACGCCGATCAAACCACCCCAAAGCACAGCAATCGGCGTGGCAATACCGCAAACCAGCAATGCCTCGCGTCCGCCCAGCATGACTCGGCTCCAGACATCGCGGCCCAGATGGTCGGTGCCCAGCCAATGTTCTGGCGAGGGGGCTGACAGGATCATCCCGGCATTCATTGCCTTGTAATCATATGGCGTGAGCCACGGGCTCAAGAGTGCCATGAGCAGATGTGCCAAGACCAAACCCAAGCCAATGGCTCCGGATGGGCGCGACATGACATCCCGCAACACCGTGCCCCAACGGCGAAGTAATGATGGGCGCGTCTGGGCGCGTGATGGGGGAGCAAGGCTCATTTGCGCCTCAGATGTTGAGTGCGTAGGCGTGGGTTCAGTAGAATGGTCAACAGATCCGCCAGTAGGTTGATGCCGACGTAGGTGGCGGCCACCAGAATGGCGATAGCTTGAATGACCGGCAGATCGCGATCCGAGATTGCATCAATCATCATCCGGCCCAGGCCCGGATAGTTGAACACGACCTCAACCACCACGACGCCACCCAACAACCATGCAATCGTTAGCGCGACGATGTTGATGGCAGGTAAGAGCGCACTGGGCAAGGCATGGCGAAACACCATCCGCCAATATGGTACGCCTTTGAGTTGAGCCATCTGGATGTAATCACTGGTCATCACCTCAATAACCGATGACCGGACCATGCGCATAATATGGGCCACCATCACCAGGGTCAGTACGATCGCGGCGGGGACAAATTCAGGAAAGAAATCCAAAGCTGGTGCATCTGCGGGTGTCAATACCACCGCAGGCAGTACCCCAAGCCAGATCGAAAAGATCAAGGTAATGATCGTGGCGGCGACGAATTCGGGGATAGTCATTGCAAAAATGGCCCCGGTAGAAAAGAAAATATCAAGGAATTTATCGCGCCATAACCCGGTGATTACTCCTAAAAATATCGCAAGCGGCACGCCAACGCTTAACGCACCTGCGGCCAGCAAGATTGAATTTTTGACCCTTAGGCCGACCTCTGTGGCGATGGTTGTGTTACCGTTGGCTGATACGCCCAGGTCGCCTTGAATAGCCCCAGTTGCCCAATTTAGATATCGCTGGGCGGCGGGCTGATCCAGGCCCAGTTGTGTGCGACACCTTTCCAGCACTTCGCCTTGTGCATCGCGCTCCAGATAGGCCGTGCAGGCATCGCCGGGCAGGGCTTCAATCCCCATGAAAATGATAACTGACACCATCCAAATGGTGGCAAGGCCAAGGGCAAGACGACGAAGAATTAATTCTGCCATGCGGTCCTGTGGGCCTCTTGTGAGCAGCGAGGCCGCTGAAGTTGCGGGCATATGCCCAGTTCTGGCTAAGCCTAGCCCAACCTGATCACAGCCGTCGACCCTTTACTTGCCATGCTCACGATGCAAATTCCCAACATCTGGTAAAACCTGCGTGTGACATTGCAATATGAATAAGCGTTAGCCCTTATGTTTGATTTCGATTTTGCGTCCGACATCCGCAGGACTGGGTAGGGTGGCGTGCGCTTTTGCCATTTTTGATACTCGCGCCAGAATGTCATCGGGCATAGGTGCAACCTTGGGGCCGTCCAGATTGACATGAAGGGTCAACCCTTCGCCAGTGGCTGAAATCCAGCCGTCCTCGTGAAACAGTTCCTGATAGGTGTGGAAACGTTTGCCGTCATAGTCGAGCATGTAAAATGAGGACCGCAGACGTTCGCCCAACTTGACCTCGCGCAGATAGCGGATGTGAAACTCGGCTGAAAAGGTCGTGTGATTGGTGCGTTTGACGTAATTCGGCCCAAAGCCTAATTCGGCAAACACTTCATCCGACATGCGATCAAACAAAACGGTGTAATAGCCCATGTTCAGGTGGTTGTTGTGATCAATCCAACCCGGCTCGATCTCGTGATAGGTCGAAAAGAATGGGGCAGGTTGGGACATGATCCGGAGCATCTCTCGTTGGGCGTTCTCTGCATAAAGGGTATGCTACGGAATGCAATGAGAAAGCACGGAAATAAAAATCTCTGCCTAATTGGTCGGCAGATGCTCTAGTACGTGACACGGCACGTTGCGCCCCATCTCGCAGGCCTTTTGCAACAGTGGCATTGCGGCGCTCAAATTTTCTGGGGTTGGGATGTCGGTGTAAGTGACAACTGCCTGCCAAGCGATTGCTTCGCAGCCTTCAGCCACATGCAACCTGCAGCTTTGAGTATAAAGCGCCTGAGGGTCACGTTCCAACGCCGTCAATAGTAAGGCCACGGTAAAGCATGCCGGGCCATTGTCCGCTATGCATTCTGTCTCAAGCCGTCTTGCGACTAGCTGCGGGGCTTCCGCTTCATCTATGGTCGGTTCGTATTCCAAACCAAGGGTGGCAATGTTACGAGCCAGCTGGACACATGCTCTGATGTCACCATTCAAACAAGCCGTAGAATAAGAGGGATACAAAACGGCGATTTCTGCTTCTGTTTCTGTATCTGGGGACACAGTGTGAAAAAGATCTGTAGTTTGGTCGCGGTGCAGGCAGGCGTCTTCTTTTCCTGCATCGCATTGCTTTTGTAGGCGGTATATATGGTGTTTTGCGGCCTCTCGCGCCAGCGCCAAAAATCCATCTCGCTCTGCAAAGTAGGCTCGCGCGACTTGGTTGCTATCTTGGCCGCTTTGCCGGGCTTTTTGCGAGCGATACAATAAGAGCCCGACATCATAATCGAACGTTGCACGCGCCAGACAAGACTGTGGGTTTTGACGCTCGCAGCCCGTCTCAGCAATTTCGCGTAGGTCCAACAACGCTTGCGCTCCCGGAGTGTCCAGGCCGGTTGAGGGGCGTATACGTCCCGTCTCAGCAAGGATGTATTCTCGTGCTCTACGACAGCCGTCAGAATATCCAAAGTCAGCAGTACAGTCAGTTTTGGCTTGCTCAAGCGCGAGCATGTTTAATGTCTTAGCGCGGAGCTCGTCACGTGGAAACGGAGAGATTCCGATGCTATAGCGCAGAGCGAGATCGCGGCATTCCTCAAAGACATCCGTTGGATCGCAAGTATGGGAGAGTTGCGCTTGCTCTGCCGCAGCTATTCCGCCACCAGAAATCGCAAATGCTGCGATGGTATTGCGCAGCATTGCTTTGATTCTGATATGCATCGCAAAAAGGCCTTAGAGCCCGAGTTTTTGCGCGACGATCTCGTTCACAGCTTTGGGATTGGCTTTGCCGCCTGTGGCTTTCATCACCTGACCTACAAACCAGCCGGCAAGTTTCGGGTTTTGCTGGGCTTTTTCGACCTGTGCGGGGTTGTCAGCGATGATCTGATCCACGGCGGTTTCAATTGCTCCAGTATCTGTCACCTGCTTCATGCCACGCTCTTCGACGATCTGTGCGGGATCGCCACCCTCGGTGTAGACGATTTCGAACAGGTCTTTGGCGATTTTTCCGCTGATCGCATCAGAGGCGATCAAATCAACAATGCCACCCAGCTGTGCTGGTGATACGGGTGAAGAGGCGATGTCAGCGTCATCCTTATTAAGACGGCCAAACAGCTCATTGATTACCCAGTTCGCAACAACCTTACCTTCGCGCCCCTGCGCTGCAGCCTCGAAATAGCTGGCATTCTCAGCCTCGGCGGTCAGGACGCTGGCGTCATAGTCAGACAAGCCCATATCGTTGATCAAGCGAGATTTTTTCTCGTCGGGCAGTTCGGGAAGAGTGGCCGCGATGTCATCTACCCAAGCCTGCTCGATCTCAAGCGGCAACAGGTCAGGATCCGGAAAATAGCGGTAATCATGTGCTTCTTCTTTGGAGCGCATCGACCGGGTTTCGTTCTTATCCGGGTCATACAACCGGGTTTCTTGATCAACGGTTCCACCACCCTCGACGATTTTAATCTGGCGGTTGGCCTCAATAATGATCGCCTGCTGGATGAAGCGCATGGAGTTCATGTTCTTTATTTCGCAACGGGTACCCAGATGCGAAAAATCCTGCGTCTCTTGATACTTTTCATACGCACCCGCCCGGCAGATCGAAACGTTGACGTCCGCGCGCAGGTTTCCGTTTTGCATATTGCCATCGCAGGTGCCAAGATAGCGCATGATTTGGCGGATTTTGGCGATGTAGGCAGCGGCCTCTTCTGGACCACGAATATCTGGCCGGCTGACGATTTCCATCAGGCAAACACCGGTTCGGTTCAGGTCAACAAACGACATTGCAGGATCCATATCGTGGATCGACTTGCCAGCGTCCTGTTCCATGTGAATGCGCTCAATCCGGACCTGACGCGCAGTGCCGTCGCCTAGTTCAACCAGCACTTCGCCTTCGCCCACGATGGGATGGTAAAGCTGCGAAATCTGATAACCTTGGGGCAGGTCAGGGTAAAAGTAGTTCTTGCGGTCAAAGGCCGACTTCAGATTGATTTCAGCCTTCAAGCCAAGACCCGTACGCACGGCCTGCTCTACACAGTATTCGTTGATCACGGGCAACATGCCGGGCATCGCCGAATCTACAAAAGCCACGTTTGAGTTAGGCTCTGCGCCAAACTTTGTTGAGGCCCCGGAAAACAGCTTGGCATTCGAGGAAACCTGCGCGTGGACCTCCATCCCGATGACCAGTTCCCAGTCATATTTGGCCCCGGCAATAACCTTGGGCTTTGGGGTGTCGTAAGTCAGGTCCAGCATAGCAGTGTCTCCGGTGCGGAAAAGTCTTCCGCCTTCTACGGCAGCCGCCCCCGGCGGGCAAGGGGGCTGTCGGGCCTTCTGTCCTTGCAGGGGGGCTTTTTCATCCTGTTTCGTTGTTCAGTTGCACCGGCGTGATTTGTGCTGGTGTTATTTGTAAGAGATGTTGTTCCCGGTGCAAGCGTGCAGCTATGCGCGAACGTCGCCATGCTATGGTTTTGGTGGGGAAATTGGATGTTGCTCGTCATTGGTAAAATAGTGAATATACAACGATGAAACAGTTAAGCGCTTATTTTATAATGGCTCTTTTGGCGATGCCTGCCTTTGCGCAGACAGATTCGTCGGGGTCCTCCAGCAAAACTCTGAAACCACCGGCGCGTGAGGGCAACATTCCGCGCACCCGTTGGGAGGGGCAGAAAAGCGGCGCGTTATGGACGCGCGCCTCGCTTGCGGCGTTGAAAACCCATGGTGCGGCGCTGGCAAATATGGTGCCGGCAGATGTGACCGATTGGTGCCCGGCATACCCAGAAGCAGATCTTGAGGCGCGGCAGGCGTTTTGGGTGGGGTTGATTTCGTCTTTGGTAAAGCATGAAAGCACGTTTCGACAGACCGCTGTTGGCGGCGGCGGGCGTTGGTATGGTTTGTTGCAGATCACACCCTCGACCGCGCAGCTTTATAAATGCAACGCACGCTCGGGGGCCGCACTCAAAGATGGGGTGGCGAACTTGAATTGCGGCATTCGGATCATGGCGAAAACCGTGCCACGTGATGGGGTTGTGTCACGTGGCATGAAAGGGGTCGCGGCTGATTGGGGCCCGTTTTACAGCAGTCGTAAACGCAATGATATGATGGCGTACACCCGCGCGCAGACCTATTGCAAACCCATCGAATCAACCCGTCCCAAGACGCGACCCAAAGGGTTGAGCACTCCGGGAGCAGAGCGTTAGGGCCGGGTAAATTTGCGTACAGGCTGTACAGGTTGTACGCGGGTTTTGTACGCAAACCGTGCATCGCGGATGGTGCATCAAGACCATGCATCAAAATGTGCGCCTGCGGCGCGCAGGATGTCTCGTTGTCGGCCTTCGGCCTCCGCCTTGAGTTTGCCTCCGGTGGAGATATTTGTAGTCAGGTGAAACAAATGGATTGCCTTCTAGGCTGGATGACAACTGACCATTTTCAGAAGGTTAATTTTGGAGGGCGGGTTTGCACCCACCCTACGGATTTACGCCCCTCTAATCCGCGTGACCATTTCGGTAGTGTCGCGACTCAGGTTTGGGGTGGCGAGGATGCGATTCAATTGCGTGGTGATGAGGTCTTGCCGGTCGGCATCGTAGCGTTTCCAGGTCTCAAACGCCGAGCACATTCGGGCGGTGGTTTGGGGGTTGAGCGGGTCGAGCTGGATGAGCCAGTCGGCCAGCAATTCGTAGCCAGCGCCTGAGGCATGGTGGAAGCCCGCCGGGGACATCGCCAGTGCGCCGAGTGTGGCGCGGAAGCGGTTGGGGTTTTTCATGGTGAAATCTGGATGCTTAGTCAGCGCGTCGGCGACGGTTGCAATCTGATCTGGAGCGGCTTGCACCACCTGCATTGAGAACCATTTGTCGATGACCAGACGATCATCTTGCCATTGGTCATAGAAGGCGGCAATCGCGGCCTCGCCCTTACCGGCCTGTAAAAGGCATGAGAAGGCAGCGAGTTGCTGGGTCATGTTGTCCGCCGCATCATATTGGCGCTGGGCCTGTGCGCCACCATCGAGCCGGGTGATCAGACCAAGGGCGGTGTTGGCCAAGGAACGTGCACCGGATTGGGCCGCATCTGGCTTATAGGCGCCTTCGACCTGATATTGGGCATAGAGGCGCGGGGCGAGATCTTGCATGTGCTGGGCGCGGGCCTGTCGAAGCGTTTCCAGCGCATCCCAAATGACCTGTGGATCAGGAGTATGGTTTGCGTCAAACAGGGTTTGGGCCAGATCGTCTTGGCTGGGCAGGCCCATGGCAAGGGCGCGGAAGGTCGGATCAAGCGTGTCATCGCGGGCGACGGCGGTGATGGCATCGAGATAGGCGCTGTCAGGGGCAGCCCCCTCGCGGATCATTGCGATCAACCCGTCCTTGGCCAAGGCGCGGCCTGCTTCCCATTTGTTAAAGGGATCTGTGTCATGGGCCAGCAGGAAGGCACGTTCAGCATTGTTGCTATCGCGTTGCAAGATCACCGGCGCGGAGAATTCGCGCAGGATCGACGGCGTGGGTTTGGCGGAGAGGCCGGTGAAGGTGAAGCTTTGCTCGGCCTCAGACATTTCTAGTACTTGTGTTGCCTGCACCTCGTCCCCGTTGGGGCCGATTAGGCCGACGGCGATGGGGATGACACGTGGCGGCTTGTCATCCTGTCCCGGAGTGGGCGGTGTGCTTTGGCAGAAATGCAGCGTGTAGGTGCCATCAGCATAATCGTCACTAACCTGCAGGCGCGGGGTGCCCGCGTCGGAATACCAGCGTTTGAATTGGCTGAGATCGCGACCAGTGGCATCCTCAAACACCTGCAGCCAGTCTTCGATTGTGGCGGCGTCGCCGTCGTGACGGTCAAAGTAGAGATCTAATGCTTTGTAGTATGCTTCATCCCCGACCAGTGTTTTGAGCATGCCGATTAGCTCGGCGCCTTTTTCATAGATGGTGGCGGTGTAGAAATTGTTGATCTCAACAAAGCTTTCGGGGCGCACCGGGTGGGCGAGGGGGCCGTTGTCCTCGCGGAATTGGCGGGCGCGCAGGGCGATGACGTCTTCGATCCGTTTGACGGGGGCGCTGCGCAGGTCTGATGTGAACTGTGCGTCGCGGTAGACTGTTAACCCCTCTTTGAGGCAAAGCTGGAACCAGTCGCGGCAGGTGATGCGGTTGCCAGTCCAGTTGTGGAAGTATTCGTGGGCGATGATCGCCTCGATCCGCTCGAAATTGCCATCGGTGCTGGTTTCCGGGCTGGCGAGCACACAAGAGGAGTTGAAAATGTTCAGCCCTTTGTTTTCCATCGCACCCATGTTGAAGTCATCGACGGCGACGATGTTGAACAGATCCAAATCGTATTCACGGCCGTAGACGTCTTCGTCCCATTTCATCGAGTCTTTGAGCGCCTGCATGCCAAAGGCGCATTTGCCTTCGTCACCGGGGCGGACCCAGATGTTGAGTTCTACATCGCGACCGGATTTGGTGGTGAATGCGCCGGGATGGTTGACCAGATCGCCAGCCACGAGTGCAAAGAGATAGGCCGGTTTGGGCCAGGGGTCATGCCATTCGGCGAAACCCTCGCCTGTATCGCCGGGGTTACCGTTTGAAAGCATGACCTTTTCCGGGCCTTCGATGCGGACGGTGAAGGAGGCCATCACATCAGGGCGGTCCGGGTAATAGGTAATTTTGCGAAAGCCTTCGGCCTCACACTGGGTGCAGTACATGCCGTTGGACATATAGAGCCCTTCAAGCGCGGTGTTGGTGACGGGGCTGATTTCGACCTCGGATTCCCACAGGAACGGGGCATCGGGCACATCCGCAGTTAGGCCCTGATCGGTTATTGTGGGGGTGACGGGTTTCCCGTCGATGGTAGCACTCAGAAATTTGAGGTTTTCGCCGTGCAGGAAAAAGGTTCGGTCTGTGGCGTCAGGGTTGGGGCGGAACTGAATGCGCGATTTCACCCGTGTCTGTTCGGGGTGCAGGTGAAAGGTGAGCTCAACCGTATCGATGAGATAGCCAAAGGGCGTGTAATCTTTGAGGTAAATCGGTTGGGGGGTGGTTTCACGCATGCTCGGCCTCCGTCTGCTGCGCCAACAGATGTAATGCATCCCGCGGGGGCTGCAAGCGGGGAAAGTTGGAGACCTCTTAGAGGGGCTCTTTTTCTGAACATATGAACACCTGATTGGCTTATAGGCCAATGTCCGGTTTGAGCCCTTAGTTACAAGTTGACCGGCCCACCCAGCCTCCAGTATTTAACATGAAATCGCGACGGAGGAGTATTCGCAGATGGCGTGGTCAGAAATTGCAGCATTCGTGTTTGTTGCAGCACTCTTGGTGATGTCACCAGGCCCGAATGGCTTCCTGATCGCGAAGACTGTTCCTACATCTGGTCGAGCAGCCGGATTTGCCAATGTCGCGGGTTTTGTGACGGCTTTTTTCCTGCATGGTGCTCTGGCCATACTTGGGATTTCAATCATTCTGGTCAAATCCGCGACAGCATTCGCTATCGTGAAGTACATTGGGGCAGCATACCTCATATGGATTGGGTTGAAGGCTCTGTTCGGAGCATTCAAAAGCGTCAAAAACACTGAGACAGTGAAACCTGCACAAACGCGAAGGACATTATGGCGCGCCTATATGGAGGGCTTTTTCACGAACGCGTTGAATCCAAAGGTCTCAATGTTTTACCTTGCCGCATTCCCTCAGTTCATCACTGTTGGCGAAACATCTGCCGCCTCGTCCTTCTTGCTTGTATTTCTTCACTCGATGGTTGCTACCGCGTGGTTCACCACCATGACTTTGTTGTTCTCTAAGCTGACTTCGATGGCGCGAAGTGGCAGCTTCCAGAGATGGCTCAAGGGAGTGACGGGTGTTGTGTTCATTGGTTTTGGCCTCAAGCTCGCGAGCTTCAAAGCGAGCATCTGAAGTCAGCAATCCTAAATCTCGCTTTCTTCCGCATAGCGGTCGTTAGTCTACAAACTGGACTTATTGAGAGGGGCTTGTGGTTTGGGGGCGCTCCTCCTAATGGCGCTTTCATAAACCTGTTACAAAGCGTGGATCCGCCATGACACCTTCGGTTGTTGCCATCATTCTTTTTGCCGCTGTTTTGCATGCGACGTGGAATGCCATCGTGAAATCGGCGGCCGATCGGACGTTGACGCTGGGCATGATTGCGTTGGCGCAATGTGTGGCGGGCGGGATTATGATCACGCAACTGCCGCTGCCGACCTATGAGAGTTTTCTCTACATCCTGTTCTCAACGGGGACGCATTTTTGCTATTACTACATGCTCAACTGGGCTTATCGCTATGGTGATTTCAGCGTGGTTTATCCGATTGCGCGTGGCATTGTGCCGGCGCTGGTGGCGATTTGGGCGATGGTTCTGGTGGGGGAGCTGTTGCCGCTGACGGCATGGTTCGGCATTGGTTTGATTGCTGCTGCGATCCCGCTGTCGTGCTGGAAGGCGCTGAGTTCGGGCTTTGATCGCAATGCGTTGTTGTTTGCGCTGGGCACAGGTTTGTGCATCTCGATCTATTCGGTCTTTGATGGCATCGGCGTGCGCCTGTCGGGCAATACGCTGTCGTATTGGGCCTGGGGCGCGTTTTTGCATTTTATCATCGCCGGTTTCATCGGCGTTCGCCGTCGTCACATGCTGGCGCAGGTTCCGGCCAGAACTTGGATGATTGGCCTTGCGGGTGGGTTGGTGTCAATGGTGGCATATGGTCTGGTGCTTTATGCTAAGAACTTTGCGCCGTTGGGGGCGGTTTCGGCCCTACGTGAGACATCGGTGATCTTTGCCGCCATTATTGGTTTCGTCTTCTTCAAAGAGGGCAATTGGAAACGCCGCTCTGCTGCTGCGGGGTTGATGTCTGTTGGCGTGGCGGTGATTGCGCTGAGCGCGTAAATCATCCTCCTCTGCATCCTTGCGCGAAGACATGTGCAGGAATTGATGTTTTCTTGTGGCCGTGGTCGGGGTAACTCTGGTCTAGCGAAATTAACACAAGGCGCAGCATGTCACGTCCGATCATTGGTATTATTGGCAATTCTTACAAGATTGATGACGAATACCCGGTGCATGCCGGGGGAACGATGCTGTCAGAATCTGTGTCGGGAGTATCAGGCTGTTTGCCACTGATCGTGCCAAGCGATCCGCGATATGTATCGGTGCCCGAGTTGCTGGAAGCCTGTGATGGGTTTCTGCTGACTGGTGGGCGCCCGAATGTGCACCCTGAGGAATATGGGCAGGCGGCCACTATTGCACATGGTGATTTCGACCGGGCGCGCGACGCGATCACCTTGCCACTGGTAAGGGCCTGCGTGGAGCGGGGGCAGCCGGTGTTGGGCATCTGCCGGGGCTTTCAGGAGGTCAATGTTGCCATGGGCGGCACGCTTCATCCGGAAATCCGCGAGATTCCGGGCCGTGAAAACCACCGAATGCCGCCCGATGGCACGCTGGAAGAAAAGTTTGCCCTGCGCCATGTGGTGCATTTCACGCCGGGTGGCGTGTTTGAACGTCTGATGGGCGCGCAAGAGGTGATGACCAACACCCTGCACGGGCAGGGGATTGTGACACCGGGTAAGGATGTGGTGATTGATGGTCATGCACCCGACGGCACGCCCGAGGCGATTTATGTCAGGAACTCCAAGGGTTTTGCCCTGTCGGTGCAATGGCATCCTGAATGGAATGCGGCCAACGACCCGGTCAGCCGCCCGTTGTTTGAGGCCTTTGGTGATGCGGCACGGGCTTGGGCCAACGGGCAGGAAAATTGGTCCCTTAAGACAGCGTAAACCTTTGAAGGGTAAGTTGAAGGTGACCTTGCCGGGCAACGTGGACTTGTGACCTTAGTTGGCGCAGGTTCACGTTTTTTAAGTCTTTGCCTCACGGTCTAGGATAATCCCCAACTCCGCACGTTTCTTTTTGGTCAGATTGGCCGCGGCCATTTGATAGGACTGTGCGATGTGGTTTTGCAGCTCTGTGTCGCTGAGCCCCGGTTTATCGTAGACTTGCAACCATTTCATCCCGCGCGAGGCAAGATATGGGGCAGGGCGGATGCCGGGTTGATCTTGCAGCACCTCGTAGGCGATCTCGGACGCCTTGAAGGTGAAGGCATCGCGTCCGTCGTTCCAGCCGCAGATGGCAAAGACCTTGGTTCCGACCTTCCACACATCGGCGTTGCCCCATTGAATGACATGGGATGTGGCTTTGAATTCTGCGCAAAAGTTGTTGAAATTATCCCGATTCATGTAGGTCCTTCTGGTAGCGCCAAAGTGACGCCCTGCTATTTCATCATTATTCGAACATAATCCCCCTACCGATAGGGGGGAAAGGAAAAACAGATGCGCAGGATAATTGATGTACCACCTTTATGGCTGGTGTTTTTCCTTGCTTTGGCTTGGGGACAGGTGACCTATCTATCATTTGGCCTGAGCTTTGGTGGTGCATGGTCCAGATTTGCCGGGGGGCTATGTGTCGGCGGGGGGCTGGTGCTTATTGCAATGGCTATACTAGAGTTTCGCAGGCATCGTACCACTGTCATTCCCCATCGCGAGGCTGAGCGTCTGATCCAAAGCGGGATCTTCAAGCGGTCGCGAAACCCGATCTATCTGGGGGATTGTCTGATCTTGCTGGGCTGTATTCTGAAATGGGATGCGGTACTGGCATTGCCGCTTGTGCCGATTTTTTTGTGGGTGCTTGAGGTGCGTTTTGTTGTTCCAGAAGAAAACCGTCTGCGACGCCAATTTCGGGCGGAATTTGCCCAGTATTGCCTCAAAACGCGGCGCTGGATCTAGGGGGCTGATAATCCGGTCAACGTTTTTTGTATGAGTCACATACTGGTCGACAAATTGGCCGCGTAGGGTGATTCTTTGGACTTAATAAATCTAGCGAATTGCGGGAGATTATGCCTCGAAAAATGGCGCTGGATCGTCATTTTGGTATCCTATTGTATCCTAAACGTGGGTTTTTTCGTTGTTTTTGAGGATGGATCCAGATCATTGCCTAAAATCTAGGCATTGGCCCTAGGGATTTGGAAAAACTGGCTGTCGCATCTTGGGAAGTGCTGTGAAATAACGACGCTTGAAGCTATCAAGCGACATCTTGTTCAGGGCCAACCATCAGGGCAAGACGACGAACGACAAGGAAGGGACGCAGTTTTGAAGATCGGAACGCCAAAAGAAGTGCTGGAGGGCGAAGCCCGGGTGGCGATGACGCCCGACTCCGCATTGCAATTACAAAAGCTGGGATATGAATGCGCGATTGAGGCCGGTGCTGGTGCAAGCGCCGGGTTTTCGGATGCGAATTACGAGGCCGCCGGGGTAGAGGTGATCAAGACACCTGCCGCCCTGTGGAAGGCCTGTGATATTGTTGCGAAGGTACGTCAACCAGACACGACGGAACTCAAACGTCTGACCAAGGACAAAACGCTGATTTCCTTCTTCAATCCCGGTGGGAACGAAGAAGGGATGGAGCTGGCCAAATCCAAAGGCGCGAATGTGATCGCGATGGAAATGGTGCCACGCATTTCCCGTGCGCAAAAAATGGATGCGCTGTCGTCGATGGCAAACATCGCCGGCTACCGCGCGGTTATTGAGGCGGGCAACAACTTTGGCCGGTTCTTTACCGGTCAGATCACAGCGGCGGGTAAAGTACCGCCCGCGAAAGTTCTGGTTGTCGGTGCCGGTGTGGCTGGTCTGGCCGCGATTGGGACCTCGACCTCGCTTGGTGCGATCACGCTGGCGTTTGATGTGCGTCCTGAAGTGGCCGAGCAAGTTGAATCGATGGGCGCCGAGTTTGTTTTCCTTGATTTCGAGGAGGAGCAAACCGATGGTGCGGCCGCGGGTGGTTATGCCTCGGTGTCTTCTCCAGAGTTCCGTGAGGCGCAGCTGGCCAAGTTCCGTGAACTGGCCCCTGAGGTTGATATCGTCATCACCACCGCCCTGATCCCCAACCGCGAAGCGCCAGAGCTGTGGACCGAAGACATGGTTGCGGCGATGAAGCCGGGTTCGGTCATCGTTGACCTTGCGGCGGAAAAAGGCGGCAACTGTAAGCTGACAGTGATGGACGAGAAGATCGTGACCGACAATGGCGTCACGATCATCGGTTATACCGACTTCCCAAGCCGGATGGCGGCGCAAAGCTCGACGCTGTATGCGACCAACATTCGCCACATGATGACCGACCTGACCCCTGAGAAAGACGGTCAGATTAATCATGACATGGAAGATGACGTTATTCGCGGATCGACCGTGACGTTTGAAGGTGAGATCACCTTCCCACCGCCACCGCCAAAAATTCAGGCGATTGCGGCACAGCCCAAGGCGGAAGCGCCAAAAGAGCTGACGCGCGAAGAAAAGCTGGCGCAAGAGGCGGCGGCGTTCAAGGCGCAGACCAAGAACCAAGTTACCCTGCTGGGGATTGGTGCGGTATTGTTGCTGGGTGTGGGCCTTGTAGCCCCGGCCAGCTTCATGCAGCACTTCATCGTGTTTGTTCTGGCGGTCTTTGTCGGCTTCCAGGTGATCTGGGGCGTTGCACATAGCTTGCACACACCACTGATGGCGGTGACCAACGCGATTTCGTCGATCATCATCCTGGGGGCGTTGATGCAAATCGGGTCGAGCAGTTTCTTGGTTATCCTGCTTGCCGGGCTTTCGGTCTTCATGGCGGGGATCAACATCTTCGGTGGGTTCCTCGTGACACGGCGCATGCTCGCCATGTTCCAAAAGTCGTAAAGGGTCAGAATAATGGATTATGGTTTTACAACAGCCGCTTACGTGGTGGCAGCCGTTCTTTTCATCCTGTCTCTGGGTGGCTTGTCCGGACAAGAAAGCGCCAAACGCGCGGTATGGTATGGCATTGTTGGCATGGGGTTGGCGGTTGCCGCAACGCTGATCGGGCCGGGCTCTGGCCTGTGGCTTTTGTCGCTGCTGCTGATCGCAGCGGGTGGCTTTATTGGTACCTATGTGGCGCAACGCGTACAGATGACCGAAATGCCTCAGCTTGTGGCGGCGATGCACAGCCTTGTTGGTCTGGCAGCCGTCTTTGTCGGCTATAACGCGCATATCGAGCTGGGCAATGTTCTGGCGATGGATGACACCGCCAAAAAGGCGACTGAGGGCTTTGCCGCTCTGTTGGCCAAGAAAGACAGTGTCGAGATCAACATTCTACGGGTTGAGCTGTTCCTTGGTATCTTCATTGGTGCGGTGACCTTCACTGGTTCCGTGATTGCCTATGGCAAGCTGGCAGGCAAAGTGTCCTCGGCGGCGGAAAAGCTGCCCGGTGGGCATGTTCTGAACGCAAGTGCTGCAGGTCTCTCGCTGATCTGTCTGATCTGGTACTGCAACACCGGTGGCTTCTTGCCGCTGTTCTTGATGACTTTGGCGGCGTTGTTCATTGGCTATCACTTGATCATGGGCATCGGCGGCGCCGACATGCCGGTGGTTGTGTCGATGCTGAACAGCTATTCAGGTTGGGCCGCGGCGGCGATTGGTTTCAGCCTTGGCAATGACCTGTTGATCGTTGTTGGTGCGCTGGTCGGCTCTTCTGGTGCGATCCTGTCTTACATCATGTGTAAGGCGATGAACCGGTCGTTCATCAGCGTAATCCTGGGTGGCTTTGGTGGCCCTGCGGGTGAGCAGATGGCGGTTGAAGGCGAGC
This sequence comes from Roseovarius sp. EL26, assembly GCF_900327775.1. Classification (NCBI taxonomy): domain Bacteria; kingdom Pseudomonadati; phylum Pseudomonadota; class Alphaproteobacteria; order Rhodobacterales; family Roseobacteraceae; genus Roseovarius; species Roseovarius sp. EL26. Next base: position 307,440 of record NZ_OUMZ01000007.1, read on the forward strand.
AGATCGCGATTGAGGCTGAAGGCGTGGCCGCAGCCCTGAATGAGGCAGATAACATTGTCATCATTCCGGGTTATGGCATGGCCGTGGCGCAGGCGCAGCAGGCGGTGAGCGAGATCACCAGCAAGCTGCGGGCCAAAGGCAAAAACGTGCGTTTTGCCATCCACCCGGTGGCGGGTCGTCTGCCCGGGCACATGAACGTGCTGCTGGCCGAAGCCAAGGTGCCTTATGACATCGTGCTGGAGATGGATGAGATCAACGATGATTTCCCAGAAACAGATGTGGCCATCGTCATCGGATCAAACGACATCGTGAACCCTGCGGCGCAGGACGACCCGAACAGCCCTATTGCCGGTATGCCGGTTCTGGAATGCTGGAAGGCCAAGCAGGTGTTTGTGTCTAAGCGTGGTCAGGGTACCGGTTATTCCGGAATTGAGAACCCGCTGTTCTACAAGGAAAACACCCGCATGTTCTATGGCGACGCCAAGGACAGTGTCAGCAAACTGATCCCGATGATCGACTAACTTTAGTCTCACATTGTGAAACAAATGAACGTCCGGCTGAAAAGTCGGGCGTTTTTCCTTTTTTTAAATGTTAAATGCTGCAAAATGGGCAAAGTAGAACAATGCAATAAAATTAGACTTTTGGGGACACTATGGCGGAATCATCGCACGGCGAGCTTGGACACTTGCCTTCTTTCATCACGGCACCGGGGGAAACGGACACGTTATTTGTGATCGTTGTTGTCGCGGTGATCTTAGCAATTTTGATGATCGGGGTGCTGTATTTGAAGCTGCATGCGCTGCCCGAACACATGGCACATTCGTCAAATCACACGCAGTTTCAGCTGGTTGCGGTGATGGGGCTTGTTGCCTTGTTTACGCATAACAACCTGTTTTGGATTTTGGCGCTTTTCCTGGCGTCAATCCAGCTACCGGATTACGAAGGTTTGCTTCGATCTATATCGGAATCGCTTGAGAAAATGGCGGGTGGTAAAACGGATGAAGCCGTAGCTGAGGCGGCAGATATCGCCGAACCCACTGCAGATGAAGCTACAAAGGCGGAGGCATAACATGCTGGAATTTACCGTCTGTTCAATGCTTACCATTCTGCCGGATTACCTGTTTCGCCGCTATCGGCAGGGCAAGCGATTTGGTCATGAGCTGACCCTATTTTCGGTTTGGTACGAGCTGCGTTATGGCATCACGGCCTGCCTGATGCTGACCATCACCATCATCACGTTGGTGTTTTACTACCACCCGTCTACCAGCAACGTATCGTCATATTTCCGCACTGTGACCATCCTGTCGGAAAATGCAGGTCGCGTGGATGAAGTGTTTGTCGAAAACAATCAAGAGGTCAAAGCGGGTGACAAGTTGTTCTCGCTTGATAGTTCAAGTCAGCAGGCTGCTGTTGAAACCGCCGAGAGGCAGCTTGATGAGGTCTTGGCACAGTTCAATGTGGCTGAGGCGGATCTGGCTGCGGCTCGAGGGGTCGTTCAGCAGGCGCAGGGCTCTTTGGAGCAAGCGCAAGAAGAGCTTGAAGTGCGCAAGACACTGTTGGAAAAAGGATCAACGGCTGTCAGTACACGCGATGTCGAGAAGTTGGAAAATACGGTCCAATCGCGGAAGGGGACGTTGGACGCGTCCAAAGCGCAGCTAAAGGCTGTGGAAGCCGAAATCGAGATTTCGCTCCCATCTGCCAAAGCAACTGCGATTGCCGCCCGCAAGCAAGCTCAGATCGAGTTGGACAAGACTGTTGTCTATGCGCTGGTTGACGGCACGATTGAGCAGTTTGCCCTGCAGCCCGGGGATCTGGTTAACCCGATCCTGCGTCCAGCCGGGGTGCTTGTGCCACCGGATGCCGGACGCGGGCGTTTTCAGGCGGGCTTCAATCAGTTGGCGACGCAGGTCGTTAAGCCGGGAATGATCGGCGAGATCACCTGCATGTCATTGCCGCTGACCATCGTGCCGATGCGGGTTGTAGAGGTTTCTGACTATATCCCGGCCGGACAGTTCCGGCCCACGGATCAGCTGCGCGATCTACAGGACAGCGCCCGCCCGGGGACGTTGACGGTGTATATGGAGCCTTTGTTCGAGGGTACGGTTGATGACATCAAGCGCGGCAGTAAGTGCATGGCGAACCTTTACACCAACAACCACGAGCTGCTTGAAGACGAGAGCCTTGGCTTTGGCAAGTGGCTGTTCCTGCATGTGGTCGATACGGTGGGCATTGTGCACGCTTTTGGGATCCGGATGCGGGCGATGCTAATGCCGGTGCAAAATCTGGTTCTGACCGGCGGGCACTGATCACGGATAGCTGGGGGTCAGCGCCAGCAGCTCATCCAGTTGACGCGCAATCCAGCCGCGGGGAATGAAATGCCCGCGGCTGTGGATATCCAGCGTGACCTTTCCGTCGTTGCAGCTATCCCATGTGGTGCGGGTAAATGTATCGTGTTCGGTGATGTGCCACGTGCCGTTTTCTATGCCTGCACCGCAGTTGTATTTTGCCCGCCACAGCGCCACGGGATAGGTGGTGTCATTGTTTGGGCCAAAGGGGAAATCCATCACGGTGTCGGATGTTCCATGCACATGACGGACCTCTTTGGGGGCTTGCGGGCAGGTTTCGGATTGATTGAGCGTGCCAGCCACGGCCAAAAGTGCGCGCACATGATTGCCGCTTTGACAGGCGTAGCGCCAGGCCATCGCTGATCCAAAGGAATAGCCAGAGACAAAGATATTAGTGCGATCAATGGGGTAGTGTTTGGCCACATCATCCAGCACCGCATTGGTAAAGGCCACGTCATCGGTGCGGGCGCTCCAGAAATCCCAGCTTTTGCCCAAGCCATTGGGCGCCACCAGCAAGACGCCGCGTTTGCGCGTGGCCCCGGCGATGCGGCCATGTTTGACAATCAAATCCCCCTGCCGCGCCCAACCGTGGAAATGCAGCAGAACGGGTAGGGGCGTTTTGCCGTCCCAGCCGTCGGGTTCCAGCACGTGGTAGGAACGGTCGCCGAGTTGGCAGGGCACCTCGGCGTGGCAGGGGGTGTCTTGCAGACCCACGGCAAAGGCAGGAGCGGCAGACATAAACAGGGCGGTGAGCAGGGTGCGTATCATATGCCCAGACATGGCGGATCAGAGGTGTAATGTCATGTCACATCTCTGTGGGCGTTTTGCGAGGAGCTTTGCCAAGCCAGACCGCGGGATGGCGATGTGTGGTTTGGTAGGTCGGTTTATCCCGGCCAAATCCGTGAAGGCTGGTGCGTGTCGCAGAGGGTGCAAAATCGCCAGCCCTTGCGGGCGGTCTGGCGATACGCGCGGCGGCCTACGGCCTTATTCCGCGCTTAATTATTCGCCTCAAAATAATGAAGTGACGAACTGTAAGATGAAGGCCACGCCAAACAAGATTAGAAGCCAAATCACACTATATGTAAAATTGGAAAACTGTCGAACTGTAAAAAAATCAACGTCTTTGCCAACACTTTCTGCGCATCGAACAGACACAAAGAAGGCGGCTCTTTGATTCAGATATATGCAATCCAATGTAATAAGTTCGTTCGCAGCGATATAGGGTAGTTTTATTAAACACTGTCCATTTTCAATGGCTTCGTAACTAACTTTTTGGCCAGGATTGATCGAAACATTTCGTGGAAAGTGGCTCAAGACGAGGCTCACATCAGTAGCCGGACTCTTTCCTGTATTTTGAACAAAAAATTGTTCATTGAATACTTCCAGAAAATCATCTGACTCAGGTGGTCCATTTTGATTTTGCGAAACATTCAGGTTGTGTAGGCTAGAGTGCGCACGGCCATATATTAGGATTGGTCGCAAACGAAATGCGTAAAATACCAGCGCGGCAACAATGGTAAATGCTAGTGCGATGAACTGATCGCCTAGCGAAGAAATATACCACCAGATTTCGCTTAACACCCCCATCTACCGCGACAAACCACCATGCAACGTCGGCACGTCCAGCGCAGAGAAGCCGTAGTGGCGCAGCCAGCGTAGGTCTGAGTCAAAGAAGGCGCGCAGGTCGGGGATGCCGTATTTCAGCATGGCGATGCGGTCGATGCCGACGCCAAAGGCAAAGCCCTGATATTCATTGGGATCAATGTTGGCGGCTTCCAGCACCTTGGGATGCACCATGCCCGAGCCCAGAACCTCCAGCCAGTCGTCGCCTTCGCCAACCTTTACGGTGCCATCTTTCCAAGAACAACGAATGTCGACTTCGGCCGAAGGCTCGGTGAAGGGGAAGTGCGAGGCGCGGAAGCGCAGCTCGACATCGTCGACCTCGAAGAAGGCTTTGACGAATTCTTCCAGCACCCATTTCAGATTGGCCATAGAGATGTCTTTGTCGATGGCCAGCCCTTCGACCTGATGGAACATCGGGGTGTGGGTCTGGTCATAGTCAGCGCGGTACACACGGCCCGGTGCGATAATGCGGATGGGCGCGCCTTGATCCTGCATCGAGCGGATCTGCACGGGTGATGTGTGCGTGCGCAGCACGTGCGGTGGGCGCTCGTCGCCCTCAGCACGGTGGGTATAGAACGTGTCCATTTCCGCGCGGGCCGGGTGGTGGCCGGGGATGTTGAGCGCATCAAAGTTGAACCAGTCGCTTTCGACCTGCGGCCCTTCGGCCACGGCAAAGCCCATATCGGCAAAGATCGCGGTGACCTCTTCGGTGACTTGGCTGATTGGGTGGATGGTGCCCTGACGGCGTGGGCGACCGGGCAGGGTCACGTCCAGCCATTCGGTGCGCAGGCGCGCGTCCAGTGCGGCATCTGCAAGGCCAGCTTTCTTGGCGGCGAGTGCCGAATTGATCTCATCCTTCAGCGCATTCAAGGCGGGACCGGCAACCTGACGCTCTTCCGGTGTCATCTTGCCCAGCTCACGCATCTTCAGGCTGACCTCGCCCTTTTTGCCGACGGCCTGAACGCGCAGCTCTTCGAGCGCGTTTTCATCGGCAGCATCAGCGATTGCGGTCAGATATTTGTTCTTGAGATCGTCCATTGGGCATACCTGTATCAGCGTTTGATGCGGGTTACCGTGCCTGCGGCGGCTGTGCAAGCATTAGCGCATGTTAGCGATGTATTCTGTGGTGAATTGGGCATAACCATTTGACGTCACCTGATGCTGTCCCTGCATATGGTCATGCAGATCGGGCAGCTTGTGAAACGGCACCTGTGGCAGGGTGTGATGTTCCACATGATAGGGCATGTTCCACGCCAGAAACCGCACAATCCGGTTGGTGTAGGTGGTGCGGGTGTTTTCAAACATATTGGCGACAAAGGCGCAGCGGCCATGTTCAGCCAAAAGATACAGCCGCAGGAAGGGTTGCCCCAGCAGGCAGGGCAGTAGCCAGACCCACCACAGCAGCGGCGTGACGAACAGACTGGCGATGGCAAAGCCGTAGATGACCATCATCCATTTCGCCTCGGACCGTACCCGTGCGTGGGCGCGTTCTGGGACATAGTCACCGGGGGCGCGGCCAAAGGCGTTGCCGATGGTTTTATCGATGGTGTCGACCCAATAGGGGATGCCAGTGACATGAACGATATAGTTGCCCCAACCCTCGGGCTTGGCCCCGGCGATCAGCTCGGGGTCTTTGCCGGGGATGTTGGTGAAACGGTGGTGCGCAAGATGAAAATAGCGAAACCATTCAAACGGCAGAAAGATCAGAAGGCCACAGATGCGCCCGACCCATTCATTGATAGCTTCGGTCTTGAACGGGGTTTTATGTGTAGCCTCATGTTCCAGCGTGAAGAGAAAACAGATGGCGATGCCTTGCGCGACCAGCGCCAGTTGCCACAGGGGCCAGCCAAAAGCGATCCAGCAGCCTAGGAACAGGATCAACCCTGCATGCCCTGCCAGATGGCGTAGTCCGGGGGTGTCCTCGGTCGTGTTTAGAGCCGAGAGCGTTTCGCGGGGTAGGGAGGAGACAAAGGCTTTGTGGTCAGTCATGGATGGCTCAATGCGTTGGCTTTGGTGCTGGGCCACTCGACCGGAGACGACGTGATCTGTCAATGGTCATGGCCAATGACCAGCCAAAACACAGAGGAGACGCCGGGTCTGCGTATATTCTATTGACAGATGAGCCTGCTGTGTTTCTCTTGATTTAATGAATATTTTTCGATGGGGCCCCTGATGTTTCACCGCGTCTCGCTTATTTTGCTCGCCGGGGCGTTTGTTCCGGCACTCAATGGTTCGGCTTTGGCCGAAGATGATAGTTTTTTCCTGATGACAGGTGAAAGTCTGGCCTGTGTCACTTCCCACCGAGCGGATTACGATATCGAGGACGGGAATGTAGCGTTTATTGCGGTTTCAGAATGTGCAGGCGCCTCCGGAGGGGGGCAAGTTAGCATTCTGGATCAGGTCCTCAATTCGGCGCCAGATGTTTCTGTTGATGAAACTCAAGGTCCAGACCCCGTTGTCGCGCTGAGCAAGGAAGATTTTGAATGTCTTACGACGTTGGAAATCCCTGAGAATTCAGACTTGTATGCTTTCTATCCCGAAGGGTGCCGACTTGAGCAAAGATGAAGCGGCTGCGCCACCGGAAGAGGTTGAGAAACCTTCTAAATTCGACAGTATTGCCAAGGTCGTGACACTGACCATCGCCGTCTTTGGCGTGGCGCAATATGTATATGACCGCGTTGACGCACGATCCAACGACAAAAAAAGCCGCTCTATCTCTTATATCGAACAATACGCTAATGCCGACATGTTGGAGGCACGGCACACATTGGCCGATTTTTGGAGCCGGCAACAGGGGCTGGTCGGCGTGTTTCGCAACACCAGTGTGACGCAAAGAACCTATGGTGCGTTGCTGGATGCGAGCGTCTTTCGCAACGATTTGGATGGTGGAATTCAGCCTGCGTTGCTCAAAGTTGACAGCTTTTACACGCAGGTCGGGTTTTGCCGATCCAGCGGGTTGTGTGAGGCCAAATTGCTGGACGCGTATTTTTGTGAAACTGCACAGAAGTATGGGTTTGTCTATGGTCCGTTTTATGAGCGGATTTCTGACAGAACCGGGGACACAAGCGTTGGCCGGGAACTTCAAGCCTATGCCGGGGAGTGTCACTCCAAAGGTTGAAGGCCAAGTAAGACTGGGGAAATTACATGATTAAGGTATCTGAGCGATGCCGTGGCTTTCGCGGGATTTTTGTGGTTATGGCATGGTTCTGTCTGGCTGGGGAAGGCACCGCCGGAGAATGGAACCGAACGAATGTTGTTGATGGCACAGGGTGTATTTTAAAATTTGAAGGCCCTGTTGAAAGAGGTGATGCGCAGGAACTTGAGGCTGCTTTAGACGGTTTTCGCGCCCAGATCGAAGAGGTTGACCCGTTTTACTATATGCGGGATTTCACCTCGGACAGCGTGTGTCTGAACAGCGAAGGCGGCACGTTTTCAGAAGGCGTAAAAATCGCTCAATTTCTGCAACTTAACGGATTAGGTACGGTGGTTGAGGCAGGGGACCGTTGTCTATCGGCCTGTGCCATTGCCTTTATGGGGGGCAGCTATTCTTCTGAATCTGATCGTGGATCGCAGCCCAGCCGCGCGATTTATCCGACAGCACGGTTGGGATTTCATTCGCCATCTCTCAATTTGCCCAAAAGCCAGTATTCAGAGGCCATCGTCTCAGATGCTTATGCGGCGGCGTTGTCGTCGATAGCGGATCTGCAAGTGATCGCGGATGATATCAGGTTCCCGCGATCTTTGCTGGTGACGATGCTGCAGACCCCACCGGAACAGATGATGATTGTAGAGACTGTCGGACAGGCCGCACAGTGGCGTTTGATTGTTGCGGGTGTCGAGCCAGTAAAAACCCTGCAAACCGACCAACTTGAGCATGCCTGCGAAAACATAGACGCTGGGTTGCTGGATGAACCTGCGCGCAAATACGGGTATGCCTTTGGTATCGGGGGCGATCCTTATACTCTCAGGCAAGAAGGTGACAATATATGGTTTGGTGAATACACCGGATTTCGTCAGGAGCTCGCCACGCCGTGTTCGCTCACGTACTACACAACCAAGTCAACGGAAACATTACACACAAGCCTGATACAAGGCATTGTTGAGTTGGTCGAATGGACGGATCTTTATGCGTACCATCTGTTTGCGCCAGAAACCAAGCTTAGCGCGTTGCCGGTACGTGGCGAATAAGGCGAGGTACGCCACACCAGCACTGCAAACGATGAAATGACGAGCATAAACGTTTCGAAGGCGTATCGTGCGAAGCTGTTTGTCTCGAAAACGTGAAATAATTAATGTGAATAAGTCTGTGCCGTCAGGTGTTGCCTTGCTAGGAGTTGATCGTAGTCAAAGGGGGATCATGATATGACCACGCAAATTCAAAACGCTGAGGCCTTTGCAGCCCTGCATGTTAAGGGGCAGCCAGTGGTCCTATTTAACATCTGGGATGCTGGCAGTGCCAGGGTCGTGTCCGAGGCGGGCGCCACTGCGATTGCAACGGGCAGTGCACCTGTGGCCATGGCGCAGGGGTATGCGGATGGGCAGCACATCCCCTTGGAAGAGGCGTTGGCAAATGCAGCAAGGATTGTAAGGGCTGTTGATGTTCCGGTCAGTCTTGATTTTGAGGGGGCATATGCGACGGATGCCGAAGGGATTAAAGCCAATGTAACCCGCGCATTGGACACTGGTGTTGTGGGCTTTAATTTTGAGGACCAAGTGATTGGCAGCTCTGATCTGCATCCAGTTGAGGTTCAAGCCACGCGGGTGAAGGCCATGCGCATGGCGTGCGAGGACGCAGGTATTCCTGCCTTTATCAATGCGCGTACGGATCTGTTTTTGAAAGCAGCGCCCGAGGATCATTCCGAGGCGATGCTGGATGAGGCTATCGCCCGAGCCAAAGCCTATGCGGAGGCAGGGGCCAGCGGGTTCTTTGCGCCCGCATTGAAAGATGAAGTGATGATTGCCAACCTGTGCGCGGCGGTTGAGTTGCCAGTGAACATCATAGCTCTGCCGGACACGCCGGAAAATAGTAGGTTGGCAGAGCTGGGAGTTGCTCGGATCAGCTATGGTCCGGTGCCGTACAAGAAAATGACCGCGTGGCTGGGTGATCAGGCGAAACAGGCGTTGGAAAGCCTGAGCTGAATGGGTCATGAAGAGCAGTGAGTTATTGGAGGTAGGGCAATGCGAGGTCCGAAGCTGACCAGGCGGAAATGGATTGGGGCAGCTCTTGCCAGCCTTTTTGCAGGGCGTGGAACCGCATTGTTTGCTGCCAATTACCGACGAATTCCAACAAAGTATATTGCGGCGCTGGCACCCGAGGGGGCGACGTCGGGAAGCGGGGCGGAAACCTGGGGTATTTGGCATCAAGATCCCGGCCCAATCGGGGTTTGGTTGAAGTATTATCAGGCCCTGCGTAGCGTCGGTGGGATCGGGCCGACAGGCTGGCGGTTTGATATTGATGACTGGTGGTTGGATGAAAACGGCCTGATCATGAAAGCGCCGGAGTTTCCAATATCTGCGGGGCAATACTATGTCACCAATGGCGAAGAACATATTGCGTTGCTAACGGTTGACCCCCCTGATGAGGAAGGTCGCCAGAGTTGGTCGTTGAGTGATGATAAAACGATTGCCAATGTGACCCATGGGCCTTGTCGGTCTGCGCGGTATACCCCGGTGGGGGAAACGGAAACCTGCTCTCCTGAGAATGCAAACCGTGATGTCTTTCCGCTTAAACCGGGCGAAAGCCCACCTTTGGTGTCTGGGTGTCGCAAGAAAGATTACGCAGTGTTGATTGTCTTTGGTGTGCCCGTTGCAGGATGATTTTCTGACCGGAATTCTGATGATTTGTGGTAGGTCTGTGTATGATACGAATGTGCCGTCCCTTATAAAGAAACGAGGATACCATGCATATCGGGTTGATTGGTGGCATAGGGCCAGCGGCAACAATCGCCTATTATCGCCGACTGGTTGAGGTTTTTAAGGCGGAAGACTTGCCTTTGAAGCTAACCATTGTCCATGCGGATGTTTCAGCTTTGGCAAGCAATGCAACATCGGGCCGCCGTAACGCACAGGCCGAGATATTTGTGAAGCACCTTATGCAGTTAAAAGGCGCGGGGTGCGATATGGCGACGATCACAGCACTGACCGGGCATTTTTGTTATGACGAGGTGGCAGCATTATCGCCCCTGCCAGTCATGAGCGCGATCGATCCCGTCGATGAGTATTGCGCACAGCAGGGCATAGATCGCATTGGTTTGCTGGGCAGCCCATCTGTTCTAACCACAAAACTGTTTGGACGTTTGCAGAAAGTGCACGCGGTTGTGCCCCAGACTGGGGTGGCAGAATTGGGAGACACTTATATGAAAGTGGCCCTGTCAGGCGAATGCGCGCAAGCTGATCGTGATCTGTTTTTTGCTGCGGGCCAACGCATGATTGATGATCAGGGGGCAGAGGCAATTTTGCTTGCTGGCACTGACTTGGGGTTGGCTTTTGAAGGGCAGACCCCGGGGTTTCCGGTGATTGATGCGCTTGAAATTCATGTGGCTGCAATGGTCGATCTGATCCGTAATGAGCAGGTCGCGCTGCGATCGCATTAGATCGCAGTTTAGCCAATTAAACCCAGATTATTCCGTTGGTGACGCTTAATCATTTTACGGGCTTTTGGCCCGGACACCAACGGGAGGGCAGGATTGTCGACCATATCGCCTAATGCATCAGCCCCGAAAATCGACAGCAATTCTTCTCTTGCCACGTCAGAAAGTGCAGTCAGTGCCATTGGGCCGGGTAACAAGGTTTCTGCCGTGATGCCCTCGACCTTGATGAGGCTATGCTGGTCAAGTGCAATGTGCACATAGGAAAAAGGGGATAAGCTGTCGTCGCGAAAAATCCCGGGTAATGGAAGCAGATCCTTTGCCGCGATCAGTACCTGATCTGCATGAAACATTCGTTTTGCAATCGGGCCAGAGATTGCGATCCGATGTTGTCTGGATACGCGCAGATCACGCTGAGGTAGTCCTGACCCAAGTGCACCCGCTGAGATCACCACAGGGCGGATGTTGGGTTGCTTGGAAAGGCGGCGAGGGGATATGTACTGCCGTCCTATCCAGCGTATTTTCTGCAGCGATTGACCGACTGTCTGAACCGTTGTGCCAATATCAACGGCGCCGATCGGCTGTAACCCAGTGGCTGTTAGGATCTGAACATCATCACAATAGCATACGGGCGCCCCTTCGGTTACAGGTTCAAAGATTGGTGATGTCGGGTCGTCGGCAGAAAACTGTATGGTATAGGTCGAGGCATTCGGCCCGGTCGGCGGGTTGATTGTGGTCGATTGGGCATTCATAGCCGGGCCGTCATTAGCCGTGATTTGCTGAGTGCCGCCACCGATATCCCAAAACTGTTCAACTGTTGAATTGGCTGTATCCACAAGGGCAACCGCTTCATAGTTGATGCCCGTTGCCCCGCCGTCAGGGTCGGTCAGCAGAATATTGAAATCCGGTCGTCCGATGACATAAACTGTGCTCCCATCCGGCAGAGTGGTTGGTGTCAATGCAGGGTCATTCAATGTGACGACCAGACCAACATTGCCGGTGAAATTGTAAAACCCAACCTGGAAATCTGCAGGATTTTCGCCGGGCGCAAGCGTGATTTCCACAAATTCACGCGTGCCACTGCTTGCGGCGTAAGCGTTGGAATAGTGAAGTTCACTTATAAAGGCCAAAAGACATGCTCCGCGCGTGCATCCGTGCTTAGGACTGCATATAGCGGTGTTCTTACTGTTATATGTTTAAAATGTCACCATTCCGAATGGATATGCATCAGGTCTGATGTAAGTGGATAAGAGAAGCTTTGCTCAATTGTCTGAATTGCCGGACGACACATTGTACGTCCACGTGGGAGTGGTATCACTGCCATCATTGAACAAAGGTGAGAGACATGATGCGATATTTAGTGTTGGCAGCAGGGCTGTTTCTTGCGGCGTGCTCGGGTGGGAAGAAGGCAAGCGACGTGCCACCTGCGCTCTATCCGGGTGAGACCCCAGAGTTGCGCTTGTTGATCAATGAATATGCGGATCTTTATGAAGTGCCACGCCCATTGGTGCACAAGGTGATCCAACGCGAAAGCGATTACAGGCCATCAGCGCGCAACGGGCCATATTACGGGTTGATGCAGATCCTGCCAGCGACAGCGGGGCAAATGGGATTTAAGGGAAAGCCGTCTGGCCTGTTGGATGCTGAAACGAATTTGCGCTGGGCTGTGAAATATTTGCGAGGCGCATGGTTGGTGTCAGATGGTGATATGGATGAGGCCGTCATGTGGTACGCCCGCGGCTATTACTACGAGGCGCGTAATCGCTGCCAACTGGTTGAAACCGGTCTGCTGAACCGCGAGATCGCGAAACACTGCCGTGGCTAAGGTCGGGTTCTCATGGCACCGGTGTTGGGCGTGATGCAAAGCTGCTGGGTTGCGCGTTTAGCACCCAAAACGCGAGCAGAGGCTTCGCGTCCGAACGCATCGCATGCGTGATCCCCGGGGGATTGAAAAATGATCCACCCGGCCCAAGCGTGCACCAATCGGCTTCGTCATTTCGGAAAACGCCATCGCTAATCACGAGGTAGGTTTCCTCGGGAGGGTGGCAATGGTCGGGATATCTGACATGAGGAGCCAGAAGCGTTACCCCGATCCAGACATCCGTTCTGCGTTCTAGTCCCGCAGGGCCCATGATCAGGGCATTCGCGTGACTGTCTGCGAAATTGTCACTAGCACCTGTCCAGTCGCCATCCCGTTTGCGCCAGTTGA